>NZ_JBQZGD010000022.1:0-56991 GCF_052691955.1 Myroides sp. TSA_177.3
GTGCCAGGTGTTTTTATAATGGATCGATTATTAGAGGGAATTGAAAAATTCTTTAAGCTTCAAGCAGAGGATCTCCAAAGTAAAAAATTAGTTGTAGATAATTTAGAAACATTTCTAAATACAGCTACCCCAGTTTATAGAGAATTAAGCTCGCTGGTTCATTACCGACAAGTATCTAAGGATAGTTTTTTGTTTGTTTGTACTATTACTGATAGTAATCATAAAATTGAATTTGGTCATTTTGTTATTACTGTGAAACTTTATTGAAAGTAACTATTTTTTTATAGAACTATCTGTTTTATAAGCGTTATGTAAAATAAAATTAGGGTTAGGATTTGATAAAAGATACTAACCCTTTGTTATAATACTATCATTTTTTTTATACTTATTGAAAAACTTCTATCTAGTAAATCGTTTACTTTGATCGTTTGTTTAGAGAAATCTTGATAAAGATTATTTCTTACAATTTCTGTCATTTCTAGACTTAACGTAAATTGATCATAATCAGCACGCATTATTTTTCTTTTATTGAATTGACTTCGCTCAAGTAATTTTGGTATTTCTTGTTTAGTTAGTTGCTTGCTTAAATTGTTAGTTATCAATGTAACAAGGGGTAAAAATGCTTTGTAAAAGGATACCTCTTTGTATGGTAGATGGTTTTTTGATGAAAAACACGAGTGAGAAGCTTTACTCTAAGTGACGTATTTTGATGGGTATAAGGTGGACAAAGCAAAATAAAAGGAGCCATTTGCAAAAGTTAGCTGAAGAAACTCGTTCTTTGTAAGATGAAAAAAGAGGTGAAATAAGTTAACTACTCCAAGTTATTTCAACCTGATACAATGGAGTATTGGAAATACTGGGTTTTCAGCCCATCGACTATGACTTTTAAACAATTAAATATAATACAACCCATCCTAAATGCAATTGAGAAAATAGGATATGATCAACCTACTGCAATACAAGCAAAGAGTATCCCATTTATTTTACAAGGACATGATATCATAGGATGTGCCCAAACGGGGACGGGAAAAACAGCATCTTTTTCCATTCCCATTTTACAGCTGTTACAGCAGCAAGTAAACCCTAAAAAAGGAATTCGTTCGCTTATTTTAACCCCTACAAGGGAGTTAGCCATCCAGATTGATGAGAATTTTAAAGCTTATGGGGCACAACTAAAAATAAAACACGTGGCTATTTTTGGCGGAGTGTCTCAACACAAACAAGTAGGACAACTTAGACGGGGTGTGGACGTTGTTATCGCAACTCCAGGTCGTTTGTTGGATTTGTTAAATCAACAGTTGATTTCACTCCAACACGTAGAAATTGTGGTACTAGATGAGGCTGACCGTATGTTGGATATGGGATTTGTCAAAGATGTGAACAAAATATTTACCAAGATCCCCACAAAAAGACAAACGCTATTTTTCTCGGCAACCATGCCTCCAGAGATTAAAAAATTAGCCATGCAACTCGTAAGGAATCCGAAAGAAGTACATGTATCTCCAGTTTCTTCTACTGCTGGAACGATTGAACAAGGTGTTTATTTTGCAGAAAAAGACGACAAACTAGATTTGCTTTTTTCTATATTGAAGGATGCGTCCATCCAGCGTTCTTTAGTGTTTACACGAACGAAGTTCGGAGCAGATCGATTGGCAAAAAAATTGGTGAGCATGGGGCTTTCTGCTGCTGCTATCCATGGTAATAAGTCACAAAATGCTCGACAACGAGCGCTTAGCGATTTTAAAGCGAATAAGATACGGGTATTAATTGCTACAGATATTGCCGCTCGAGGTATTGACATAGAGGAATTACCTCATGTAGTAAATTACGAATTACCCAATATTCCCGAAAGTTACGTACACCGCATTGGACGTACCGGACGCGCAGGGGCTTCAGGTGTTGCAGTTTCTTTTTGTGGAACAGATGAAATCAAAGAGTTAAAAAAGATAGAAAAGGTAATTGGCATTAAAATTCCTGTGCTGTCAACTACGTTTCCTTTATCAGAACCGCAACCCGAGGCAAAAGTAAAGCAGGTTAAGAAGCGAAATAAACGCAACAATAGACCTAGAAAACGCCCTGGAAAAAATGATAAACAAGCCTAAGTCAAGAGAACTCCTGAGCAATTGAAAGGAGTGATTCTTTTTTTAATATGAGCCCCCTTGTTCATCACAGGGGGATTATCCTTGTTTATATAACGGCTTAGAAACGAAAGAAAAGCAAGAATAAAAGCGACTTTGCGTATACGAGCACTCGTTCAAACTCCGCTTCATTTTCCTTACAAATAACGAAAAAAAGCCTGTTTTTGATGGTTAATTCAATTCAATTGCTGAACTTTGAATAAATACCATTACGTATGATAGACAATCAAATTAATGCAGATGAGTTTGTTTCCAAGTTCATGGACATGAGTAGGAATCATTTGATCTATATCCGTACTCCGATTAAAATTTTTTCTCTTAAGGATATTGCACCTTACCTCAAAATTCCAATTCCGCCTATTTTCTTTGGGTACAATTTATTGATTCACCTAACGAAAGGCTATTTTACCCAACGAATTGATTCGACTACGTTTACGGTAGAGGCGCCTGCGGTATTGCTGTGTAACTATGGTTATATTTCAGCCATTGAATCTGTAGACAAATCGGCGGAAGGGTATTGTGTGCTGATTAAAGAACACGCAATGACTTCCATGTTTCGCGAAACACAGATTTTAAATATTTTTACTATCTCTCCGTTGCTCAACCTCAATGCGCAAAACAGTGCGGCACTTAGTAGTCTACTTGATTTATTATATGGTGAAATTCACAGCGATAAACCCTATAAAGAGCTGTATGAAAGCTTGTTCAAAACCATTGCATTGAAAGTGATTAAACTGTCAGATTCGACGACACCCATTGAGCGTAGGCAAGAGATTGCCATTGCGTTCAAACAACTCGTTCATTTGCACTTCAGCAAGCACAAGACCGTCGATTTTTATGCGGATCAACTCAAAGTGTCAATTAATTACTTGAATCGCTGTGTTTCTGCTGTGTATCAAAAATCATCCAAGCAACTTATTTTAGAAATTGCCATTATTCACAGCCAACTGTTATTGCTGGAAACCAATAAAAGCATTGCAACCATTGCTTATGAACTCGATTTTGTCGATCCGTCTTATTTTGCTCGACTTTTTAAAAAACACGTAGGAATTACTCCTTCAGCATACAGGAAGATATAATTTTAGTTGTATGCTAAAGATGCACGATTTGTCCTAGTTTTAATCTAAACTATCATATTTGTTTCGCAATCAGCTCCTTAAATTTGTTCAAAGTGATGTTTGATCGTTTTTGTCCTTATAGATGAGCCAATCGTTAATCGATTTTTCAGCACATAGGGGAGGAAGCTGTCAAACCGCTGTAGATTTTTTAATTGAAAAAAAGGAGATAGTTATGCATGCAGTAATAGAACACATCGATTTTAGTACCTATATCGCAGAATTCAAGAAGCGATTGAAGTATTTGTTTCGCGAAAAATACAATTATAACGATATGGGGTTAACCCGTGATTTTCCAGCTGAATTAATGGAGGAAATCATGGAGGAAAAGCCATTGGCAGTGGCTATTCCGACCATGCACGGTGGACGAGGAGTACAAGTAAAAGAATGCTTGCAAATACTTGCTGCTGCTTCGTATGAGTCGTTGCCCTTGTCGTTGATGTTTGGGATTAACATTGCGCTTTTTTTAGAACCTCTAGCGAAGTACGGCCAACCAGCTGTACAGCAACGCGTATTTCATCAGTTTATGGAAAATAAGGCCATGGGAGGTTTGATGATTACGGAAAAAGCCCATGGTAGTGATGCCTTGAATATGAAAACGGCTTTTGAGCAGAAAGAAGACATGTTTCACATTAAAGGACAAAAACACTGGCAAGGTTTGAGTGGTGCGGCTGACTTTTGGTTAGTAACGGCAAGAGAGTGCAAACCCAATGGCGAATTATCTCGTGATATTGACTTTTTTGTTTCTGAAAACAACAGAGCGGAACAACATATCCCCATGACGCATCGCTACAATAACCTTGGACTGTATGCGATTCCCTATGGTATTAATGAAATTGATATTGCTGTTCCTTCAGAACAAAAATTAGTAACCGAAAGTACGGGAATTAAATTAATGCTCGATACGCTACACCGCAGTAGGTTGCAATTTCCTGGAATGGGGTTGGGCTTTATTCAAAGGCTATTAGATGAATCACTGGCGCATTGTCAAGAAAGACAAGTAGGAGGAGTTCCGCTATTGAGTATTGATTCCGTGAAAAATCAAATTGCCAAGATTCAAGCAGCTTACACGCTATGTTCAGGGATGTGTATTTTCAGTGTAGCGACTAGTGGCATTGAGAACGACTTGGCTTCGATGAGTATTGAGGCGAATGTGCTCAAAGCGGTTGTGACGGATTTAATGCAAGAATCGGCTCAAATTAGCTTGCAATTAGCAGGCGCAAATGGGTATCGCTTGGACCATATTGCAGGGCGATCTTTAGTTGATTGTAGACCTTTCCAAATTTTTGAGGGATCCAATGAGATGCTGTATACACAAATTGCGGAAGGTATTGTAAAGTTGATGCGAAAAGCGAAGGAAACCAATTTATATCGCTTTTTACAAGGGTATGAACGCACAAATCTAAGTGTGGATTTATTTCGAACGTACTTCGATTTTACAGTGGATGGTGCTGTAAAACAACGCAATATGTTGCTTATAGGCAAGATGCTTTCTCGCGTTATTGCCTTTCAATTTGTGTTGCAAATGGACGACTTTAATGCCCAACTAGTGGAGATTACCCGTCAACAGGTTGAAGCTGATTTAGCCGCTTTTTACGGACAATTTAAAACCCAAAATGATGTGGATCCTATCTTGGATTATCAAGTAAATTCAGATTGGACACGTTTTTAAACGAAGGCGTTTCGCTTTTAAATTATATAAAAGAGTCAAGTAGTTTACTGCTTGACTTTTTTTTGTGGTTGTATTGCCGATTACAAGTGTCTGACTTTGCTCTGTTTTGCAGTTTAAAACTTTTGTCGTTAATCCGAAATAGTAAAAAGGAAGCCATAAAAAAGCGTTTTAAAAAGGCCCTAGGTTTGTTTGAACAGCAAAATTATACTTATTTATATCCCAAAAGGGGAAATAGCTCGGTGTTTAACGTTGAAAAATAGAAATTGCCTTTTCACGCATAAAATAGCTTCAATTTTCCACTTGCTATCCTTTGGTAGTTATGTTGCATTTTTATAAAAATTAACATTATCTTATCCGTATCTTTGAAAAACCATTAAACGAAAAAATATGAAAATTGGAGCAGATGCTTTAGGGGTAAGCAAAAAAGACGCCATCAAGATTGTAAGCTTAGTTATTGTAACGTATATTCTTTTGGGGGTACTATTGGATTGGCTATTTGATCGTAGCCTAGTTGCATGGTATTACTATTTAATAAAAGGGGTGCTTTTTGGTGTATTTTTCTCCTTGGTGTTTTACTTCTTTATCGAGAAGATGACTAAGGGAATCTTACTTAAATTAGATTTACCCTTAGAAGAAGGGGAAGTCTTAGAAGCTTATGGCGTTGCCAACTTGTTTTTAAAAGGACAGGCCGTTGGTGGAAAACTGGGGATAACTCAAGACTATTTACTCTTCCATTCACACAAGTTTAATTTTACAAAGAAAACGGTACGCATTGCCTTTGCCGATGTGCAAACCATCCAACCTTGCAGAACCATGGGGGTGATTGACAACGGTTTAAAGGTGAAATTAGCGGATCAAGAATGTCGTTTTGTAGTTAATGATCGAGCAAAATGGATGGAATTGTTGCAGGTGAAACTAAAGTAAAAAGTGATCGTTAACTAAGAGACATACAACAGTCGCTGTAAAAAATAGTTTACTAATTAGGAGTGAATTTCGAAATAATAGATAAGATTGTGCTTTAAATAGCTAAATCGAATGATGTATGTGGTTGTGCTTTGTGAAATAACAATTTAGGTCCTAGTATTTGTAGGTGGTAATCGATTTTGAGTACTTTTTCAACGTAATTCAAATGAAAATCAACGGATGAATTTTAATAGATTAATGTTTGAAAACGAGTATTTTACATTTCAAATTGTCATCTACTGTTTTTAAGTTATTTATGATATTTTTGTATGTTAACAGCAAACAAAGACAGTTTTTCATTTCGTATAAGAATAGACCGCTATGAATCAAATAACCTTGAATGATACTACATTTGTACTGAAAGTGAAGAAGAGTACGCTTTTTGCTCGTGTAATTTTGTACATCATTACATTCCTTTCAGCTGCTTTGCCTATAGGTGGATTTGTCGTAAATATTGTCAATGGTGAATCGTTCAAATTTTTTAATCTAATTGCTTTACTTCTCGGTGGGTTAATCTTTTATTTTATGTTGCGAATTGCCTTGTGGAATACGTGTGGAAAAGAGATAATCACTATCTTGGATAATAAACTAATCTATATAGCGGATTACAACTGGTTTAAGGATAAAGTAACGGAATTCTCTTTTAAAAAAATTCAGTTCACCTCGCATCAAGTTGGATATGAAGAAGACAATAAAGGTGTATTAGTGATCAACTTTGATAAAAAGGTTACTTTAGAAACGGTTACGAAATTAGATCTCGTAGAGCTCACTACGCTTATAACTCAATTAAATAAAAACCACAATTCCAGTTTAAATTATGGGAATACGTACAATTCTTTTTATTATTTTCACGATTATACTTTTAGGATGTAATCAGCGAAAGGAGCAACAAAAGGCAGATAACCAAGTAAGAGAAATGCTGGTTGGTGATTGGGAATTAATTATAGATAAAAGTCTTGTGGATGATTTCCCACTAGAATTCTTTCGTTTACCTCTAGGAATGACAATAACTAAGGATAGTATCGCTTTTTATTTGGGATTTTATCAAGAAAAACTAGATAGCATGACGGGTAGGAGAATGCGACAATTTTTAGGAAATACGGTGCCCTATCAAGTCAATAAAGACAGTGTTCATATTAAAAGTCTGGTGACTCGTAATTGGGCATTCCAATGGAAATTTATTGCTAAAAGAAATGATACCTTACAGCTTGCAAGTAACGATAGTACAATTATTCGATATAAGAGACTTACCTATAACTTAGACACTTTACCCGATTTTGATCAAATCATCTTTTCTAGCTCGGGTTGTTATGGCGGATGTCCAATACTCGATATTTCAGTCACTAGAGAAGGACATGTTTTATTTCAAGGCGAAGGTTATGTAAAATCGCTTGGTTTTTTCACAGGGCATCTGGACCGTCAAACAACGCAAACTATTTTTGACAAGTTCAGAAAAGCAAATCCCTTAGCACTTGAGAATAGCTATGCCGTTGATCATACAGATGACCAAACGCTGACAACTACCTTCATTCAAAATGGAAAGATTGTTAAGACAATTGGCGATTATGGAATGGCAGGAACCAAGGAGTTGATATGGGCGTATATGTTACTTTCGAATATTCACGATGTGATGCATCTTAACCCATTGCCTTATGATGAACCTTTCTATCCTAAGTTACATACGTTCACTTTTAAAAGGGATAATTTCGTCTTACCACTTGCCAAATCAGAAAGTTTTTACCTTTGGACGGAACTCAAAAAAGCAAAACAAATAGACAAATCATTTACTGCGCAATACAAGCTTGTTTTTACTCGTAATTTTGACTATTGGGGACCAGATCCGAATGAAGCAAGAACACATAAATATGAAATAAACAATGTGGTAACTGACGGACAGTTTTACAAATTTGAATTTGAAGATAGGGAGGCTATAACGTATGATTTAGGGTATAACTTTCTGGAGCGAAATTTCAATACTGCGAATTTTATAGAAGACCTTGAAAGATAAAAACAGCACCCATAAAGTAACCGTTGAAACTGTTGAACATTGAGTGTATGCGTTAAACCAAATAGTAGCTTGCTCAAACTTCAAAGCTTCAAAAGTAAAAATAAGAGGTAGGATTGGGATAGGAGGCAAGGTAGTGGAAAGGAAAATAAAGGTCTTTTTTAGCAATAATCGTTTATATTTTTCTACATTTAGAAGATAATCAAAGAGATCTATTTCAGTTGACATTGCATATTGAAATAGGCTATCTAAAAGTATAACATTCAGTAGTACTAAAAAACACCTCCAAGAATATGAGTTATGACTTAATGGTTTTTAAAAAAGAAGCCGCACCCAAGTATAGAACTGATTTTATGAAATGGTATGATCATCAAACAACATGGACAGAAGATCACGGTTATGATGATCCAAAAAATACCGCTCTCGAATTAAGCAATTGGTATATAGAAATGATTAAAACATTTCCGGATATGAATGGAAATGATATAGAGGACGAAGATCTTGAAGGTGCTTATGAATCTGACTACTGTATTGGAAAAGATGTCATCTATGTTGCTTTTGCGTGGTCTGTAGCAGAAGAGGCATACAATAAAATGTATGAATTAGCGGCAAAACACGGGGTTGGTTTTTTTGACGTATCGAGTGAGGAAGGAGCTATCTTATTTCCTGAAAATGGAAAATTAGTATCGATAGATGCTAAAGTATAAGGTTCAACTATTTTAGTATCCACATCATCAATGCACGCTATTATGCAATCGAATAAACAACCGCATACCAGTTATCGACCACAGTTGAATTATGTACTACTTCTAATCATTATATTTTTTTCTAGCTCTTCATTTGCCCAATGTGATAAAAAACTTTTGACTGGCACATTTGCAAGTATTCCTTTTACTTTGCGTTGCCCTGGGTATCAATATTCTTTTTCACCCCATAATACAACGGAAATATTGGATATTTTAGGTCACAATGATATCAATTTAGTAAAGCGCGAGTTCTCGGCTGTAGAAGCTTGTATTAAAGAACACGTGTTGAAGAACACAAATGCGTATTTTTTGGAGCATTTGAATTTTTATACATTAGAAATTGTTGATTTAGATCGAGCAGATGATTTTAAACACAGAGTCCCTACAATGGATCTAACGCAGTGTCGAGCTAAATATACAATAGATTATTATTTTGAGCCTCTTGAAAATGTAAAGTACTGTGTTGGTTTTGCCCTCGATGAAAAAATGAACATCATCAGTACAGATAACTTTCCTAAAGGAAAAGTAAAACCCTTTCAAAATACAACGGTTTGTGCTCTCTACGATTTAGGTGAAGCATATTTAAACCTTCCTACTACCGATTTAGAACTAATTGTTCATAAAAATGAATTTTATTGGAGCTTGTTGGAAAAAGCAAACTACGAAAGGGGAGAAAATAAACGACAAAGAATACTCATTAGTGCTGCGGATTTGAGTGATTATCTTCTTCTTGATGTTGTTCGTTATGTTGATTTTTAATTGTGTTATTCGCAGTTGTATGTCCTGTATACAAGCGGGATTTCGATATGTTCTATCTAGTATTGAATAGCTATAGCAAGAAATAAATTTATTCATTCAAAAAAATAATGATTATGCCCTTTCCAATTGAACTTACCTATATTAAACAGACAGAAGATGAATTAGGTGTTTGGTTTCCTGATGATTTTAAAGCTAAAATGATGCAAGAAAATGGGGGAGAACTATCAACCGAAGAGGATGATTGGCAGTTATATCCTTTTTTTGATCGATCTGATAAGAAAAGAATCAGCAGAACATGTAATCACATTGGTTTAGAAACGAAACAAGCCCAAGCGTGGCGCAATTTTCCCGCTAATGCAATAGCGATTGCTTCTAATGGGAGCGGCGATCATTTAATTCTACTACCAGAAGCTGGCAATGAAAAACAACTGAGTGAAGTGATTTATGCTTGGTGGCACGAGGAGGGGATTCCGAAGAAAGTGGCAGATAGTATTGAGGATTTAGTCAATGAATAAAAGAGGAGTTTTTGTTTGTCTTTTCTGTTTATGAAGCAGAATAATTAGTTTTAATTGTAATTATAGTTGTACTTTTCAAAAGAATGAAAAAAAAACAGCGTTAAATATGGATATTCAATTTAAAGAGCTTGCTGTACTTTGGAAAAAATATAATAAGACAAGTACTGAATTAGTAGAGGCTATGGGAGGTACTTCAAATGAAGTTGGAGAATTTGCAGAACTTTTAGTTGCAAATTATTATAAAGGTAAACAATTACCAGCTTCTTGTAAAAGCGCAGATGTAGAGACTAAAGAAGGAAAACTTATTCAGGTTAAATCTAGAAAACTAGATAAAATTAAATCTACCAGTTTAAACGTATTTAGAAGTTGGGATTTTGATGTACTAGTAGTTGTGATATTTGATAAGCAAGGAGGGATACTTAAAGCAATTGAGTTAAATGTAGCAGATGCTAAATCCTTAGCAAAAAGTAATAAACATCAAAACGGGCATATTCTGACAACAAATAAATACTTGCTGGAGCATATTAATGCTGTTGATTTAACTAAAGCCTTTCAGTCATTACTCAAAGGGTGAAACACACTTCGTATATTCAATGCGCATGATGATTTGGTTTCTAAGTAGAATTAAACACCAAGATAAATCTGTATATTTTCAACAATCTCCTCCTGCCAAGTTTGTATTGTATCACCTGTGGCAATTTGCATCATGCTACATACTTTATCTGATAGCTCACCTTGGATAGTAGAATTAAAATAGTTTCCTTTTCTAATTTGATGCTTATCTGAAGGATATAATAAAACTACCTTATTGGCTTGATAAAAACGATGATAGACGTACATTTGACGTAAATCTTCAGAGGAAGGATTCGAATTATTTATATTCTTCCATTTGGTGTCAAGCACAATGATTTCTTTTGATTCATTATGCTTTATAACAATATCAGGTCGTAGGGTAGATGAATAGCCTTCAATAGGTTGCCAAAATTTTTTGGATAATTGAGCGGAGACCTGATGTGTTTTTAGTTTCTTTTTTAATGTTACCAAAATAAATTGCTCCCATAGCTTATTCATGTCAAACATTAGGGCTAAAACATTATTTCTTCCCTTTACTACATCAGGATGATGGTTAAGAAGTAATAGTTTAGCAATTTCAATCGCTTTTTCATAAGGCTTACTTTTGCGGTCAAAAACAAGCTTGTCAAAAGTTGATGACGTAATTTTACAATCTTTCATTTCAGGAAAGTTCATCATTAGAGAAGCTATCCTTCCTTTTAGTGCAACGTTAGTATTGGTATTAGCTAGTAATTTAATTGTTTTAAAGATAATTTCATGTAAGATATGTGCCGTTGAATACTGTGTGTGTTTGACATAAAAACGCTCTTTGTGTACAAGGTTCTGAGCAATGTGTTGTGAAAATTGTAAAGACCCTTTTAAAGATGTTTGATTTCCTTCCTGCTTGCGATATTTTTTAATCAATCCTCGATGAAGCAAGTATTCCACTTCAGAAATAAATAGTTCAAAATACAGCTCTAAAATTGAATTTGACTTCAGTTTTAGAGTGCTAGAACCAGTTGTTTTTACATCAAATCCCCAAACCGTTTTAATCATTCCAATCAATAGATCTCTCCATTTTTTCTCACCGGATTGATCAGCTTTAGGTAGAACCTCAATTGTTGTTTTTCCAATTTGAATGACACCTACATGTTCATTGAATTGTACACCGTTTCGGATTAATTTAAAAAATGGCGTACCATCACCATGATACAGTTCCAAGGCATCATGCAACAATTTTTCGGCTGTATTGTTTAAATTAAATACGTGCTTTTCATGTTCAAAAACGGTGATTTTATTTTCTTTATTCACAGTGCAATTAGTTCATTAGTGAGTTAATAGCTTCTCTAAATGCTGTAGTATTTTTTTTGTGATCGATTATCTTATAAGATTCTCTTTCTTCAAATTGCGAATAATCCGCAGAATTGAATGAGGCAAAAACAGATTTATTTTCAATTGCTTCAACAAATCCAGCGCCTAATACCAATCCGATTTTTCCATAATCACCAAAGAAGTATTCCTGAAGCAAAGGAATAATGTTTTTGTAGAAAGATGCTATGATTGTTGTTTCATCTTTGTTGATAAAATAAGCATGACCAATGAGGTGATCTCGGTCAAGTAATTTTTCAATTCTCCTATTGATAGTTTTTAATATTTCAGAAGCAGTATAACCATACAGGTTTTGTTGCAAACCTTCCAAATCGTACTCAGGTGGCATTTCTTCGAAAATAAAACGTCTACGTAAAGCCGTATCTAGTGCTTCCACACTTCGATCCGCAGTATTCATAGTTCCTATAATATAGAGATTAGAAGGAACTCCAAAAGGCTCTTTAGAATAGGGTAATATAACTTTTATTTCTTCATTATTGCCTAAACGTTTATCTTCCTCAATCAAAGTAATTAGTTCACCAAAAATATGAGAGACATTACCTCGGTTGATTTCATCAATGATTAATACATGTGGATCTTGTGGCAATGGACGCTCTGTTGCTAGTGATTTTTTTTCTGTATTAATTTTATTGTTTATGTAATTCATTACAGCCCAATATGCCGTAGAATTTGAACCTCCAATTACAGCCCTAAATTCTTTGTCTATGTTTTTTATTACAGATAAATCGGGATAGGCCTTTTGTAATTTTTCCGCACGTGAATAAGAAACGGTATATTCTTTTGCGTTTTCAGAATAAATCGGTTTTAGAATTAAATTACCTTTATCTGAAATTCCAGTTATTTTTAAACCAAGATTTTTGGTTTGGATAGGCAAGAATAATTGCTCGTTATGTTCAAAATTTTGATTGGCTTCTAAAACAAGGTCGTTAAATGCATCATCAAAAGTATAGCTAGTTAATTCTTCTGATTTTTTTAAATGAGGTTGTTGCGCCTGTATTGAGATCGCTTTAAATATGCCATCTTTTATGTCATAAATAACGCTTTTTCCCCCTTCTTCATTTTCTTCTATAACGGGTTTAATTCCTTCAATAAAATCCTCGTAGGTCATACTTTGATGAAAAGTAGTGAATACAATTTGTCCTTTATCTACTAATCTTTTGTATTCCTGGGTTATAGCTTTTCTTTTTTCTTGATCAGTTAATGCTTCTGCAATTTTAAAACCTGGATTGGCAATTTGAACTGCTTTATTAATAGTGTTGTATGTTTTTCCAGTACCTGGAGGACCGTAGAGTATTTGATTAAGAGGAATATTAATATCCATAGAAATAGGTTCATTTACTTGATTAGATGTTGATAGTAAAAAATTGATATATGTTTGTATTGAAGTAGAATAATATCTGTCTTTACCATAAGATTTTGCTTTTTCAAAATAATATTTACCAGATTCATCTTGTTGATTTAGAATTAAATCTTGATACAAATCCTTGAAATATTCTATTTCAGAAATTGTAAATAGATCAACATTCAATAATTCACTTAAAATATCCATTGCTCTCACATAAGAGCTGTTAGTTCCGTTCTTTTCTCCAAATTGCTTGTTCAACCATTGTATAAAAAGCCTTCGTTTATTACTTAAAATCTTATTTCTAAACTCTTTGTTAAAAACTAATTCTTGTAAATCTTTTTTATTTTGATTTCGATGAGTTGCTTTAATGGTACCTTTTAATTCGTTATTAATAGGAATCAACATTCTATCAAGAATCTTAGAAAAGTTTTCAGGGTTTTCAGAGAAATTGAGATAAGCTTCAGGTTCTTGACCTTCACGACCAAAAATTTCAGCTATTTCTTCATCTTTGCTTAGAGAAATATATTTGTATTCATTTTTAGTAAGATTCCAGATGTATCGTTGTCCAATTGTAAAAATTAATTCTTTACTGTTGTAGCTAAAATAATATTTATCATTATTAGGTTCAAGATTAAAATTCTCAATAATTTTATCTAGTATTTCAAAATAAGGAAATACTCTATTCCCTAATTTAATAAGTACTTTTTTTAAACTTTGTGAAATCAATATTTCATTCCAAAATTTACTTCCAAATTCAAAAAAATCTTCCTCTTCTTTTTTTTGAGAGAGTATTTTATTACTAAGGGAAAATCGACTCTCATCGTAAGAATAATCAATTTGTAAAAAATCTAGTATAGAACAAACCATATCTTTACTAAATGTATTTATTAACTGAAAATCACTATACATAAATGCAATTTTCCATTTAGTTGTTTCCCCTAAGTCAATTTCTTCTATTTTCTCAAATTCTCCATTTGTTGCAAATTCAGCAATTTGAATAATAATATTTTTTACTGTTTCAAAAGCTTCATCTCTAGTTTTACCGTATTTATCAAACCAAGCATATTCTCCATCTGTCAAACCGTTTGAAGTTGAGATTTCTTTTTCTTTATTATTGCGTTTATAAATTCCGAATTTAAATGATGATCCTCCTGTAATTCCTCCAAGTTCATTTGTTCTTTGTTCCAACCAATAACAAAATGAGTCTTCTTTATTAAGGTTGGTATATTGATCTAATGACATTGTTCTTAAGCGTTCTATAGGCCAGGTATCTAGGAAATCTTTTAAAAGTTCATGTTTATCCATTAGGTATTCTTGTGAAAATTAAATTTTTTTACATCAATTACTCAAAAGTAAACGATATAAATGGTTGTGAATAAATAAGTTGGTATTTTTTTGATTCAGTTTATAGTTTAGCCTTGAATTTTTTTATAATCAAACTAAGCTCGTAAATTAATTCATTTGAGATTCCCATACTTAGTTGATTGGTATGAATAACTAGCTTTTTGGGTTGATTAATATCATCATAATGAATATTAATGAAATTAGATTTACCAATAGGAATTATTCCTGTTTCGGAATCATATTTTACATTGAATATTTTTTCAATATCAATTTGATGATCGCGAACATAATGACCAACTGCTACTATGACAATAGGAAAGTTTTGATAAAATTCATGGGTTAAAAATTCCTGTCTTTGAGTTAGACTGAGTTGTCTATCATATTTGTCTACATCTTTACTGTATTTGGCGGATGCTTCACTTAACTCAGTCAGAAATGCCTTCTCATGAAAATTAATATATTCACTTTTAACATGATTAAAAAAAACTGCATCAATTAATTTTTGATAGTAAAACCAGGTAGAGTTTGTACCTCCATTTCCGATACCTGATTTAGTTGTTTTTTCAATTTTATTTAGTTGACCCTTGTAAGGATACAAAGGGTTATAGTTTTGGTTTAAATATAAAGGAGACCAATTTTGTATGTCATTTTGCGTTGTATGATCCTTACTATTCTGAATCCATTGAAGGTTATTGTTTTTAATATCTCGGTTATAAACATCTGTATTTGTGCTTTGATCAATAGCTGCTTCTTTTCCTATAAATAAGATAGTACTGTTGGGGTTTCCTTTGCCGATGTAAAGATTGGAAGGATTATGCTCTGTTAGATCATTTAGGGTGATGTAATTCAAAATGTTATTTTTTATAGGTTAAGTCTAGTTGATTCGCTAATACTTCAATATCCTCTTTTCGTTTCAACGTTTCTACCCAATGTAAAGGAATACTATCATATCCATATAAAATCCCAGCTAAAGCGCCTGTTATAGCAGCATTAGTATCTGTGTCTTTCCCTAATGAGATTGCTTTTAAAATAGCCTCTTCATAACTTGTTGTTGTGAGCAAGGTATGTAAAGCAATTTCTAAGCTTCCTACTACAAAACCACTCGGATTAAATATACTAGGATCTAGTAATAGAAACTCATCTGAAAAAATGCGTTTAAACACATCATTATTATCATATTTCAAGGTTAATTCTTCTTTTAACCTTACAAAAGCGATTAAGGCATCTTTAGAATAATAGAGGTGCTTTGCATACATCAAATAAATAAAACAGCTGTCAACTGATATCGGATGAGCATGAGTCAAGCTACTAAAATTACTAATGTATTGGTAAGGATTACTTATAGTATCATCAAATAACAAGGGTAGGAGTAAAGGAGCTATGCGCATTAATGAACCGTTGCCGTTATCGCGTTCGGTATTTAGACCAGCTGTTCTCCAATTATAGTCATTTCTAAAGTTTTCAATGGCCAATAGTGTTGTTCTTCCAACGTCAAAGGTATGACCGTCTGCGGTCCAATAGCCATTTTTTAACCAATCTTTGAAGCGATCCATCAGGTCGTTTAAATCTGTTTCTCCAGCTGCTAAATACTCTGCTGTACAAAAAGTAAGGGAGGAATCATCACTAAAGGTACCAACGGGTTTATTCCAAGAACCAAAAGGAGCAAAGCGATTGGGAATATCTTGGTAATTGGATTGTACCGAAGTCATATTGATTTCTGTGGGATTTTTAAATTCTACAGGAACTCCTAGTGCATCGGCTACCGCGACTCCAAATAAAAGATCAGAAGCTAAATTTGACATAAATAGATTGGTGATTAGGTTGTCTTTCAAAAATAGATTATATAATTGGTAACCCAAACTTGAAAGAAAAGATTCTTTAGAAAAACGGATAAAAAATGATTAGTGTTATATAGAATTTTTTAAACTCCGTGTATTTCTCTAGTTCTTCAACAGATAGAATCTCTTTGTTATTAGAGATAACTAGTTGCTCCAGATCATCAAGTTTTTCAAGTATAAATTTGATAATCTACATAATCGTTTGTTTTAGAAGTAAGAGCAAACTATAACAATACAAAATAAAAAAGGTAAACGCTGTGTTTACCTTTTCTTTGTTTCTAGTATCGAATTTATATAGGAACTCCTACTACCATCCCAATAACAACGGATACAGCGATTTGCTTCAAATAGATGGTCACAGTCGGGATATCCGTACAAGACATGAGTACAAGCAGGGCATAGCCCCTCCATAGCTGAAGTATGTACATAGTATGCGCTGTCGCATTCGTCACAGTGTTTGATCGGTTGAGATGGAATCATTTTGTCACTCATTCTCCCTTTTATTTAATAGGTTTTCATTCACTTTTGCTCGAAAGGCTGCTTCCGATAGCTGTAAATCAGCAGACTTAAATAGCTCATAATGCCTTAGGTTGTTGTCTTGCGCGATTTCATACGCATAGGATATTTTTCTCATATCTTCCAGCGAATCACACAGGTTTTTACGCCTTACTGTTTTAGTAATACCAAATTTTTTATCCGTTAGATGAATGCCTTTTTTGGTTATTTTGAAGGTAATACTATCTTTTTTGTGGATGTCGCTTAAGGGAATGGATACATTTCGCAATTGAGCATAGGATCTGGAATACCAGTGATTAAATAGTTCGTACTTCAAGGTGTCATTTTGAACCGTTATTGTGATATCGTAATGACCAGGTAAAAATTTGGGGCCTTTACGAGAGGTAAAAACGTGTTCTTGAGCATGTAGCGTAAATGTACCAAGTAGGGTTAGAAGTAAAATGTATTGTTTCATTGGTGAGGTGAAGGTTAAAGTAATCAAGTTTGTCAGGTATAAATTGAACAGCGCTCGCTAGGATTTAGGAGAACTATAGGGATCATTTACAGCGATAATTTTCTCTACTACATCTCGAAATGTCAGTATAGATCCAGTCTCTAATGCAACTCGAGGGGAGACTAAATTAAAAAAGGATTTATTGAGATGCGATGTTGAAGCATAATCGAATACCTCAAAAACCTTATTCCCTCGCGCTAGGATTCCTATTTGTTCAATCATTTCAGAAAAATGATCATTGAGATAGGGAGCAATAAGCGTTGAGGGTTTTAGATTATCAACTTGGACACCTCTTCGCGCTAAATACTTTTTTAGCGTGACAAATACTGCCGCACTTAAACAAGAATTTCCAAGTAATCGAACGGGAGTAACGGTTGGAAAAGAACAATGGTTGGCAATCAATTCGCATACCTCTCGCAAGGTCCTTTTTCGGGCAGGTGTAAGGACCGATTTCCACTGTTCTTCTGATAGGCTGAGGTTAAATTCGGCATTCAAAAAATGAGAAAGAGGCCTCCAGCGCATGAGGTCTCTGGCACATCTCCAATCACTGACTGTTGTATTAAAGTTTAGTATAATAGTTACATCGGCTTCGAAGTCTAAAGGACTACAAATACGATGTTCCTCTATAAAAATGTTTAAGATATCTAGCGCATTCAATGGTTGAGGTAGAATATTCATGACTACAATAAAGATTATAGGCTAAGATAATCAACATTGCGGTCTTATGGGGAGTACAAAAAAAAATCATATGTTAAAATAAACATAACCCTTCTGTTGGTTAGGTTGAATTTAATTATGTTTATTTCCTTGTTAAGTGAAATAAATATAAAACAAATTAAATAATTAACTATGAAGATGAAATATCTCGGGGCTTTTCTTTTACTAACGACCCTTTGTTTTGGACAAAATTTGAAAACTCCATACGAAACCTTTATCCCTGAAAAGGACAACTATTCTTTTACCACGATCAATTTTAATGTACCTGCCTTTGATTATAGACAAAAAGTGGACAGTGTGACTTTTGAAGGAAGTTTAATCCTTCCCAAAGATGGTTTTGATAAAGTTGTGATTATTAAACCAGGAACGGGTTATAATACGCGTAATACCCATAGTCCTTTAGCTGAAGCGTTACTGGATAATCATATCGCTGTTTTTCGATATGATGAACGCAATATAGGAAATTCTAAAGGAGAAGGAGGCGATATGTCCTACACGGCTACGATGATGGGAGCAGAGTTGACTTGTGCGTTTAACACTTTAAAAAAACACCCAGACTTACAAGATAAAAAAATGGGGATTATTGGTCATAGTTTAGGGGGCATAGCAGTTATACAAGCCTTAGAACACGAGATTACCCCAGACTTTTTAGTGCTTTTCGCTGCTCCCGTTGTTACAGGTAAACAACTATTCCTTTATCAATTACAACACAGTGAAAATATATTTAATGATTACTTTCTCTATGATACCCAAGAAGAAAAAGAAAAAATATATTCGGATTTAGTCGATTTTTGCATCGCTAATCAAGACCCAAAAAACGCTTGGAAATTGTATAAGAAAGAGATGAAGAGACTCGGTTATACAAAGAAAAGATATGCTTCTCGTTTTCCTTTTTTAACCGCTCGTTTAGAAGGTGATTTAGTGTTAAAAGACCGTATTGATTTATTGAAGAACACCAACATCCCCGTTTTTTATATGATTGGTTCGGAGGATGTGATTGTTGATCCCGTAGCGAATATCAATCGCTTAAATAGCCTTGCGAATCCCGCGATATCTGCGACTGTCGTAGAAGGTGAAAACCACTTTTTTTCGGATGAAGAAAGCAAGCCTTATGACATTCACCAACAACCGAAACAACAAATTGTAGATTGGATTAAGAAGCAATAGGATGTCAATTTTTTTGCGATTTAACTCATTAATAATCAGCTTATTTTTTTACTTATGATCAAAACTATTGCTGCATTTTTACTTGCTGTCGTTACCTTGTTTTCCAGCTGTCAAGAAGCAACTATTGAAAAACAAATAGCATCCTATATGATTCCATTTGAGCAAGTGGGTCAAACTTCATTTGAAGAAATCGCCAATCGCATCGGAGATAGTGATATTGTAATCTTAGGAGAGGCGGGGCATGGTGATGGTAAAACCTATGAAGTGAAAGCGGAGCTTGTTCAGTATTTAATGAAGGAAAAAGGATTTAATACCTTAGCTCTAGAAGGCGAGGGGTTTATTGATTTGGAATTAAAAAACAATCTGTACACGGATCTTTTTCCCTCTGCTGATGTAAGTAAATGGAAACCACATTGGGGAGATATTGTGCAGACTAAGGGACTGGTATTAGATATTTTACACAACGATAACTTCAATTGGAAATACATAGGGCTTGAAGGATATAATCGAAATATTTCCGTACATGATTTTCTTTATACAGCATTAGAAAAAATAGGTGTTGATGTAAGTATTCAGAATCAGTTTAAAGAAACGTATGAAAAAATGAATCAGTTTAAAGAAGAGATTACTGTCGAAGAAATTGATTTTATCTTACAAACCATATCATCTATTATTGAAAATATAAAGGATGAATCTAAAAATGGATTTATTAAACAAGCGTTAGTCAATATTAAAGGAGGCATAGAAGATTACAAGTACCTTGATGTTTTAGGTGGATATGAAGGTGAAAATAACTATGTTAACATTCGCGATAAAAGGATGGCCGAAAATGTAATTTGGCATAAAAAAAATAATCCTGATGTGAAAATTATTGTTTGGATTGCAAATTTTCACGGAGCCAAACAAGTACAAAATGTAAGGTATAGAGAAAATGATTCAGAGTTATATCAAAGTTTTAAGCTATTTGCAGAATATTTAGTTGATGCGTTTCATCATAAAGTCTACAGTATCGCCTTTATATCCTCTTCAGGAGAGGTAAAAGATATTCATGTAAATAGTACGCTTGGTCAAATCTATACCCCTGAGAATGCATTAGAATATTATTTACATCAGGGTAATACTTCCTTTGGTTACCTCGATTTTAATGAAATAAAAAAGAAAGAACCTAAACTCAAACAAACAACGTTTAATAGTATGCTACTTGGTTATGACAATAAACCTGGTAGATGGTTGGATGTATTTGATGGCATTTTTTACATTAAAAAGAATGAACCCTTAAAAATGGCTGAATATCAAATCTGGTAGTTATAAATATCTGGTTTATAGATTATTGTGTGTAAATTTTATCAACTCTATGAGGGGCGATACAGAACGGTAAACACTAGAAATATAGAATAAAAATCAAAGTTTTAATTTATACTGATGCGAAACATAACTATTGTGAGTATTATCATACTCGTATTATTTTGCTATCCTTCATTTGCTCAAATAAAAGGAATAGATCAATATGAAAATCAGATTCATACCGCTCGTACTTTCAAGATAGAACAGAAATATAATGAGGCTATAAAAGAGTATGAACTTGGAATTAGTGCACTAGATAAACATAATACTTCGACTCCTTTTTTTGAGGTTGCTGCCTGTGCTTTGCAGATACAAAAAGAGGATTTAGCCGCCCATTATATTAGAGAAGGAATAAGAAAAGGGGGAGCCCCTTTATTCTATTTGAATGCCTATGAAGGTTTTACGCAAGCGTTTAAACAAACGGGACTATGGAAGGAAATAATAAAAAGTTATCCTCAACTTAGAAAAGAGTATTTTGCTTTTTACGTAGCGGATATGGATCTATACTTACTTCTTGAACAGATGATTGTAGAAGATCAGTTAATTCGAACGATGAGTAACACTGAAACAGTGGTAAATGACGAAAAATTAAGTGCTTTTTTTGCAAGTGAGATGTTGCGTATAGATGATAAAAATATTCAAAAATTAATGAAAATAACAAAGGATCATGGCTGGCAACATGAAGCTTGGATTTTGTTATGGCATCAAAGGGGAACATACAAAGAGAAAAATGAAGTATGGGAGTTTTTTATCCCCCTTATAGACAAAGAAATTGCAGAAGGGAAGATTGAAAAAAGCTTTTGGTGTATTTTTGAGGACAGTAAAGCACTCAGAGAAAATAATCATACCCTTTATGGTATGTTACCTGGAAAAGTGGATAACAGGGTGAATGAAAGAAGAGAATTAGTTAATCTTCCTCCTTTATCGCAACAAGAGATTGATCAAGCCAATAAGGATGAAATTACATTCTTTTAAGTGTTTCTTGTAAAGAAACGATTGAGGCTTTGCTATAGCTAACAGAAAGAAATGATTTGTGTGAATTAAGGACTGCAATATGTTGAAAGAAATACTAGTTTAAATAGTGAAAATCTTGCATACAAATTTAAAACAACGTAGAGTTAAATAACAAGATAAAGACAAAAGCCAAGGGTGCTACAACGTATCGCTTGGCTTTAATCTGTTTATGTTTTAGTCAAAATCGGTTTTACTTCTGTAAGCTCCTTTGCCTAAGTACTCAATTCTATCTCGGTGACGTTCATAAATTTTGAAACTCTTCCAAAAACTGAATCAAGGGCATCAGCTGTTGCAGTCTGAAACATCAGATTAAAAGCCAAGCGGTTAACGCAGTGTTGTTACTCAATACGAGGGTACTATTTATTGAGGAACAACACACTATTTGAATCTATACTATAAATCAACGTCGACTGTTAGCCATCTACGGCCGTAATTTCAACTAACATATCGTTCTCTTTTGCAACAATTAGCAATGCAATATTTTAGAAACGCGATTAATTTTCAAAATAGTTCTCCATAGTAAATCTTCAAAATCATATTCTGATTTTAACGCCATTAATTTTGGCATCTGATTATCTTTTGGCGTATCAACACGATGTTTTCTTAAATTTCGAAGTAACATCCTTTGACTTTTAATGCTTCGTATTTTTGTTGGTCGAAGCTGTATATTTTGGCTTCTCTTGCACGTCGGTTTTGTTGTGTTGCGCTGTGATCAACCAAAACATCTAAACTCAATATTTTCTTTCTGAAATTACCACGATCAATAGGTCGTTCTAAAATAGTTTCATACAATTTATGCAAATCGGGTAATGTAAAACGGGGAGGCAATAACTCAAAACCAATCGGTTCATACCTTATTTTTCCTTTCAAGCGTTGCAGTGCTAGTTCTAAAATACGATTGTGATCAAATGCTAGATCTTTGGCTTCAGCTAAACTAAACCACTGCACTGATTCAATGCCCACACCAGCTACTGGTTGATAATTAGTCGATTGTACCAAGGCATAATACGCAACGCTAATTACCCGAAAACGAGGATCACGATCCAAATCTGAAAAAGTATATAACTGCTCTAAAAAAATATCTGATAAACCTGCTTCTTCGTACAATTTTCTACGTGCACATTGCTCTGCTGTTTCTGTTTCGCCAATAAAACCTCCACAAAAAGCCATTTTGCCCAAATAAGGATCAATTGCACGCTTGGTGAGTAACACTTTCAACTCGTTGGCATCAAAACCAAAAATAACGCAATCAACAGTTACAGCAGGTCTGGCATAATCATAACAAAATTGTTCTTTTACTTGTTTCATTTCTTATAGTATTACTTCTGTTGAATTTTTAATTTGGATACCGTATTCTGCTTTTAGCATTTCAAATGCTTCTTGAGTTGACTCCTCATACCCAACAATGGGAGACATACAATCTGCTAAAATAGTAATGCGCTTGTTTACATCGGCATCAGCTCCAAAATAAGTTACAATCTGCTGTGTAGAAGCCAATACACAATGACTTGAAGCTTGCCCTGCGATGTAAATTTCATCATATAAGGCTATTGTATCTACTATTTCTTGATTAATATATCCCAATTTGTCATACTCCGCTTTGATGATACCATACATTTCAGTGTATGGATTTTGTCCTTTGTAAATCAACTTTGGTGAGGTTTGTCTAGCTGCTGCATGAAAATACACCATCTTGGTAAATTCGCTTTCAAGCTTTGCTCCATCAGTTCCTTCCAAACAGTGATACGGCCAAATACACAATTGTTTTTGTCCATTTAGTTCTAGGTTTTTTAAATATTCTAAACTAGTTTGTAATTCTCCGTTTGTAGGCAACCAAATACCATCCACCACATCTTGATATGTGATTATGGTAAAAGGCGCTGGATGTTTTTGATCGCTGTTAATCCACCAGTCAGCATGAAAAATTTGCATGATCGAATGACAATCTAAGCTACACATTATTTGTGTAAGTGATGTTAAATTGGCGTATATCCATTGGGTTAATCGAGCTACATCTTGTCTTGAACCTCCAACAGCCAAACTTCCGATATCTTCCATAAAATCATTCTGAATGTCAATGGCTAAAAGCAATACGCGCTTAGTATCGTTCTGGGCGGGCGTTATTTGTTCTGCTTGTGCTAAGCTAATAATCTGAGGAATATTTTCACAACTAGTTGCAGCTGCAATGTGCTCCACTTTTATTATTTCTTGATATGTTGTTTTCATATTATATCGATTTGATGCTGTTATGCTGTAAAAATTGGAAGGGAGTCAAATTTGTGTTTAGATTGTGCCATTCGTTGTTCTATAATTTTATCGATAGCTGTATCGCCTGAAGTTCCATTTAAGATAAAAGCATCGATTTGTGCATAAGTCATTCCTAATTCATCCTCATCTGTCTGTCCTTCCCACAATCCTGCAGAGGGCTTTTTAGTTATAATTGCTTCTGGTACGCCTAAAAATTCTGCAAGAATATAAACTTCTTGTTTGGTTAGCATAGCCAGCGGATTTAAATCACATGCACCATCTCCCCATTTTGTAAAATAACCCACAGTACGCTCAGACATATTACCTGTTCCGATAACAAAACGACTGCTCAATTGTGCTAATTCATACAAATAGGTCATGCGCACACGTGGACGAATATTAGCTCTACTCAAGGTTATATTTGCCTCTGTTGCCAAGTTTAGTGCTTGTTTAGATGTAATGGTCAACATATCTACTGCAGGCTGAATATCATATGTTTCATGCGAAAAACCAAATTTTTCAATCAGTTCCATTGCATGTGCATTGCTTTTAGTTTGCTTCATATCTATACCGTAAGGCAACATCACCAGGTGTATATCGATATTTGCCTGGTGACACAAACAAGCTACTACACTACAATCGATTCCTCCACTCATGCCTAATACAACTCCTTTTCTATGATTGGCTTTAACTAATTCTGCTATCCATGCACTTATTTTGTCGGCGTAATACTTTACATTTTGACGATCTATTACAAATGATTTACTTTGATTCGGTTTCATAAATTCGGTTTGATTCGGTTAATACTCGAGCTCTTATTTCTTCAAAATTATGGGTATATACAAATTCTCCATCGATGTAAAAATCGCGTAGCAAATCTTGGTCTTTTAGTTCCTTTGCGCGTTCTGGATTTAAATCATCGATCAATTTGTATTCATTCTCCTCAAAAACAACGGCTACCATTCCTCTTTGTGATTTTTTGAAGTTACCTGTATCTGTTGCAGGGCGTTTTTGAATCGCTTTGAAGCGACCATCAATAATCTCTGCAGTTCCCTTTAAGGCAAAACCAAACGTATCGCGCGTTACATATTGATAGGTGTATGATCCGATTCCTAAAATAGCATTGGTTGTTGCAAACCCTTTTTCCATTAATCCATTGCAAATACTAGTTGCGCGATCTACTGTAATCGAATCTCCATAAACAACACCAATATGAGGATCTAATTCGATAAAGCCTTTTTCGTTCACAACCCCGCCAAAAATCTCATACAAACGCTGTACTATTCCCTTTGTGACTGTAGGAGATGTTGCTTCTTTATCCCCACATAAAATTAAAGTTGGATCACCACTATCTGGACGAATAATTACTTTGCCATCGCGTTGTAAAATAAGCTCTTTTAGTTGTGGTAATACATGATCAACTACATTCCAAAGGTCATACGTATCTGATACAATCGAAATATTACCACTTGGATAAACTGTCGTAATTAAATGTTTGAAGGCTTCTACTTCTTGTTCTCCGTAAGAACACATAACGCTGTGTTCTGTTGAAGGAGTGTAACTCATTACATTTTTAGTTGCTCCGTAATACGCTTTTAAATATTCGCGTACCGAAAGTGTAGCCGATCCGGAGAAACTCAATAAATGTCCCCCTGCACTGCGTTGTGCTGCTTCTGGAGATCCCATACCACGCATTGAGAAATCACCACATTGGTTGATTACCTTCATAGGATCGCTCGTGCGTTTTGCATACGACATTAATAGTCGTTTGTATTGATCTGCAATAGTAGCTGACGTCATTGGCAGCCAGATGTAAGATGAAAGTTGCGTTTCTAAATAGCCAGGCAACCAGAAAAATTCGGGATGTGTATTTTCAATGGTAAACATAGGTACACCTATTGGCACCATTGTACCTTCTGGCAGTGCTTTTATTTTGATGGGTAAATACCCCAAATTATGCAAAGCTGCAATATGTTCACTTGAATGTGTTTGGGCAAAGTTTGGATTTGTTCCTGC
This sequence comes from Myroides sp. TSA_177.3, assembly GCF_052691955.1. Classification (NCBI taxonomy): domain Bacteria; kingdom Pseudomonadati; phylum Bacteroidota; class Flavobacteriia; order Flavobacteriales; family Flavobacteriaceae; genus Myroides; species Myroides sp. TSA_177.3. The sequence goes on from NZ_JBQZGD010000022.1 coordinate 25,896, forward strand.
AAATACTTCGGCAATTGCTTCTTCATATTCTGCTACAACTTGTGCTAGTGGTTGACCAAAAAAATACGTAGCAAAAGCATGCGTCATTTCGGCTAAAGCACCTTGTAATCCATAAAAAACAACGTGTTTAACTCCTGCAATACGAGACATTCTAGGTGTCCATGTTTCATACACCCAACTTGTTAAAGCAGGATACTGATCTTTATGACATAGTTTGTATCCGTCTGTCCAAAGAATGGGATTTTTACTTACTGGTTTAAACATAGCTTTCTGGATTAATGTTAATGTATTGTATTCTGGGATGTTCTGTATTCATCATAGAAGTACTTGTAAATACTTTTTCTACAAGGCTAGTTTCGTCTAATAAATTGCCCGTTAGTACGCGAGATTCACAATGTGTTACCAACAAGTATATTTCACTTGCACCCATTTCTTTTAAGATTGCGCCAGCTTTTAAGAAAGTACCACCTGCAGAGCACAAATCATCTACAATGATACAACGCGCACCTTGTGGAATAGTTCCTTTTTTGAGTACCATGTTTTCAATGCGCCCTGTTTGTGGATTACGCGTTTTATCAAAAACACAACAATTGTCGTAACCTGCATTTTCATAACGCAAGGCTGCTCCTTTATCAGGAAAAACAATGCGATCGTTGGTTGTAAAATGAAGTTCATTCATCACAGTTGGCAACCAAGAAAGTGCAGGGTAAATGGCGATGCTATTTTCTAACAATTCCATTGTTGTTGATGAATGTGGTTCTACAACATATACGTTTTTAAAATTCAAACTATTGACGAATTCACAAATGTATTTTAAGGTAAATAAATCTCCTTCAATTTTTCGATCCATACGACTATACGGCATATAATTGATCCAAAGTGTGCACGGTACATTATCTTGATCTAATCTCTTTTTGACAAAAAGTAACTGAATTAAATCTCCGTCGCAGGTATACGTAAATTCCAGCAAGTTGTTTGGTTGAATCAACGCATCAAAATCTTTTACTTTCGTTTCCTTATTTGGAAACTCTTGCGTTGTTATCGATTGATTGTTTAGTATAATCATAATGATTTCGTTTAAAATGAAACACTGAGTACTTATTACTCAACAAATATACTACATTAAATTTATCAACCTCTATTTATTGAGTAAATTTTACTCAATAAAACAAAAATAAAGGGATTACATATCGATACAATAAATAAGATCCTAGCATTCATAGGGGTTTATCCCCAATTTTTGTATTTTTGTACAACACTTTTTTCAAAGTAATTCAAAGGAAAATCAACTGATGAATTTTAACAGATTTATTAGAAGGAATGGGGGATTTTAGTAGCGAATTGGCGATTTTTTTACATGTCTTATTTTACTTCAAATTAATCATTTGGAGAATCTATGAAATCTTTGATTTTAAAATCATTCCATACTTTTTGATAAATATTAATCATATGTGTGATTATGACTCGAAAATGATAATCAATCATATTATAGGTAATCCTATCTTACAGTATTCTGATAAGTAAATGATTAGGATTAACTGGAAAAATATCTTTAATTATCAAAAAGTAATCATCTTTATATAAAAATCGTTCTTGTGGTATTTGGGTAAAATCTTTCATTTAAAATAAAGGCTCAAATTCAACTTTAGGTTTCCATTTTTGGATAGGTAAACTAACAGTTAAGTTATATCGTTTTTGCAAAAAAAGCTCATCTTGAAGCTGGTGTTTTCCCTATTTGATTTACAATGGTCTCTCCAAGAAGATATTTACTTGCTATGTAAAACTCGTTCCGTTTGTAGAGTCTATCTATTAAGTTTACAAGATTTATAAAATTTGATAAGAAATAAGTATTATACCTTATGTCTTATATAATATGCTTAAATAAAAAAGCCCCAATTAAGGGGCTTTTTTATTCTAGTCTTGAATGCTTGAAAAACCTAGATTTTTTTTGTTTTTTAAACGTAATTTTTTGATAAAAAAAGAATAAAAATTAGCTTTTATTTGAAAATAAATTAATTTTTATTCTTTTTTTATTATATTTGATATGGTTAACCATTATTTTTAATAATTTAAAATCAGAAACTATGAAGAATTTTATTATGTTATTTTTATTGGTATTTGGAGTAAATACCGCAGTCCAAGCTCAGACCAGAGCGCAATTTAAAGATGTAAGAAGCGGAGAGGTTCTTGAATATCAATTTGAACGCTCAATAAGCAAAGATGCTGTTAAAGCTATTTTAGAAGAAGGCCAAAGAATTTCACCTTCTTCTTCAAATTACGGAGGTTCTTTTACTTTATATGTTGGAATCTATGATAGAAATAGAGGGGTGTGGGATATTTATGAAGGAGAATATCATTATCCTAGACATTTCACTTTTAGAGATATTATTCAAGATCTTATAAATCGTTATTTTTAAATAAAAATATATTTATATAAACAGGAAAGCCCCTTAATTGGGGCTTTTTTTTGTTACTAGAACAGTATATTTTGAATTTAGTGAAATAGCCTTTTTATTGAGTGAGTGGTATATTAAGTTAAAAATAGATATCATATATTTCATCTACTAATAAATTTAATTAAATGTTTTTATATCTATAGTTGATAATAATTTAACTAAATAAATCCAAAGATATTTTTTATACAGTATAGATATATTGAATTAAAAAAAAATATTGCTTTTTGCTTAAAAAGCAAAGGATTTGTATTTATATAATTTAAATTAACAATAAATAATTAAATTTTAATATAATTTGTTTTAATATGATTTTTTTATTTATATTAGCATTATAATACGTGGGCCTAGGGAGCTTAAATCGTATAAAAAATTGCGTCCAGCTGTCTTAATTATTTAAGGCAGCTTTTTGTGAATTCTATATTTTTAGTAATATCGTATTTTATAATTACTGTTGTGTAAGGAGCTATATATCTTACATCTTATTGTTAATGACTGTCTTAATTTTAGACAGTCATTTTACACTGCTTAATCAATAATAAAAAACAATGGAAGTAAACTTTAGAGATAAAAGCCAACTTAATTCAGTAATGAATATTATGCTTCATACTATATTGATGTATATTTTAGAGCATAATATAGGTTCTGTTTCAGAGATGACAAAAGATATCCAGGATTCATATAATTTTTTAAAAGATAACAGAACGAATGAATTACAACATATAGACATTGTTGACAGGAGAATGAAAAAGATTAATAAGAAGAAAGTATTAGAATAATCTTTATTACAGATTTCTATGAAACACGAAATTAGCCAAGAAGAGTTGGATATGATAATGGAAACATTAATGTTTGATTTGATTTATCATATAGTTGAATTTGAGTTGACATCTATTGATCAATTTTCTGAAGAAAAAAAGAAAGTATATGAGTTCTTGAAAAGTAATGGAACAAAATTTAGTAAAGGATATTACCCTCATGTAAAAGTAGACGTGGAAATAAATAAGAGTTATTAAGCAAAATATGTATATATGAATAAATCAATGGTATTACGGCTTGCAAGAATATTAGAATAAAAAATGATATGATTGGTTTTGGAAAAATTTTTGATAAAACTCACAGCGAAAAAATCTCAAAGAAAATATCTAAAATCACAAACAGAAAATTAAAAAAAAATGGTAACCTGCATAAGGAGGTTCTTAATAGATAAGCCGCTCAATTGAGTTCTTATTTGTTTCTATTAGCGCCATGTATTCACTGAGCTTAAATTTGAGCCTAGTAATATTTTACTTTTTGAATCAATATAAGTGCTTGATTTATATAGACTATCCAAATTTGGATAGTCTATTTTTGTTTACTGATCTCACATTTGAGAATGGTTAATTTTTCTCTAACTGTCACTAAGTAATACTATAAGTAATACTTGATATTTATTACTGCTTTGAAGGCTAAAACATAATTATCCTTAAGCAAATCGAACTTTTTTTTACACTTTGAAATAGAGTAAAATAATTCGACAAGCTATATAGAGAATACTTCTTTTACAAAGAAGCTGTATTATCAACTAGAACTTACCCATCAAAAAGAAGGAGTATTATTCAAGTCACTCTCAATTGATAAGTCAGAGGATCAACACAAGGCAGAACAAGCGTTCAAACGCATTGAGAAACAAAGCGAATCTATCATTACAAAAGTAGAAATAAAGACTGTTAAAGAAGATTCTCAACTACTTTTTGATTTAACCTCACTTCAAAAAAGAGCCTATGAGCTCTTTGGATGGCTCTAAGCTTGTATGAAAAGAAGTTTATTACCTATCCGCAGACATCGAGTAAGTATGTTCCTGGGGATTTATGGCGGGAGATTCCCAGTTTATTAAAAGTACTTTCTGATGATAGTAGGTATAATAACCTGCTTTTAAAATTAAAGCTTGCAAGGTTTAATAGAAGATAGTGAATGATGTGAAGGTTACCAATCATCATGGGCTATTAACCACAAATAGACTTAGCGCTATAAAAGAAAGTATTTATCATTTGATTGCACAACGCGTATGGGAATCAGTATTTGATTCTTGTATAAAAAAGCAAACAAAGGTTGCCTTAGATATTTATGATTGTGAATTTAGTTTTAAATTCACTTGAATTTGGTTATTCGTTGTATTTGTTTTTATTAACTTTTGTAATGATAGATAATTAATATTTTGCTATAACTTTCTTATTTATAAAACAATAAAAGAATAACATGAAAAAATCCTTATAAGATAATATTCTAATACGGATTTTTTTACTTTCTAGAAAAGAGAAAAAAGTAAATATATAGCATTGAGATAATATTTCACTTATGATAAATTAGACTACTTAATTTTACTTTTAACTTTTTTTCCTTGAAAAGCAACTTTTCGCTGTACTAAAGAAGTGACATATACTGTAAAAAAAGGAAACATAGTAATGCCAGAAATAGCTGTTATAACAGATAATATTTTACCAACTGGAGTAATTGCAATAATGTTAGAGCCAGTAGTAGTAGCTCCCATAGCCGCCCACCAAAGAGCATCAAAATATGAATTTACATCTGGATTGATTTCATGTTCAAAAACATAAAAAATAAGACTATAAAAATATATTAATGACATTAAAATTAGTATATAAGAGAAAAACAAACCCGAAATTTTCTTTCTACTTAACATGATAATGACAAAACCAAGTGCATATCCTCCTCTAATTAAGGGAATGAATCGAAAGAAATATTTCATTTCAGAGGAGAAACTAATATCAAATGCTTCGAATAAATTGAGATAAGGAATAGATATTAGAATAAAAATTATATTATTCCAAAAGAATTTTGATTTCTTCTTTGATAGAATAAATTCAATGAATAGACTTAGTAAAAAATAAATACAAATCCACAATTGAATTTTCATATAAGTATCCCCAGTTAAATAAGAAATATTACTAAAGGTATCAATAGAAATACTTACTCCTAATACAATTAGCATAAAGGCTGAAATTATATGTAATGTCTTAATAATTTGTAGCTTGACTTTTTCTTTTGATATAGCCTCTGACATATTTTAAGTAGTTTGTTAAAAGGTACAATGATAATATTATCTATCCTTAATTTAGTACAAAAAATGATAATATAAAATTATATAGTTAATTAAAAGAGCAAAATTTGATTCAATAAATATTTTCTTTTTGCCAATTAATGAGATTATCAATTAGGTTTAAAAAACTGTTTTATTGTCCAGATCAATTTATTTATTGTAATTCAAATAAATTAATCTATCTTTGTCAAGAATTTATAAACGGGCTTCTGCCTTCTGCCTTATCTGAAAATAGTCAAAAACATTTTTTCTTTCTCAGTTTTTGCTTTCAGTTGTCTTAATTACAATTACTTTCGTAAAAAAGTACATTTTATTTGTTGCTAAATATATAATGTTAGTAACTTTTTGTAAAAGTTAAAAATTATTAATACATTTTTTAAATGGATTTTGATTATACTAATTTTTATAACAACTAAAATAAAAGTAATAAGAGGTTTTAAATTTAATTTTCTTTAAATATTAGATGGTCTTATAATTTAACTACCTATTTTTTTCAGATAAGAAGCTTTGTTTTTTATAATCTAACTACTCCAGATTATTTAAAACTATATATAGGAGTTAAATAAATACTGGTAATTCCAGTCAAACCAAGATGAGTTTTAAAAAATTAAATATAATTCAACCCATACTAGAGGCAATTAATAAAGTGGGATATCAGACGCCTACAGCTATACAAGAGCAAACAATTCCGCATATATTACAAGGGAGAGATTTAATTGGGTGTGCACAAACAGGAACTGGTAAAACAGCTTCATTTGCAATACCTATTTTACAGCTTTTACATCAAAAAAGCAGTTCGAAAAAAGTAATCCGTTCTCTTATTTTAACTCCAACAAGAGAATTAGCTATTCAGATTAATGAGAATTTTAAAATCTATGGTGAGTTTCTAAGATTAAGACATTTAGCTGTTTTTGGAGGGGTGCCACAAAAAAAGCAAGTAGCTCAAGTAAATCGTGGCGTTGATATATTAATTGCTACTCCAGGACGTTTGTTGGATTTGTTAAATCAACATTGTTTAGATTTTAGTCATGTTGAGATTGTAGTACTTGATGAGGCGGACCGCATGCTTGATATGGGGTTTGTAAAGGATGTAAAAAAAATACTTACAAAGATACCTTCTAAACGACAAACGTTGTTTTTCTCGGCTACTATGCCGATCGAAATAAAAAAATTGGCTTTACAAATTGTGAAAAATCCAATAGAGATTACAGTTACTCCTATTTCTTCTACAGCCAGAACAATTAAGCAATCCATCTACTTTGTCGAAAAAGAAGAAAAGTTGAACTTACTTTTTACTATTCTAAAGGATAAGTCAATAAAGCGTTCTTTAGTGTTTGCAAGGACTAAACACGGTGCAGATAAATTAGTGAAAAAGCTAGCGAGTATGGGGATTTATACAGCTGCCATTCACGGTAATAAATCACAAAATGCAAGATTAAAAGCATTAAATGATTTTAAAAATAATCGCATTAGAGTGCTTATAGCAACGGATATTGCTGCAAGAGGTATTGATATAGCTGAACTACCTCATGTATTAAATTATGAATTACCTAATGAACCTGAGAGTTATGTTCATAGAATTGGTAGAACAGGGCGTGCAGGTGTTCAAGGGACCGCAGTTTCTTTTTGTGATGAAGATCAGTTAAAGGATCTTAAGAAAATTGAAAAACTCATTGGATTCACTATTCCGGTAATGTCGAGTTAAATTCATCTTTGTAATTAAATAAATATAAATGTAATCTTATACTTAAAAGATAAGTATAAAAGTGAATATAAATCAATTAAAATAAAAACCTATATGCAAGAAGGTAAAGTAAAATTTTTTAATGAATCCAAAGGTTTTGGATTTATTGCACAAACAAACGGAAGTGGAGATATTTTTGTACATACAACAGGACTACTAGATAATATTTGTGAAAATGATGATGTTGTTTTTGATCTACAACATAGTCAAAAAGGGTTAATAGCGGTGAATGTTAAAAGAAAATAATCTATCGGTATATAATAAGGAAGTATAAAAGACTTCTAAAAAACCTCGCTTTAAAGGCGGGGTTTTTAAGTTTAGATTTTAAAAAATAGACTTAGTTAGTATCAGTAAAATATTTTACATACAAATTTATTTCAATTTTGTTGATTACTATTTAGCCCTAGTTCATTTTTATTTTCTTTTTTATCCATTAGGGGTAATTGATAATTATCTTCAATGCATTTGTCTATTATACTGTTAGACGTCAAATTCATTTTTCTTATAAAAAAATGATTATTAGATTTTATTTTTTTTAGAATTACTTCAACTGGTTCGCTTTTTGAAAATAATATTCTTTGGTCATGATTAATTATTATGCGTTTGTAATCAGAGTTTAATAAGATAGTGGCAAAGAATGAATTAGATGGCAATAATGAATTTGTATATAATTCTATATAATGATCAACTAGTTTACTGTAAGAGAGAAAAGCACATGAATCTCGTGTTAGTATTAACCATGTATTACCCATATACGGTATGATTGTATTTTCACTAAAACTAGCGTCTTTTAATGCAATTAAGCCACTATAGTTATGTTTATTACTATTATAAGTATCTAGATTATACTTGCTTTTATCATAATAGATAAAATAATTATGCTCTTTATTATTACTTAAGTATTCACAAATTCTATATTGAGATTTTAAGGGGTAATGGTCATCAGTTAAATTGATATAATAGTCCCATTTAGCGCTGACATTTAATAAATATTGCATCGCATTTAATTGAATTTTGTATTTATTATAACTATCTGTTTGTAGATAGAAACTATCTAATATGTATACATTTGATAAATGCACAACGTAGGTTTGAATCATGTTTTTTACCTCTAAAGAGCAAGTATGATCGATATAAATAAGATATAATTGATCTTTGTTGTATAATTTTTTAAACATAGTCAAAAAATAATCTGGACTATATTTTATAGTAATAAAATAAGCTACTGTAATTAATTTATTAACTGTATTATTTTTAGTTTCAAATTTCAATTGGGGGTGATTTTGATCTTGGTTAGTAGCCATAAGTTATATCGGATATTATTTTCAATAATTCAGTTTAGAATTGTATTATTTACACAAGATGTAAAATCTTAATTATAAATAACATACGCAATATAGTGATTAAATTTAGGTGGTTTTTATTGTAAAAAAAATTAAGTGATAGAATTTGGAAAATAGCTTTATTATATAAACATTACTTTTTATTATATAAACCTAAGGAGTTTATAAACGCTACATTTACTAAATAGCAATTAAGCTATAATAAAATTCTTTATTATGAATAATAATCAAAGATTAGAAGTAGTTAAAATTTCAAATTGGGATGAATCGTCAAAAAAGTTAAAAGAGCAATTTTCGCAATTGACAGACGTTGATTTGAAGTATGAGGTAGGAAGGGAGAATGATTTATTAAATCGTCTTGAGAAGAAAATGAATAAAAAACGCTCAGAAGTGATTGATTTAATCAATAAATATGAAAAACAGAGTAAAGTGTAATTATTTTGTTATAAAACGCTTTAATATAACTGTAAGTGCACTTTAGGGTGCACTTTATTTCTTAAAATCTGGATGTCTGGATTAAAATTTAGTTTGTTCAAACTACATTGACCTACATCTAATTGTAGATTTTACTACAATTGAAATAAGGATGTTGTAATATAACTGGTTTGCTTAATCAATTAAAAAGTGAGACCTAATTCGATAGTCTATAAAAAGGGTATTTTAATATATAAAAAGTTTTTTTCTTTAAGCAGCTTATTGATAGTATGTTTTAATGTGTGAAAAATATAATTTATATCAATTGTTGTATAATGCTTTTTAGACAAGTAAAACAGACCTTTAGGTTATGTAAATGTAGTTATTGAAGGTAAATAATATGGATATAAAAACTCAAAGCGATCAAAAGATTTTGGAGCAAAAGATACTGAATCACAATTTAGCAATCAATCATTTAGAATTAGCTATAAAGTATCATTTTGATGCATCTAGGTATTTTGAAAATGGCGATATTGATAAAGCTATTGAGTGCAATGCAAAAGCACAAGATAGCACGAATAAGGCGGTGGAATACAGTTCAAAAATTGGCCACAAACATTTATCGAAATAGAATAATAATTTCATGATTGGGTTTAATGAATGTTGAATAAAAATCGGGGTAAGAAAACAGACGTTGGTATTGAATGCCCAAAAGTAATTTTTTTCGATATCCTTACCTTGGTTTTTATCAATATTTTTTTAAAGGAATCTCTGCTGTGAGATTTAACTAAACAGCGTTTTGCTAGAAGAGGAAGATCTATATAGATCTTCCTCTTTGTTTTTTAGGTTATATATCAATTCGCTTTTTTTGACTATTAACATCAGTTAATCAATTCTTTAGATTACCTTTAGATAAAAGTTCTTAAGTATGAAGATTTTCATAAAATACATGGTGAGTTTTCGCTGTAAGATGATAGTGAGGATGGAGCTGGATAAACTCGGAATCATTTATGGTAGTGTAGATCTTGGTGAAGTAGAATTAAAACAAGAACTTACCAATGAAGAGTTTACGCAATTAAAAATGGCTTTACTTCAAACAGGATTAGAACTTATGGAGAGTAAACGAGCTATTTTGATTGAGAAAATTAAAAAAGTAGTAATTGAAATGGTGTATGGTGATATAGAGGTTTTAAAAATAAAAAAATCTGATTACATAAGTAAACAGCTAAATTATGACTATACTTATCTGGCTAACATATTTTCTGAATCTACAGGTACTACAATAGAACAATTTGGTATTGTTCACAAGATTGAACGAGTAAAAGAACTTTTGATTTATGATGAATTAAATTTATCTGAGATTTCCTATAAGCTTAACTATAGTAGTGTAGCACATTTATCTGCTCAATTTAAAAAAGTCACGGGTTTGACCCCAACTTTTTTTAAAAAGCTCAAAGATAAGAAAAGGATAAATCGCGAAGATGTGTGAATGATATAATAGATAATGATTATTGTGTAATGCTTTTATAATCAGTAATTTCCATATTTGTGTTGTAGTAATTAAACTACAAAATAAAACACAAAACATATGGACAAGAAAGATGAAAAAAACAAAGCCTTAGCTAGTAGTTCACAAAATGAAATCAAGAATCATCGTGAAGCGGCTGGTCATTTAGAATCAGCTGTAAAATATCATTTAGATGCTGCTAAACATTATGAGGATGGATTGGTTGAAAAAGCTGTAGAATGTAATACTAAGGCACAAGCCTGTACAGAAAAAGCAATCAGTGAAACTGGCAAAAAGATGCGTACTAGACTTTAATTAGAAGTAAACAGAATATCAAATTTTAATACTATTAATTCTTAACCGAAATAAATAAAACTTAATTAATAATTTGTTACTTCTTTAAAACCACTTGATATTTGTTGTCGTCAGGTGGTTTTTTTATTATTAATAAAAATTAAATTCCAGCAAATATTATTGCTATGCCAAGGTTATAAATTCTCCGACAATCAAGAAGTTTTAATTTATAAAAGATAATAGAGATGAATGCATTAGTAGAAAATATGGATTTTAGTATTTATATCGAAGAATTTAAGAAGCGATTGAAATATCTGTTTCGAGAAAAATATAATTATAATGCTTTGGGACTTACCCGTGATTTTCCTGCTGAATTAGTGGATGAAATTATGGATCAAACCCCCTTGTCTGTAGCTATCCCTCAGAGGTATGGAGGCAGGGGAATGAAAGTAAAAGAATGCTTGCAAATTCTCTCAGCAGCCTCTTATGAATCTTTACCTCTTTCATTGATTTTTGGGATTAATATCGCTCTTTTTTTGGAACCTTTGGCTAAATATGGACAAGCTGCTGTTCAGCAAAGGGTTTTTAAAGAGTTTATAGAAAACAAAGCGATGGGTGGATTAATGATTACTGAAAAAGCTCACGGGAGTGACGCTTTGAATATGAAAACAGCTTTTGAGCAAAAGCAAAATATGTATCATATTAAAGGACAAAAACACTGGCAAGGATTAAGTGGTACAGCTGATTTTTGGATTGTAACGGCCAGAGAGACTAGACCAAATGGAGAATTAGCAAGAGATATTGATTTTTTTGTTTGTGAAAATAATAAAGAACATCAATATATTCCTATGACTCATCGATATAATAACTTGGGTTTGTATGCTATTGCTTATGGTATTAATGAAATTGATATAATTGTTCCTAAGGAGCAAAAATTACTCAATGAAACCACAGGAATTAAATTAATGCTTGATACGCTTCATCGCAGCAGGCTTCAATTCCCTGGTATGGGATTAGGTTTTATTAAAAGGCTTTTAGATGAGTCCTTAACACATTGCCAAGAAAGACAAGTAGGAGGTACGCCTTTGTTGACAATTGATTCAGTCAAAAATCAAATTGCAAAGATACAGGCCGCTTACACTTTGTGTTCTGGTATGTGTGTTTTTAGCGTTGATATAAGCGGAATTGACAAAAACTTGGCCTTAATGAGTATTGAGGCTAATGTACTGAAAGCTTTAGTTACAGATTTAATGCAAGAATCAGCCCAAATTAGTTTACAATTAGCTGGGGCTAATGGATATCGATTAGACCATATTGCTGGAAGATCCTTGGTTGATTGTAGACCTTTTCAAATTTTTGAAGGATCAAACGAAATGTTGTATACCCAAATTGCGGAGGGGATACTAAAATTGATGAGAAAAGCAAAAAAAACGAATCTATATGGTTTTTTAAAAGAGTATGAGCGCACGAGTTTGAGTGCTGAATATTTTGTGTCTCAATTAGATTTAAGTATTGATAGTACGTTAAAACAACGCAATTTAATACTTATAGGTAAAATGATAGCTCGAGTTATAAGCTTTCAATTCGTCTTGCAACTGGATGGTTTTAATACGCAACTTATAGAAATCACACGTCAAAGTCTTCTTTCAGATTTGGCTGCTTTTTATGGTCAATTTAATATACAAAATGATGTAAATCCCATTTTAGATTACGAGATGAATTCAGATTGGACTACGTTTTAACAAAAATGAGAACTCAAGCTTATATATTGAATAATTTACCACAAAATACGATAGAATAATTTAATATCGTTTGTAAGATTCAAATCTGAAGTATGATGAATTAAGTTTATTTGAGATTTTGTATAGATTTAATTGCTTTAGAGAAGTCAATTTTGCCTTCTTAATATAAGAGATTCACGGCTAGAAAAAGTAGCAGGGAAGATGTGTGAATTATGTAATCTCTTATGTTTTTTATATAATACTTTGTCAATCAATAAAAACAACCTTTGTAAGGTAGTAATGTGGTGTTAGTTATGACCCCATAAAAACCAATTAAAAATCATCACCAAACTACTTACGTTTAATTTAGAATCGGCATTAAATACCATCTAAATACTGGTAAGTGTTATAAATATTGATTGGTTGAAAAGCTGTATAAAGTAACACAAAGATACAAGTCTGTACAAAAAGTCTGTACAAAGAAAGCAATTAGTAATAGACTTTAAACAAAATAAAAAAAAGACAGATTATAATATTATTAATTCATTTACCAAAATAAAAAAACTTTATTAATAATTTGTTGCTTCTTTCTAAAACCACTTGATATTTATTGTCAGGTGGTTTTTGAATTAAGTTTACATTTGTTGTTTCTCTTGATATGCTTGACAAAGAAGTGAAAGGCTATTGAATTTTTTTAGAAAATATCCAATTTAATTCCATCATAACTAGCATATACCATTGTTGGATGTGATTCTTGATGATATATATTGCCCTTATAATCGATTGCTATAGCTCCCGCCAATCCTTGTATTTGTTTCAGATCTTGAAAACTTTTTTCAAATGCCTCAGCTAAGGTCATGCCATCACTCACTCGTGTTGCAATTTTGGCTGCCATAGCAAGACTTACAATATCCTCGCCAATACCAGTTAAACTTACTCCACAATAGGTATTAGCATAATTTCCTGCCACTGTTGCAGAATCAGAGATTCTTCCAGGTATTTCAAATCCTTTACCTCCAGTAGAAGTGGCTGTTGCAATTTTACCAGAATTGTCTATACAAACGCATCCTACAGTACTTGTTTTTAATGTGTTTTTATCTTTGTTTTGCTTTTTTTTATCATATTCGTCTTTGCGTTGTTTAATTTGAGGATTAAAAAAGATGAAATGATTCGCTCTTGCAAATTCAATAGCTCCAATTCCACCAAGTATTTTATCTTCATAAGACATTAATTTTTCTGCTACTAAAATTGGATTTTTTACATTCTCAATATTAATCACACCGGCCATTCTTAAAGTACTTCCATCCATTAAAGCAGCACTCATTCTTATAATCCCATCGGATTGTATCTGAGAACCTGTCCCAGCATTAAAAAGAGGATCATTTTCTAAAAGACTAACAACATAGGCAACTGTCTGAATAGAAGTATTCATTTTTAAGTATTGAAAACCTTGATGAATAATACGTTTTAACGCCTCTTGTTTTTGATTTCTTGTTTTGTCATTGGTATGGGATTCTGAGAGAAAACCACCATGTATAATTAATTTCATACTACTTATATTTATTAGTTATTATACTGAGAATCCTTTATAATTATTTTGTTTTCTTTAAAGAAAAAAATATCATTTTGAGTCATAACATGGGTAATTAAGTGACTAATAGAAATAGGTTTCCCAATGTCTATTTGAGTTAGATTGGTATCTGTAATTTGTCGTCCGTCTACAAGTATAATACTACCTGAACCAATTGCAATCATGGTGTCATTGTTATCAGTAATTATTAATCCGGTATCCTCGCCTAGACCTATACCTATTTTCATGGGATTTCCAACAACAACTTGAAATAATCGGCCAATTCTACCTCGTTGTATAAAATGAGTATCAACAATGATGGAATCAATCAGGCTTAAACCACTATTTATTTCTACCAAACCTTTTAATAAAGCATCGGAGCTGTTACCTTGATAAATCATACTAGATGATACTGCTGCTGCACCCGCAGAGGTACCTGCATATAAAAACTCTTCATGATGATATTTATCCAATAACATTTGTTGAAACGGAGTTCCTCCTATCACAGAAGTTAAACGCAATTGATCTCCTCCAGTAAATAGCACAGTATTTGCTTGGGTGAGCCGCTGTAAATTATCAGGATCATTAGCTTCTAATCTACTATTGATTGGCAAGTGTCCAACGTTTGTGGCTCCGAGAAGTTTAAAAGCATGTATATATGTTTGACTTACCTCTTCTGGCATTTTAGAGGCAGTGGTTATAATTTCAATTCGGGATTCTTCCTTGTTTTTCGACTCGTCTATTATGTTCTTTAGAATACCACAATTGTAAAAGTAATTACTGTTTATTTGTTTTATTTCTGTTTCACTGGCGATAGAATTTCCTACATCTATTCCTCCACCAACGATAATTAATTTTCCTTTAATACTCATGTTTAAAATTATTGATTTTGTAATTTAATCAAATTAAACCATTATATCATTAAATAATTATCTTAATTTATTGGTAATATTTTTAATTAAAATAGTTGTAGTCCTTATTTAATAGTACCTTGATAAATATAAAAGTAAGGTATATGATTATAGAAAAAATATCAATTTTACGAGGTCCTAATATTTGGAGTAATACAAGAGTGAAGCTCATTCAAATGCGATTAAATATAGAAGAGCTAGAACAAAGACCCACAGATGTAATTGATGGGTTTTTACAACGAATAAAAGTATTATTACCATCATTATACAGTCATCGATGTTCTGAAGGAAGTCCTGGAGGTTTTTTCAGTAGAGTAAGCACTGGCACTTGGATGGGACATGTGGTGGAGCATATATCTATTGAAATCCAATCTTTAGCTGGTATGCAATCGGGATTCGGAAGAACCAGAGA
The DNA here is from genome assembly GCF_052691955.1 of Myroides sp. TSA_177.3. NCBI lineage: Bacteria > Pseudomonadati > Bacteroidota > Flavobacteriia > Flavobacteriales > Flavobacteriaceae > Myroides > Myroides sp. TSA_177.3. The sequence continues at coordinate 41,365 of NZ_JBQZGD010000022.1, forward strand.
AACAAAAGTTTCAGGGACCTATCATGTTGTGTTTGATTATGAGGAAGAAAATGCAGGTGTATTTGCTGCAAAATCAGCAGTAGAAATTGCCCAAGCACTAGTTGATGGAGTTGCTTATGACTTGGACTCGACAATTCAAAAGTTAAAGCAAATTTATCGACGTTTTATTTTAGGACCTTCTACACTTAGTATTGTAAAGGAAGCAAAAAATAGAAAAATTCCATGGATACCATTGGACAATCAATCTTTTATTCAGTTAGGTTATGGAGTTAATCAAATGCGCATTCAAGCAACCATCACATGTGAAACTAGTCATATCGCTGTAGATTTAGCATGTGATAAAGAGAAGACAAAAATGATACTCAAACAATGCTCCATACCTGTTGCAGAAGGTGGTGTTTGTATAAACCAAGATCAACTTAAACAACTCATTGATAAAGTAGGATATCCTATAGTGATAAAGCCATTAGATGGAAATCAGGGAAAAGGTGTGTCTATTAAAGTTCTCGACTTTGAAACAGCTAAACAAGCTTTAATACATGCACAAAAATATAGTGAAAGAGTCATCGTTGAAAAATTTATTAGGGGCCATGATTTTAGAGTTTTGGTCATCAATAATAAAGTCGTAGCGGCTTCAAAAAGGGTTGCTGCTCATATTATTGGCGATGGAGTTCGAACAATAAGAGAATTAATTGAATTAACAAATAAAGATCCTTTACGCGGAAATGGTCATGAGAATGTTTTAACTAAGATAGAAATCGATCGAGATACCCTGAGTCTTTTGTCTAAAAGAGAGCTTCAACTGGATTCTATTGTCGAAGATAATATGATTGTTAATTTAAAATCTACTGCTAATTTAAGCACAGGAGGAACGGCAATTGATGTAACGGATCAAATCCATCCAGAAAACATTTTATTAGCAGAAAGGATTGCAAGAGTTATCGGATTGGATATTTGTGGAATTGATATCATGGCTGTTAACCTTACGACTGCTTTAAAAGAAAATGAGGGTGTGGTGTTAGAAGTAAATGCAGCACCAGGATTTAGAATGCATTTAGCGCCTAGCGAAGGGATTTCGCGTAATGTAGCTGTACCTGTTTTGGATATGTTATATCCTCCAGGAAAAGAATCTAGAATTCCTATACTAGCAATAACAGGAACAAATGGTAAAACAACAACAACTCGTTTACTGGCTCATATTGCAAAAAATCATGGCTTTAAAGTAGGTTTTACAACATCTGATGGCATATATATCGATCATCAACTAATGGAAAAAGGAGATACCACAGGTCCTGTTAGTGCTCATTATGTGCTGCGAGATCCAAGTGTTGAAATTGCTATATTAGAGACAGCTAGAGGAGGTATTTTGCGTGCAGGATTAGGATTCACTAGTTGTGATATTGCTATTATTACCAATATTAAGGAAGATCACTTAGATTTAGATGATATTCATACGTTGGCTGATTTGGCAAAAGTCAAAGCTGTTGTAGTTGAGAGTGTAAAAACAGATGGCTGGGCTATTTTAAATGCAGATGATCCCTATTGTATGAAGATTTCACAAACACTAGACTGTCAAGTTGCATATTTTTCGTTAGATGTAAATAGCTCTATTGTAGAAGCATGCTTGAAAAGAGGTGAAATAGTAGCTGTTTGTGAAAATGGATATATAACCATTAAAAAAGAGCATTGGAACATTAGAATTGAAAAAGTTATTAATGTTCCTCTTACTATGCAGGGAAAAGCAAAATTTATGGTGCAAAATGTATTGGCAGCTACTCTGGCCAGTTATCTGTATGGATTTGAACCAGCAAACATCAGAATGTCCTTGCAAAGTTTTATTCCTAGTCCCACTCAAACTCCAGGGAGAATGAATGTTTTTGAATTTAAAAAATTTAAAATCATGATTGATTTCGCCCATAATCCAGCAGGATATTTAGCCATTGAAGACTATTTAACGTTTATTGAAGCCTCTAGGAAAATTGGTATAATAGCAGCAGTAGGAGATCGACGAGATCAGGATATTATTAAATGTGGTAAAATCGCTGCACGAATGTTTGATCATATTATTATTCGACAAGAAAACCATCTACGAGGAAGGACTGAAGAAGAAATAATACAATTGATATTAATAGGAATAACTAGTATTAATAAACAGGTTACTTATGAAATAATCCCAAAAGAAGCTGAAGCCCTTAAACATGTTTTATCTATTGCTAAAGAAGGAAATTATATAGTTGCCTTAAGTGATGTAGTATCCAATGCCATCAATCTTATTGAGTCCTATCTTGAAAATGATAAATAGAATACTTTTTAACTGATTTTGATAGTAAGATAATATTCTAATTTTATCAAGAATTGTGTTAAATAAAAGTTTCTAAGAACAAGAAAAATAAATTTTATACTATCAGTACAGGATTATTTATAATCGAATCGTTAGTTTAATTGGTATATTTTCTCTGAAGAGTGGTTTAATTTATCTAGAATATAGAGATAGATATTTAACAGTAAACCTAATTTATTATTCTTATAATATAGTGAAGGTTAAAAACAAGTCAAACTTATGCGTAAACAATTTGTCGTTTTTTCAACATTACTTTTGATTGTAATGCTTCTACTTACTCTCTTTTTAAATAAGAATTGGGGCATCTTTTTTGTAGTTATTCTCATATTTGTGATTATGGGATATCAGGATATGTATCAAAAGAAACATACACTGAGGCGTATTTATCCAATCTTTGGTCGACTTCGCTATGTGATGGAAGAACTTCGACCTAAAATGTATCAATATTTTATTGAATCCGATACGGACGGTAAACCGATTAGTCGTATCGATCGTGCAACTATCTATCAACGCGCTAAAAAAGAATTGGAAACAATTCCATTTGGAACGCAATTAGACGTTTATGCAGAAGGTTACGAATGGATGTGTCACTCAATTGCTCCAAAAGCCTTTGATAAACTAGATCACAATCCGCGTGTACTATTTGGTAATAAAGACTGTAAACAACCGTATTCAGCCAGTATCCTCAATATTTCGGCTATGAGTTTTGGTTCACTAAGTGCTCAAGCTATAGAAGCTATGAGTGGTGGTGCAAAATTAGGAGGGTTTGCGCATAATACAGGTGAAGGAGGAATAAGTCCGTATCATTTAAAAGGTGGAGGGGACTTAATTTGGCAAATTGGTACGGGATACTTTGGATGTAGAGATGAGCATGGAAAATTTGATCCTACCTTATTTGCGGAAAAAGCGAAATTACCGAATGTAAAAATGATTGAGCTAAAAATCTCACAGGGAGCTAAACCAGGGCATGGGGGAATACTTCCCGCATCTAAAAATACGGTGGAAATTGCAGAAATCAGACACGTGAAACCGCATACAGTTGTGGCTTCACCGCCTTATCACTCGGCTTTTAATTCACCACTAGAATTAGTTTCGTTTATTAAGGAATTGCGAACTCTATCAGAGGGGAAACCGATTGGGTTTAAACTGTGTATCGGACACAAAGCAGAGTTTATTTCTATTTGTAAGGCGATGGTTCATTTAGATACGTATCCGGATTTTATCTCTGTAGATGGTGGCGAAGGTGGTACGGGGGCTGCACCGCAAGAGTTCTCGAATTATGTAGGAGCCCCTATGTTGGATGGACTGGCTTTTGTACATAATATTTTAATGGGAATGGGAATTCGCAAGCACATTAAGATCATTGCTTCTGGAAAAGTAACTTCGTCGTTTCATATTGCTCGTGCTATGGCTTTAGGTGCAGATACGTGTAATGCCGCTCGTGCGATGATGATTGCTATTGGATGTATCCAAACTCTTTTATGTAACACCAACCGTTGTCCTACGGGAATTGCTACGCAGGATCCAAAGTTAACCATAGGTTTAGACGTTGCAGACAAAAAAGTACGTATGGCCAATTACCATAAAGGAACAGTGGAGAGCTTCGTTGAATTATTAGGTGCTTCTGGATTGGATGATATAAAAAACATCACGCGTACCCATATTTACAGACGTGTTTCATTGAATGAGATGTTGACGTATGAAGAAATTTTTCCTTCTTTAAAAGTGGGATCTTTACTCGAAGGGAATATTCCCGATCGATATAAACAAGATTTTGAATATGCAAATATGAACCGATGGTGGATTTTCAAATGAAAAACAAACCTAAATTGAGCTGTTTTTCTATAAAATTAATAGAAGAATTTTTATATATGGAAATTCAACATGTTAGATTATAGCCAGTCAAAAACCTCTAAGGTTAACATGATTTGGTTGTATTGTTTAAAAAAATCCTATACTAATGTTTTCTTCATCATTATATCACTTTGCTTATCATCTGCTAGTAGAAAAATATGTTTATCAAATGCTATAAATCTATTTTTTTTGATAGAAACGAATAGCTTTTGGGTTTTCTTCCCAAACACCTAACCACAAATAGTTGACTTTTTTAATATATGCTACTTGTAAAGCTTTTTCATATAATATTTGCCCAACCTTTTGCCCATGATATTCTTGTAAAACATAGATTCTTTCTATTTCTATGCTGTTGGAATCTTTTATTTCTGTTTGAGAAACTCCATAGTTTAATTTAAGATAGCCAATTATTTGATGTGATAAAATTGCAAAATAAAAGTCAGAATAAATATCAGTTAATTCTTTAGTTAGTGTCTTAATTGAAAAACTATCCTCAAGATATTTGGTCATGTTTTCTTGACTGTTTGTTTCTGAAAAGGTTTCAAAAAAAGTTTGCCTACTGATTGTTTGTAACTCTTGAATATCGTTTAGAGTTACTTTCTTAATTGCTATGTTTTTATTTTTTTTTGTTTTCAAGGATTTAATGTCAATGTCAAGGAAAGCTATTATCTAAGCAAATTTAAATGTTTATAGCGTATAAAAATTAACCAATATAAATAAAGTAGATAGTCCAATAAGAATAATTTGTAATCTACTTTAGCTATAATTGCAATAAAAATCTTGTAAAAGTTAAATGTAAGGGATAATTCATGTAAATACGTGTTTTTTATTAACTAACAAAATTAATTTTCTATTTTTGAAATTGTAAACTATTTATAACATTAAAACAAGAAGAATATTTTTATGAACCAGTTAAATCAGACCCCTATTGAGAGGATGGTATCCCCCATACAACGATTTATTAAACAAGAGAAGTCAGGTGGTATAGTATTAGGGATAAGTGTAATTATTGCACTTGTATTAGCTAATTCCTCGTTAAAAGAGCATTATCATCATATCTTGGAATATAAGTTTGGTTTTCAATGGGCAGGAAATAGTTTTTTTGAATATAGTTTACACCATTGGATTAATGATGGATTGATGGCTATTTTCTTCTTTGTTGTTGGGCTAGAACTGAAAAGAGAAATTGTAGCAGGCGAGTTATCTAATCCTAGAAAAGCAATGTTACCTATTGGAGCGGCATTAGGAGGTATGGTTGTTCCTGCTGTTATTTACTTTGCCTTAAATCCAAGTGGAGAGATGTCTAATGGTTGGGGAATTCCTATGGCGACCGATATCGCATTTGCTTTGGGGGTTCTTTATTTATTAGGAAGTAGAATCCCTTTAACATTAAAAGTGTTTCTAACGGCATTAGCTATTGTTGATGATTTAGGAGCTGTACTTGTTATAGCTTTCTTTTATACTTCAGAGATTTCGACTTTGCATTTATTAGTTGGGTCTTCTATATTAGTTATTATGTATTTGGGTAATAGAATAGGAGTTAGAAATATACTTTTTTATGCTATTTTAGGAATTGGAGGGGTATGGACAGCGTTTTTATTATCTGGCGTTCACGCCACTATTGCTGCAGTTTTAGCAGCGTTTACAATTCCTGCCAATGTTAGAATTAGTGAAAAAGTATTTAGTGAAAAAATACAAGTACTTTTAGATAAGTTCAAAGCAATAGATCCCGATAATACTAAATCTACTTTAACTAATGAACAATTACATATTTTAGAGCAGATAGAAAACAGTAGTGCCTGTGCAACACCGCCTTTACAGCGTTTAGAGCACATGATGCATCCGATGGTTACTTTTCTAATTATTCCTATTTTCGCTTTAGCCAATGCTGGTGTATCTTTAGCTATTGATTTTGATCATTTGTTTAGTACAAATGTAGCTCTAGGTGTAGCACTTGGTTTATTGGTTGGAAAGGTAATAGGAGTAGTAGGTTTTACGGTTGTTTTGGTAAAATTAAAAGTAGCTCCTTTCCCTGAGGGGATGAATATTAAAAATCTTTTTGGACTGAGCCTTCTTGCAGCTATTGGTTTTACCATGTCTTTATTCGTAACTTCATTAGCTTTTACAAGTGAGGAATATATGACTCAAGCTAAGATAGGAATCTTTGTCGCTTCTATAATTGGGGGAGTGATTGGATATTATGTTTTGAGTAGAGAAAAAAAATAACAATAAAAATAAGAGCAGATGACAAATAAGTTTTTTGATTACATTAATCTGCATAAAGGAGAAGAGAAAGGGGAAAAAGTTCTAGAAAACATTAGAGCTAATATTGCCTTTAAGGGAGCTAATCTATGGATTTTAGCGTGTGCCATTATCATTGCATCTGTTGGGTTAAATGTAAATTCAACAGCAGTAATTATAGGTGCCATGTTAATTTCTCCATTGATGGGACCAATTGTAGGTGCAGGCTTTGCCTTAGGAACTTATAATTTTTTATTGCTAAAAATCGCAATAAAAAACTTAATCATTGCTACTATTGTTAGTTTATTAGTTTCTGCTATTTATTTCTACGTTAGTCCTTTTAAGGATGTTCAATCTGAGTTATTAGCTCGTACTTCCCCAACAATTTATGATGTTTTGATTGCTTTTTTTGGAGGTCTTGTTGGAGTTATCTCTATTACTAGGGTTGAAAAAGGAAATCCTATACCAGGAGTTGCTATTGCTACTGCATTAATGCCCCCTTTATGTACAGCAGGATATGGGTTAGCTACATTTAATATAAGTTACTTTTTGGGAGCTTTTTACCTGTATACTATTAACTGTTTTTTTATTTGTATTGCTACTTTTTTTGTTATTAAGTACTTGAAATATCCAACATCATCTACTTTAGATACCCAGAAAGAAAGACGTATAAGATATGGTATTAGTATGTTGATTGTTGTGATGATTGTACCTAGTTTCTACTTGGCTTATACGTTATTTGAAGAAAAGAAATTCACAAAAACTGTCGAGGAGTTCATTGATTCTGAGTTTAATGATAGAGGGTATACTGTGATTTATAAAAAGATTAATTATAATACTAAGCCCAAAAAAGTAGAACTTGCTTTTTTGGATAAGAAATTAACTGAAGAAAATATTTTACTCTACAACAGGTTATTAAAGGAAAGAGGTCTAGACAATGTAGAGCTGACATTTAAACAAGATGAAAAGGATATTAAATCAGAAATTTTAAATGAACTCAGTAAGCAAGATCGATCATATGCAGAGAAAGATATTATAATCAATGACTTAAAAAAAGAACTGTCTAAGTATAAAGTGGATGAACCTAATTTGATAAATGAAATTAATGTACTTTTTCCTAATATAGAAGAAGTATCCATTGGGAAAGTAGAGCGATATATAAAAACTGATAGTATTACAATGAATTGGTTTTTTCTTTTTAATCAAAAAGAAAAAACAAAGGCAGTAGATGGTAAGCTACTTAATAATTGGTTAAAGACTCGATTAAAGGCAGATACCATTTTACTTGTTCAAGGAAATAATCCTATACAGGAGAAAGGGAATAACCAGATAAAGTAAAAATAGTTATCTTCATTAAGGTCTGTTAGGAGGTAAAGACAAAAAGTAGATATAATATTTTTGGTAATAAGCGGAGTTTACGTTACTTTATAGACGAAGTTTAAATTGTAACTAAATAGAAAAAAGAGAAAGCCCTAGGACTTTCTCTTTTTAAAGACAACTAGTAAATAAGGAGAACTAGTTTTAGAATTATAAATCTAATGATTTTTTAATTGTTATAAATTTATTTTTTAATATTATTACAAGTAAAGAATGTAACTTTATAAGTTTTTTAAAAGAAGAATTATTGAAGTAAAAAATCAAAGATATATCACTAAGTAGGTAAAAAAAGCACTACAAGAGAAATCTTATTCAGATTTTTTTTAAGTATGTTTTTTTTAGAACTAGAATAGTTTGCTAATTATTTAGCATTTGTCTCTTGAATTTAGTAAAATAATCACCATTTACTGATAATATTAACGCTGATCTAGGTGAATTAGTCAGTAAGGATAACGTTTTGGTTTGTAGAATAGTATGTCTCTGATATTTCTCCCTATACAAATAAGTTAGCTACTATTTTTGCAGAAAATGAAAATAAAGCTTTAGAGTGGAACTATGTGGATGAGCTAAATCAAGCGCATACAACTATATTTAGAGCAACTAAAAACTAAGCCCTAATTTGGATATTAAATAATTAAAATAGCAGTAGTTTAGCATCTTATAATAAGATATGGATATAGATATTAAGAAAAAGACATTTTTGAATTTTGTTGGACTTTTAAGAAGTTTTTTAATCAAGTGTTTTATTGGAATTGTTTTATGTAGTAGCATAGCGTTTTTATATACTAACTTTATTTTTGAGCAAATATTATTTGCTCCTAAGAACCCTAATTTTCCTATTTATATTTGGCATCGTTCTTTGATAGATTTTTTTAATTTGAGTTCATCATTGTATATGGAAGGGATTGATTTTGATATTCAAAATCGAAAAATGGATGGTCAGTTAAAGATTATGATTTGGACTAGTTTTACCTTTGGACTAATAACTTCATTTCCTTGGATTTTGTATCAAATTTGGAAACTTGTACAACCTAAATTATATAATAGTAAGACAAGATATAGTATTGTATTTGTAACAATCACAAGTCTTTTATTTTTTATAGGTGTCTTGTTTGGATATTTTATTATAGTTCCTTTATCTATTCATTTTTTTATGAATATAGAGATTAGTAGTATTGTTGCCAATCAAATCGATCTTACCTCATATATTTCTCTTGTTAGAACCACCATACTAGCATCAGGTATTGTGTTTGTTTTGCCAGTTGTCATTCTAGTATTATACAAGATGGGAATTTTATCAACAGATACACTCAAAGGTTATCGCAGATATGCTTATGTTTTGATTTTAGTAGCATCAGCAATTATTACACCTCCAGATGTATTGAGTCAAGTTATTTTGGTTATACCATTAGTTTTATTGTATGAAGTGAGTATTTTCTTTTCAAAGTTTATGAAGTCTAATCACATTACAGAATAATTTATTATCGTATTTGCTATCAATATTAATTAAACTTGCATAGTTTAAATATACATCGTAATATTGCGATGTATATTTAAGTATAAAACAATGGGAGTAACAAAATCAGAATTATTTAGTGATAAAAAGAATAGATTATCGCTTATGTTTAAGGTTTTAGGGCATCCAGCAAGACTTGCCATTCTTCAGTATATTATCAATCAAGATGCTTGTATTTGCAATGATTTGGTGGAAGAACTTGGATTAGCTCAAGCCACTATTTCTCAGCACTTAAAAGAGCTTAAAAATAGTGGACTTATAAAAGGGACAATTGAGGGTAAATCCGTTTGTTATTGTATTGACAATGTAGTTTGGAATGAATTCTTCAAGGAGTTTGAATTCTTCTTCGCTCAAAAAATACAATCAAAGGATTGCTGTTAATATTTTTTATTCAACATCATCGTAATATTACGATAGTAGAATAATTTAAAACAGATAAAATATGAAATTATCAGAAGTAAAAGTAGTGTTAGAAAAATTAGATCGAGTAGATTTTCAATTTGAAGATGGGAGGTTTGTAGCAGAACACTTCCATGTAACAGAAGTAGGTCAGGTAACAAAAAAGTTTATTGACTGTGGAGGTACAATAAGAGAAGAGGTTAAGGTAAGTTTTCAATTGTGGAATGCAGATGATTATCAGCATCGTTTAAAAGCAGGTAAATTGCTTAATATTATTCGATTGTCAGAAACAAAATTAGGTATTGTTGATGCGGAGATTGAAGTAGAAGTTCAAGGTAAAGAAACAATAGGAAAGTATTTCTTAGCATTTAATGGAACTCACTTTCTATTAAAAAATACATTGACTGCTTGTTTAGCTGAAGATGCTTGTGGAATTACACAAAGTAATCAAGAAGCTCAAACTAGTTGTTGTGATTCTAACGCTGGATGTTGTTAATCGTAAAAAAGTAAAAGATGTATAAAACATTATCAACTACAATTAGCACTATGCTTGAATCAAGAGTGATAACTGATCATAGAAAAGAAGTTTTGGCTCCCTTGGAGGCTTATATTCAATCTAAGGTTGATTCAAAATCTCCAATTCGAATCAATTTTATCTGTACACATAATTCAAGAAGAAGTCATTTGACTCAGATCTGGATGCAAGTAGCGGCTAGTTACTACGGTATTCCAAATGTTACTTGTTATTCAGGAGGGACTGAACAAACAGCTATGTATCCCATGGTTGCTACAGTTTTAGAAGAACAGGGATTTAACGTATTTAAAATTTCGGAAGGAGAGAATCCTATTTATGCTATAAAGTATGGTGATAATGAAATTCCTATTATTGGTTTTTCTAAGAAGTACGATGCTGCTTTTAATCCAAGTAGTGATTTTGCAGCTGTTATGACTTGTTCACAAGCTGATGGGGGCTGTCCTTTTATAGCAGGTGCTGAGCGCAGAATCCCTATTACATTTGAGGATCCTAAGGTATTTGATGGAACGGAAAACCAGCAAGCAGGATATTTTAATCGAAGCCTTGAAATTGCAAGTGAAATGTTTTACATCTTATCACAAATTAAAAAGTAAGTTATGCAAGTTAGAATGAAATTTTTAGATCGATACTTAACCCTTTGGATTTTCTTGGCGATGGGGATTGGTGTTCTCTTAGGAAATGTATTTCCAAGTGTTTCTAATGTGATGGATAAACTCTCTATAGGAGCTACCAATATTCCGCTGGCTATAGGGCTAATCATCATGATGTATCCTCCACTGGCTAAGGTTGATTATAATCTATTACCACTGGCTTTTCGGGATAAAAAAGTCTTAAGCTTATCTCTTTTCTTAAACTGGATTGTAGGACCTGTTTTAATGTTTGTTCTGGCTATTATCTTCATGCGTGATGAACCTGATTATATGGTAGGGTTGATCCTTATTGGTTTAGCCAGATGTATTGCAATGGTGATTGTATGGAATGATTTAGCGAAGGGCAATAGAGAGTATGCTGCCTTACTAATTGCATTAAATAGTGTGTTCCAAGTGCTGTTTTATAGCTTTTTTGTTTGGCTTTTTATCAACGTATTACCTTCTTATTTTGGATTTGCTGATTATGCTATTTCAATTAAGATGAGTGATGTTGTACAAAGTGTGCTTATTTATTTAGGAATTCCATTTTTAGCAGGTTTTTTAAGTCATAAGTATCTCATTAGAATAAAAGGAGAAGCTTGGTTTAAGCGCAAGTTTATCCCTTTTATTTCCCCCTTTACTTTATATGCTTTACTCTTTACCATTGTGCTTATGTTTAGCTTAAAAGGAGAGCAGATTGTTCAATTACCAATGCAGGTTATCAAAGTTGCTATCCCACTAATTATTTATTTTGTCTTGATGTTCTTTGTCAGCTTCTTCGTAAATAAATCAATGCATGTGGATTATGATAAAAATGCGGCTATTTCTTTTACTGCAGCAGGTAATAATTTTGAACTAGCTATTGCTGTTGCTATTGCCGTATTTGGAATTCACTCGCCCCAAGCTTTTGTGGGGGTTATCGGACCTTTAGTTGAAGTTCCTGTGTTGATTCTACTGGTACGAGTGAGTTTGTGGATGAAAAAGAAATATTATGCAAAGTGATAAAATATAGTTGTTTTTAAATCGTTTCTATTAAATTAATCACTAGAATAAATCAATTCATCATTTATTTTTTTATTTTTGAGATAAACTAATTTTTTATGAATTTACAAGTGTTTTATAGAATAAGTTTTTTTGCTATTCTATCTTTTTTGTTTGTGTCATGTAATGCAAGTACAATACCAGAAAAAGCTAAACCCGTTGAAAATTTTGATGTAAATCGTTATTTGGGAACATGGTATGAAATTGCTCGGTTTGATTTTTATTTTGAAAGAGATTTAAATAATACCACAGCTTACTATAGTTTGGACGAGAAAGGAAATCTCAAGGTTTTAAATCGAGGTTTTAATGTTAAAACCAAAGAATGGAAACAAGCAGAAGGAATAGCTAAGTTCAGAGCAGAGAAAAATATAGGGGCACTTAAAGTTAGCTTTTTCGGTCCTTTTTATTCGGGTTATAATATCATTGCATTAGATTCAGATTATAAGTATGCTCTAATAGCAGGAAAAGATCTTGATTATTTATGGATTTTATCTCGAGAAAAAAGTATCCCCGAAGCTATTAAACAACAATACTTGACACTAGCTAATGAAATTGGTTATGATGTATCTCGTTTGATTTGGGTTGAACATGACAAGGAAGATATGTCGGTAGTAAAGTCTAAATAAACACATGTAAGTTAAACAATTAAAAGAGAAGATATCCCAACAAAGCTCCTACTAAAACAATAAAAGCACTATTTACTTTTTTAAATTTAAAAACGAGTATACCACTAAGTAGGGTAATAACAAGGGTTTGCCAGTTCAGCAACACATCTCGTGTCATCGTTATACAAACAGCGACAATCAAGGCGACAGAGGCAACATTCACCGCATCTAAAAAGACAGATACCCCTTTTGAGTTGCGAAGTTTTTTCATCAATGGGTTTAGTAAGGCTACTAGAATAAAGGATGGTAAAAAAATTGCAACAGTTGAAAGAATTGCTCCAGATAAACCATTAATTTGAAAACCAATAAAAGTAACGGAAGAGAAAACAGGTCCTGGTGTGAATTGTCCTACAGCAATAGAATCTATAAGTTGTTCTTTGGTGAGTAAACCTTTTTGCACGAGTTCTGTATCTAAAAAAGCAAATAATACATAACCACTACCGTACAGTATAGCCCCTATTTTAAGAAAAATCCAAAATAGCTGCATATTGGTATTGGTGAAAAGAGTATTTTGTATAGTAAGTAAGAAGGGTAATGGAAGAAAACTTTGTAAGGTACTTCGCTTTGTAGTATTAATATAAAAAACTATATAAGCTAAAAATCCAGCTCCAAACATTAAAATGATCTCATTAGTCCCAAATAAAGAAGCTACTAAGACAATAAGTCCTATAAAGGCTAAGAATAAGGATTTAATGGATTTTTTGGCTAGTGGAAATACAGCTCCAAGGATAATAGCAATAATGGCAGGTTTAATTCCATAGATAAATGGTTGAACTTGTGGTAATTCTCCATAATTTTTATAAAAATAAGCCAATACACCCGTTAGAAAAACAGCGGGAAGAATAAAACATAGCCCTGCAATTATAAGACCTTTCCAACCTGCTTTATCATAACCAATGTGAATAGCCATTTCTGTACTGTTAGGACCAGGAATTAAATTCGTAGCACCAAGCAGATCTAAAAAGTGTTGTTCATCCATCCATTTTCTTTTTACAACTACTTCTTCTCTCATCATCGCAATATGAGCTGCAGGACCTCCAAAACCAATAATCCCTAATTTTGTAAAGACCTTGACTATTTCTTTGAGACTTACTTCACCTTGTTTGGTATTCATATCTTAAGAATTTTTAATCATACAAATATGTCACAATTAGAACCTAAAATAAGGTGAATTTGAAAAAAGAATGGTACTTTAAATTTCCCGAAATGCTTTAGGAGTAATACCCATATAGCGCTTGAAGTATTTTATAAAGTAAGAAGAGTCACTAAAGTTTAGGTTGTAAGCAATTTCACTAACACTGTTTTCAGAGTATAGTAATTGTCTTTTTGCTTCATCAATAATATGTTCTGCTAATATTTCGGATGCTGACTGTTGGAGTGTTTTGCGACAGATGGCATTTAGCTTTTGTGGTGAAATTTTTAATCTTTGAGCATAATAGGCAACACTATTATGTAAGTTATTTGTTTGCTTTAAAAAATCCTGAAACAAGGCGATCGTATCGCTTTTATTTACGGAAGTAGAAAAAGAAGTAGATCTTGCTATTATCTTAGCCAATAAAGCTTTTAGTAGACCTTCTGTTACCGTAAAATCCTTCTCTGATACAAGTAGATGAAATAATGCATCAATATTTTGGGTATCATTTATTTTTAAGCAAGTAAAATGACTTAATTGGGACAGGAGATCTCTTAACTTATAATCTAATGAGGCTTGTAAGAACTCTTTTTTTAATAGAAGTACAAAGCCTTTAGGTATACTTGTAATATCCCAAAAGTGTACTTGCTCCTTTTGTATAAAAAAAACTGTAGGAGTAGTTATCGAAAATACAGTTTGATCAATTGTATGAAAGCCTGTTCCCTCGCTTAAATAAATAATTTCGAAGTAATTATTGTGTTTATGAGGATTAGTTTTTCGAATTTCTTGTCTAAAAGGAGCAACTTTTATTAGTGTTCTTGTCTCTAGTTTATTTTTTATTTTAATAGATGTATTCAACGTTATTTAATTAAAAAATACAAGTAAAACTAACTATTATCTTCTAATAAAAGGGTATTTAAATGTTAATAAAGCATAGCTCTTTTTAAACAGTAGCTTACACTAAGATTTAAACGGTTTTCTAATCCTAAATAACTGATTTAAGAAAAAATTAATTTAATTATATTTTTACAAGTATTGTTTTTTTTAACTTAAAAAGTAGAATAATAAAATATGTGACAATGAAAGAAAAAAATAGTTTATTTGAAGAATTACGTCTTTTAAGAGGGGATGATCAATATCCTTCACAGCAGATTAAAGAGAAATTAATTGATTTATATCTTCCTTCGACTGTATCAGACTTAGCGATTAATTTATCCAATATTACTTCCCAATTCTATGCTTTGCAATTACAGTCAATAGGAGAGCAGTATGGAGTAGATAAAATACGTTTGCACTCCGATAAACTATTTTACAATCTTGGCAAAGCAAAAGCAGAGCAAGCATTAATTAAAGATACTACTATGGTTCGAGATTGCAGATCAATGGTTATGGTTGCTATTTCTGCTATTTACACTTCGAGTCCGGAGTTCAAGTTTGATGTGCAAGAATATATGTCAGATTATGCTGTGATTCATTTGAAAGGTGTTGATCGTTATCATAGAGCTGCTAAACAATATAAAATTGATCAGTATCTAACTTTTCCCACTTTAATAGCTTTTTTAGATGGAATCAAAGATTATCTTCAATTAAGTAATATAGAAATACAAGTGTCCCAATCTTTCTATGACGAAAATTCAAATATAGACTGTACTTATATTATTAAACAAAATAATTTGTAAGATGAAACATTTGTATAATTACATCGGGGAGAATTATCCTTATTTATTTCCAATGGATAATTTGGTAATGAAGGAATCTACAGTAGAGTATAGTACGACAAGTCGCTCAGATAGTCAATTGAGAGGATTTAAAGCAATAGGACAAACAGTTGCATCATTAGGAAGTATCTCTTTATTGACAGCCATGGATATCTCTTCTAAAACATTTTTTTTAGCTG
>NZ_JBQZGD010000023.1:0-53701 GCF_052691955.1 Myroides sp. TSA_177.3
ATCATAGGTGGTAAAAGGAAGGCCAAAGCCAACACCAAAACCCTCATTCTCCTGATTTAATGAACTACTGGTTAACGATAAGGAGACCTCAGGACCCATACCGTAATTCGCATTAATACTAGCTAAAGGTAAACTTAGCGTAAAAGCACCCGTTCTTGGATCGATTCCCGTTTGTTGAGAACCAATGAAATTCTGACTTTGTGTAAAAAAATCCTTCATAAGCATTTGGTTTTTTAAGGTTAAATCACTTCGTTTTTCCTATGCAAAACAGCAATCATCACACATACTCAACGATACAATTAAACTAAAAAACACCGCTGTATTTTCTAATTCTTCACTTCATTCATCCGCCCTTTTTTCTTTCATCAAACATGTTAATAATCACTATGATAGCATCATAAAACATTTTAAAAGTAAAAAGTTATTCTATCAACCCTTCCTTTACCCCTCTTAAACAAGAGATCAAAACCAAAGTAAATTAACAAATCAACACGTTTTTAAAAAACAGGATTTATTTTATCCAAAAAAGGAGATTAGTTCTACTCATCACCTATATCTTTTTTTCTACCAACAAACAATTGCAATCACTTAATCGTAAAACGCAGCTTATTTTTGATCCTTTTCAATATACTTTTCCAATACTTCGATACATCTTCAAAAAAAATCAAGCAAAAACAAAGTTTGGTCTATTTCTTGGTATATAAATAACAAGCGATACAATGTTAGAATACAATTCGCAAATACAAACAATTCTAACCTTGATTCAAATCGTACAATTACACTAAAAATGATTGAAGATGGCTTATACTTTAGAACCTATCAAACCCATTCCCACAGCTATTGCAGTATCCTTAACTATACTCATTTGGTTTTTCATTCCTGTTCCTGAAGGGGTAGATCCAAATGCTTGGCATTTACTAGCTTTATTTGTTGGTACAATTGCTGCAATTATTGGAAAAGCCTTGCCTATTGGTGCTGTATCTATTGGAGCTATCGCTTTAGTTGCCGTAACAGGTGTTACCAATCCAGGAAATTCTAAAGCTGCCTTGGTTGATGCTTTAAGTGGTTTTTCCAATGACCTCATTTGGTTGATTGGAATTTCAATTATGATTTCAATTAGTTTATGTAAAACCGGTTTAGGCGCTCGAATCGGATATTTTCTGATATCCATCTTTGGAAAAAAAACGCTGGGAATTGCCTATGCATTAGCTTTTGCTGAAACTATTTTAGCTCCTGTAACACCTAGTAATACTGCTCGTGGTGGTGGTATAATCTACCCGATTATGCGTTCTATCTCAGAAAGTTTCGGGTCCAGTCCTACAACAGCATTGAGAAAACGCATTGGTCGATACTTATCATTGGTCAACTACAATACCAATCCCATTACTTCTGCGATGTTTATCACCGCAACTGCCCCAAATCCACTTATTGTGAGTATGATTTACGAAGGAACAGATCCATCCTTTCATCTGTCTTGGGGAATGTGGGCTGTAGCAGCTTTTGTACCGGCCCTTTTCTCCCTATTCATTATGCCATTAGTCATTTATAAGATATGTCCTCCTGAAATTAAAGAGACACCGAATGCACCCGTATTTGCCAAAGCTCAATTAAAAGAACTGGGGCCGTTTTCACTACCCGAAAAAATCACATTGGGCGTTTTTATTCTGTTGCTCTTGCTTTGGGCAGGTGTTCCCGCTATGCTCTTTGGGGAAGGCTATCTTGTACAACCAACAACAGCAGCATTTATTGGTCTATCTATCCTACTCGCTACAGGCGTGCTTACCTGGGATGATATACTAAAAAACAAAGGTGCATGGGATACCATTGTTTGGTTCGCTGCGCTTGTGATGATGGCAAGCTTCTTGGGCAAACTAGGATTAGTCTCTTGGTTAGCTCAAACCGTAGGCACAGGAATTAACCATTTGGGGGTAAATTGGATTGTGGGTACCTTAATTTTACTACTCGTATACGTTTATTCTCACTACTTTTTTGCTAGCACAACCGCGCATATTACAGCCATGTTTGCAGCCTTTTTCGCCGCGGGGATTGCCTTGGGTACTCCGCCGATGTTATTAGCCTTATTACTTGGTTTTTCGTCTTCTTTGATGATGTCCTTGACCCATTATGGAACTGGAACAGCCCCTATAATATTTGGTGCAGGCTATACCACCCTTGCTGAATGGTGGAAAGTAGGATTTATTATCAGTCTTGTAAACTTATTCATTTGGATTACAATCGGTGGCCTATGGTGGAAAATCCTAGGGTATTGGTAATCCTACAATTACCTCTATAGTTTTATTATTTTTACTTAGGCGTGAGAAATTCCATACTCTCACGCCTTTTGTTACCAATAAAAACAAGAAACAGATAATAAATAGGCAACATTTTAAAACATTACTTGACAATCCCATTTCTAAACATCCCTTAAAAGATCTTGAATTTACAATTCGATAATTTACAGTCCATCAACTTTTCAAACCGAAAGTTTCAAGTACCGAAATAATTGATTATTTTCGTAGCGTAAAATATAGAAATACATACATATGAAATTCGATATTATTGTTTTAGGAAGTGGCCCTGGAGGGTACGTTACTGCAATCAGAGCATCTCAATTAGGCTTTAAAGTCGCAGTAGTTGAAAGAGAAAATTTAGGAGGTATTTGCTTAAACTGGGGATGTATTCCTACAAAAGCACTTCTAAAATCTGCACAAGTATTTGAATACTTGAAGCATGCTTCTGACTATGGTTTGACAATTAATGGAGAAGTTGATAAAGATTTCGATGCTGTAGTTGCACGTTCACGTGGAGTTGCTGCTGGAATGAGCAAAGGTGTTCAATTCTTGATGAAAAAGAACAAAATTGAGGTTATCGATGGATTTGGAAAAGTAAAACCAGGTAAAAAGATTGATGTAACAGATAAAGATGGAAAAGTAACAGAATATAGTGCTGACCATATTATCATCGCAACAGGAGCTCGTTCTAGAGAATTACCAAACTTACCACAAGATGGTACAAAAGTAATCGGATACCGTCAAGCTTTAACTTTACCGAAACAACCAAAGAAAATGATCGTGGTTGGTTCTGGTGCAATTGGGGTTGAGTTTGCTTATTTCTATAATGCAATGGGAACAGATGTAACTGTTGTTGAATTTATGCCAAACATCGTTCCTGTAGAAGACGAAGATATCTCGAAACAATTCGAGCGTTCATTGAAAAAAGCTGGAATTAAAGTAATGACGAATGCTTCTGTGGAAAAAGTAGATACAACTGGAGAAGGAGTAAAAGCTACAGTTAAAACAGCTAAAGGAGAAGAAATCATCGAAGCTGATATCGTTTTATCTGCAGTAGGTATTAAAACAAATATCGAAAATATTGGTTTAGAAGAAGTAGGGATTGCTACAGATAGAGATAAAATCTTAGTAAACGATTTCTACCAAACAAATATCCCTGGATACTATGCAATTGGAGACGTTGTTCCTGGACAAGCATTAGCACACGTTGCTTCTGCAGAAGGAATCTTATGTGTTGAGAAAATTGCTGGTCACCATGTTGAGCCATTAGATTATGGAAATATCCCTGGATGTACATACGCTACTCCTGAAATTGCTTCTGTTGGATTAACAGAGAAAAAAGCAATCGAAGCTGGATACGAAATCAAAGTTGGTAAATTCCCATTCTCAGCTTCTGGAAAAGCACAAGCAGGAGGAACGCCTGACGGATTCGTAAAAGTGATCTTCGATGCAAAATACGGAGAATGGTTAGGATGTCATATGATTGGTGCTGGTGTTACAGATATGATTGCTGAAGCAGTTGTAGCTCGTAAATTAGAAACAACAGGATATGAAATCCTTAAAGCGGTTCACCCACACCCTACAATGAGTGAAGCAGTAATGGAAGCTGTTGCTGACGCTTACGGTGAAGTAATCCACTTATAATAGCAAACGATACATCGTTTTAAACATAAAAAAGTCTGTCGATTCTCGACAGACTTTTTGTTTTTATTCCTCTTTCGTTACTTTCTTTTCCTTTTATTCCTTTTGAAAAAAGAACATAATTAGTTATATTTAAACCTATTAACCATAAATAATTTAATTATGAATCGATTTTCACTCTCCTTTTTACGGAGTATTGCTTTTTTATTCCTGGTCGTCGGAATGATACTAATGGTCCAAAACATCGATCAATTCCTCTATAAACAAACATTAGAAATTGGATCGCTTGCATTTGCACTCGCTTGCATCACCATTAGTATTCTAGGACAGCGAAAGCTAAAAAAATCAACCCGCATTTCTAACTTATAAGGCTAGTCTAAAAAATTAGATCTACCTTCAAGAAATAGCTTCAAGGTAGATCTAATTTATATGATTCTATTTTTTTGTGAACCTCCACAAATTCTATTCTTTCTTTATACCCAAGATAAAATCCGCTTTTTTCAAGAAAAATGCAGCAAAAAAGCAAAGCTCTTGATACTATTCAATTAAAATCTGATACTTTCTTCCTACAGGTATTTCAATATTAACGTGTAGCGTCACTTTTCCGAGCTCCTTTTTTACAATCTGTTTTCGATTGACAATAAAAGAACGATGCACTTGAATAAAATAATCCGGTAATTCCGTTTTAATGCTAATCAATGACCCATAAACAAAATAGCTCTTGCTGCGATTTTCAACATATATTTTTATATAATTTCCTGCGCTTTCAATAAAGAGAATCTCATCTATATCCAGTAGCACATCCAATCCATCTTCTCTAATTTTCAACACATTGTCCTTTACTTCATCTGTAGAATCTTTTCGATTCTTACAAAAGATTTTCGCTTTTTCGATGGCTTTTAAAAATTTGCCAAACGAAATAGGTTTTAATAAATAGTCCACCGCATCTTTTTCATACGATTCTAGAGCAAAATCCGAATAAGCAGTTGTAATAATCGTGATTGGTTTTACCGCTATCATATCCAAAAATTCCAATCCAGAAATAAGGGGCATATTAATATCCAACAACAGTATATCAACCTCATTTTTTTGCAAAAAAAGCAGCGCTTCTTTTCCAGAAAAGGCATTACCTACACATTCTAAATCTTCACATTGGTTGATATGACTCATCAACACTTGATGCGCTGGTTTTTCATCATCAACTATTAAACATTTGTATTTAGTCCCCATAATGTAAGTTTTGCTTTATATTTATTCTTTAGATCTTCAACTTCAAATTTAGCATGTATTCCTGATACTTCTAAGCGTCTCTTTAAGTTATTTAACCCCAAACCGGTTCCCTTTTTCTGTTTTTCAATAGGCAAACAACTATTGATTATTTCGAAGTATATCTTTCCTCCTTCTTCTTTCCATCGGATGGAAATAGAGGGTTGCTCCGTTTGCAAACTAAACTTCACTGCATTTTCCACCAAACTAAAAAACAAAAGCGGTGGTACTTGATAAGCTTCTAAATCACCATAATATTCGATATATACAACCAACGAATCGCTCGTAAATCTATAATAATCTAAATATTCATTGACAAAATCAATTTCCAATTCCAGTCGCACTTCTTCTTTTTTACTTGCTTCAATTTGATAGCGAAACAGATGAGAAAGCTGTAAAATTCGATTGGGGGTATCATCAGGATTTGTCAAGGCTTCTCCGTACAAATTATTCATTGCATTCAACAGAAAGTGCGGGTTCAATTGCATCTTTAGAAAATCCAATTCTGCTTCTGTATTTGCTAATTTTCGTTCGCGTAACGTAATATTCTGAAAGGCCCATTGATGAATAAAATACGTTCCTGTTCCTAAGATAGTAAAGAACAACGTATTAGTAACTTCGAGAATTAACGATTTAAATTCGCCAGCATAGATGGCATATTGACTCAAACAAAAGACACCAAAAACCAAATAAACGAGAAACCAAAGAAGAAAGGAATCATACTTTTTGGTTAATAGAAAACGCTTAATGATAAATACATTGTTGATGTAAATCAAAAAATAAATCAAAGAGATCGCTGGAACCATCTCCACCAAAATTTCTCGGATGCTTTTATCGCCTAAGCTAGTATATTGAATAAAGCCAAAAATCAAACACAAGGCCAATAACCCAAAAATATTGCGATACCATATATTAGAATACCATCTCCACATTTCAATTTGTTTATGGACTAAAGATACTTCATCCAACACATTGACTGCAAAAAACTTATACAAAAACCATTAAGATAAAAAAACTACCTTTTACATATTCTTTTCTTAAAAACCCCTAAAACTTAGTTATTTTCGTACTCGAATTAATTATCAAACTATGATGATACCTAGTCAACTCAGAACAGCCTTTTTACTCTGTGCTTTGTTCTTTATCACAATGGGCGTAAAAGGTCAAGCTACTTATCTTTTACAAGGAACCATTAAAGACAACCGTGAACCTTTAATTGGTGCTACGATTTACATTAATGAAATCAATAATGGCGCCATCACAAATGAGAAAGGACATTATTCCATACAGCTACAAGAAGGAACCTATTCCTTAAAAATATCATACATGGGGTATGCAGATAAGTTTACAAAAGTGAACCTTACTAAAAACCAAACGTTAGATTTTGTATTAGCTACAGATAATGCTGAACTGTCAGAAGTAGTTATTGTACAAAATAAAAACAAAGTTGATATTCGAAAACCAGAAATGAGTGTCAACAAATTAACTACTGAAGAAATCAAAAAAATGCCTGTGGTCTTAGGAGAAACAGATATTCTAAAATCTATTCTTCAATTGCCAGGTGTAACCAATGCTGGAGAAGGTGCCGCTGGATTTAATGTTCGCGGAGGAAGTGCAGGACAAAACTTAGTATTATTAGACAATGCTAGTGTGTATAGTTCTTCTCACCTTTTTGGTTTCTTTTCTGTCTTCAACTCTGATGCTATTCGAGACTTAAAACTATATAAAGGAGGAATTCCTGCTCGTTTTGGAGGAAGAGCTTCTTCTGTACTAGATGTCGCTCAAAAGGAAGGAAATAAGAACGATTACACTTTTGAAGGAGGAATCGGTGTAATTTCCAGTCGTTTATTAGCTCAAGGGCCAATTCAAAAAGGAAAATCTTCCTTTTTAATTGCAGGACGTGGTTCTTATGCGCATTTGTTCCTGAAACTATCGGACAACAAAAACTCTGCTTATTTCTATGACATCAATACTAAATTAAGTTTTGATATTAATAAAAAGAATAAAATCAACTTTTCTGCTTATTATGGAAAAGACGTATTTAGCTTCAAGGATCTAATGAAAAACAGCTTTGGAAACTTAGCGGCTACTTTAGAATGGCAAACGTTATACAACGATGATTTAGCAGGAACGTTGTCTTTGTCAACCAGTCAATATACCTATGATTTGGATTTAGATTTAGTGGGATTTAACTGGAAGAATGGAATTAAAAGTACACAAATCAAATATGATTTCTTACATGATATCAATTCTGCGTTACAATTGCGCTATGGTATCGGACATACAGAATATATTTTCTACCCTGGAACAATCAAACCAACAAAGAGAGATTCTTCTATCAACTACAAGAAAATAGATAATAAGTATGCTTCTGAAAGCAGTGTTTATGTAGAAGCTGAACAGAATTTTGGTCAGCATATTAGTGTAAATTATGGGTTGCGATTCTCTCACTTCAATGCGAAAGGGAAAGGAATTGAACATACCTATGCTAACAATCAACCCGTTTGGTATGATCAGCAATTGGGGGTTTACAAAATGGCAAATATGCTAGAACCTACTTATTACAAGAAAAACAAGTCTATTGAGCAATTCAACAACCTTGAGCCTCGTATCGGTGTTGCTTATATTTTAAATGACAACCAATCCATTAAAGCGAGCTATAACCGAATGACGCAATATATCCACTTGATGTCTAATACGGCAGCACCAACTCCTTTAGACATCTGGACACCTAGTGGAAAATATACCGATCCAGAATTAGTGGATCAAGTTGCTTTGGGTTATTTCCAAAATTTTGCAGAAGGAAGATATAGTTTAGAAACTGAAGTTTTTTACAAAAAAGTAAAAAACAGCATTGATTACATTGATGGCGCGCAATTAGTCGGAAATGAAGCTATTGAACGCGTTATTCTTAATGGAGAAGGAAGAGCTTATGGGTTAGAGGTTCTTGTTAGAAAGAACTTAGGTAAACTAACAGGATGGGTTGCTTATACCCTATCAAGAGCAGAACAACGTACCCCAGGTAGAACAGCATTTGAACCAGGTATCAACAATGGTGATTGGTATAGAGCTTCTTATGACAAGCTACATGACCTTTCCATTACAGCTCTATATGAATTAAATCCAAAATGGACCTTTGGAGCTAGTTTCACACTACAATCGGGTCGTCCAATCACTTATCCTGAAGGTCAATATGAATACTTAGGATTACGTGTGCCTAAATTTGGAGATCGTTACGCTAATAACATGCCTGCCTATCACCATTTAGATGTATCTGCTACGTATACGCCAAATCCAAATTCAACGAAACGCTGGAAAGGTGAATGGGTATTTGGAATTTACAACCTATACAGTCGATACAATGCAGCGTCTATTTCCTTCAGAGAAAACGAAGATATTCGCGGAAAAAATGAGGCTGAAAAACTATCTATTTTTGGTTTAGTACCAAGTGTTACGTACAATTTTAAATTCTAAGTAAAATGAAAGCATTATCTTATATAGCACTTCTATTAACCTTATCTCTTACCTCTTGTACTGAAGTAATTGATATTGATTTACCTACTGCTGAACCTCGTTTAGTTGTAGAAGGAAACTTAGACTTCAATAAAATTGGAGCTACAGATACGGTATTTATCAAACTAAGTTTGACAACTGATTACTTCAACTTAGAAATTCCACCAGTAAACAATGCTGTTATTCGTATCAGTGACAAACAAGGCAATCAGTTCCTATTGAATGAATTAGGTCAGACTGGGCGTTATTATTCAACTGAAATTGCCAAGCCTACTGATGGAGACACCTTTAAATTACAAATTGAATATGACAACGATTTGTATGAAGCAACTGAAACCTATATATCAAGTCCTGAAATACTTGAAATAGCACAAAAACGCGAAAAATACTTTGATACCGATTACTATGTAATTCGCGTTTATTATCAAGATACACCTAGACCTAATCAGAATTTGAATTACTACTATTTGTACTATCACTACGAAGATAAAGCTCCACAACCACGCGTATTATCAAATGAATACGCTAAAGGAAACCGAATGGAATCACTTTATATCATTGATGAAGATGCAGTACCTGGAGAAAAGATAGAAATTGAATTGGCACAAATCTCCAGAAATTACTACGATTTTGCCATGAGCTTTTTTGATGCTATTGGCAACGGTGGAGGACCTTTCCAAGTACCAAGTGGACGAATCATCGGGAATGTCAAAAACCAAACAACACCTAAAAAAGAAGCACTGGGTTACTTCAGAGTTATAGAAAAACAAACGGCTACTCATACTATTTATGAACAGCCAAAAGCATAATCAAAAAGGGCAATAAGAAATTTCTTATTGCCCTTTTTAATTGGTTAACGGTTTACAGTCAACTAACCATTCAACAACTCCTTTGCATGTTGCAAAGCAGAAGCTGTAATATCTTTTCCTGATAACATCTGTGCAATTTCTTCCACTCGATGTTCCTGATCTAATTGAATTAATTTAGAGGTCGTAGATTCTCCTTCCGAAGCTTTGAATACTTTATAATGTTGGTGTCCTTTAGCAGCAATTTGAGGTAAATGTGTAATAGCAAAAACCTGCATCAAGGTACTCATATCTTTCATGATTACTCCCATTTTATCTGCTACCTCTCCAGATACCCCCGTGTCAATTTCATCAAAAATAATCGTTGGTAAATTCGAATATCGCGCTAAAATCGCTTTAATCGCCAACATAATACGCGACAATTCCCCACCTGAAGCTACCTTTTTTAACAAACCATAATCCATGCCTTTGTTTGCAGAGAATTGCAGTTGCATTTGATCCTTTCCATTGGTTAAATACTGATCTACTGTTTTAAAATCAAATTGGAAGGTCGCATGTGGCATTCCAACTAACGTCAATATTTCGACCAATTGATCGCTCAAAGCAGGAATTGCTTGCTGTCTTGCTTGAGATAACTGATCCGCCAATTGGTCTAACTTAACCAACAACGCTTCAATCTGCTGTTCTACAGCGACAATTTTATGCTGAACTTCCCCAACTTTGAATACCTTATCATTTAAGCCCGTTTCAATAGCTATTAGCTCTTCTACTGAATTTACTTGATGTTTCTTTTGCAAGGCATACAACACTTGTAAACGTTCGTGTAATACGGTTAAACGCTCTGGATCAGAAACCACATGGTCGATTTCACGTTCAATTTCATTCGCTAAATCTGCTAATTCAATTTCAGCACTAACTACGCGATTGTAAAGCTCTTCATAATCTTTAGAAACGGTTGCTGTTTTCTGTAGGGTTTGACGTAATTCTTTTAATCCTTGAATCACTCCCATTTGATCCGTCGTTAGAATCTGAGTAGCTTGCGCAAAACTTTCACGCACATGTTCAACATTGTTTAATTTTTCGAATTCACTTTCTAATTCTACTTGATCAATTGTTGTCAATTGTAGCGCCTCTAATTCCTCTAAAAGAAAAGCGTTGTAATCTTGCTCTTTTAGCAGTTCTATTTCCTCTTCTTTTAGTTGTTTGAGTTCACTAACAGAAGCTTTATATAATTTTAATTGCTTTTGATATTCCTCTAAAGTCTCTTCGTTCTTGGCGATAGCATCAATAACTTTTATTTGATACGTTTCTTCACTCAATTCACTCGTTTGATGTTGGGAGTGAATATCCAATAACACAGCACTTAATTCCTGTAAATCCGTTAGATTTACGGGAGAATCATTCACAAAAGCTCTAGATTTTCCAGACGGTAAAATTTCTCTTCGGATGATGGTAATAGGCTCGTAGTCCATATCCAAGAAAGAATATAGTTCTTCTAATTTATAAGGATCAACTTTGAATTGTCCTTCAATCACGCATTTTTCATCTTTATTTTTGAGGGAACCTAAATCTGCTCGTTTTCCTTGTAACAGGCCTAATGCACCTAAAACAATTGATTTTCCAGCACCAGTTTCACCAGTAATAATAGAAAAACCTTTAAAAAACTCAATTTCTAAATGATCAATTAAAGCGAAATTTTTTATACTCAATGAAGTAAGCATAAGCCGAGACTATTAAATTTTACAACCGAAAGATACTTATAAATTATTCCATTTAGAAGCATTTAGAGGAGATATTGCATGTAATATTTCAGTCACACGTTTCTTGTTTCGATCTGCAATTCCACTATATACATTCACTAATTCTTCTGTTTTAGCATCAAAAAACACGCGAATTAAAAGAGAATTAGATCGAACAGCATTATATTGTCTTAAATCTTCCAAGCCTTTAAATATCCCATCGCGTCCGCCTTCTAAGCTCTCACTCATCGTATCTAATCCTGTGCGGTGATACGTGTATAAAGCATCTCGAAAAGGTCTACTTGCTCCTGAAGTTAAATCGTTAATTAACGTATAACGCGTATTGGTTCCATCGCCTTGTTTCCATCCTTTTGCTCCAGACTGTTGAGCCATTGAAG
Source organism: Myroides sp. TSA_177.3 (assembly GCF_052691955.1). NCBI lineage: Bacteria > Pseudomonadati > Bacteroidota > Flavobacteriia > Flavobacteriales > Flavobacteriaceae > Myroides > Myroides sp. TSA_177.3. The sequence goes on from NZ_JBQZGD010000023.1 coordinate 11,655, forward strand.
CGATTAAAGAAGCTTCTTGATAGTAGGCATTACCTCCATCTTTTGCAAAAGTATCTCCATCCATTCCTAAAACAACATGAACATAAAAAGAAACCAAAGAGATTAAATTAGATTCATACGTACCTGCGCTATAACGCAAAGGCTCAAACTCCGTGTAATTAAATGCAATATCCTTGTCATTGAAATTTAATACTGGACTTGTATAGGTAGTATTGAAAATAGGGCGACCATATTGTACTTGTAAAGTACCAGAGATATTCGCATTATTGTCGAAAGAACTTACTGTCAACAAAAAGGTACAATCTATTTTCTCATTGGAGTTTATTCGTTGAGACGTCCAGGTGGTTTGATTCAACAATTCTTTTAAAGACTTTTCTAAGGTTCGGAAATAATTTTGATGTGCATTTCCTACTTGTGCGAAATTTATACTCACATTAGCGTTCAATTCTTGTGCTTGGCATGTGCCCATCCAAAGAAAAAAACAAGCGAAAAGTCCAAAAAGTTTATTCATAGTGTTGAATGATTTTATTGACAATATCTTTAGCAACCTCCTCTTTTGATTTTAGTTCCATTGGTTGAACAGTAAAATCGCGATCAATAAAGGTAACCTTATTGGTTGGTTTTCCAAAACCTGCACCCGTATCATTTAGCGAGTTTAACACAATCAAATCGAGATTTTTCTTGGTTATCTTCTGCTTGGCATGTTCCACTTCATTTTCTGTTTCCAGTGCAAAACCAATCAAATACTGTTGCTTTTTCAATGCGCCTAATGAAGCGAGTATATCTGGATTTTTATCTAGAGTTATACTAAACTCATCTGCGTTCTTTTTTATTTTTTGCGTTGCGACATCCTTCGGTCGATAATCTGCCACTGCAGCTGCAGCTACGACTACATCTACCGCATTAAAATACTGATGACAAACCTCGTACATTTCCGATGCGGACATCACGGCAATTACTTGAACACGGGGGTCTGCTATCTTTTGATTGGTCGGACCACTCACTAAGATTACCGTTCCGCCTTGCTTTGCTACTTCTTTGGCAATATCATACCCCATTTTTCCTGAAGAGTGATTACCAATAAAACGCACAGGGTCGATCGGTTCGTATGTTGGGCCAGCTGTAATTAATATTTTTTTACCTTGAAGAGGTAAATTTTGATTCAATGATTCTTGTAGCACAGCAACAATCGTTTCTGGCTCTGACATTCTACCTTGTCCAATTAATCCGCTTGCTAATTCTCCTTCTTCTGCGGGAATTATCACGTGATTATATGAAGTTAAGGTAGCTAAATTTCTTGCTGTTGAAGGGTGCACGTACATGTCTAAGTCCATAGCAGGCGCTATATAAACCGGACATTTTGCAGACATATAAACGGCTAAAAGTAGATTATCACATAACCCATTGGCCATTTTAGCTAAGACATTAGCTGTAGCAGGGGCAATAAGCATAATATCCGCCCAAAGTGCTAATTCTACATGGTTATTCCATGTGCCGCTTTCTTTGGAATTAAAAAACTCAGTATACACTGGTTTTTTAGATAAAGTAGATAAAGTAAACGGGGTAACAAATTGATGAGAAGCAGGTGTCATGATCACTTGAACCTCGGCACCTGCTTTAATAAGTAAACGTACTAAACTTGCCGTTTTATAAGCGGCAATTCCACCAGTTACACCTAGTAATATTTTTTTTCCGCTTAACACTGACATGTTGTAGTATATGCTATTTGTTAACTTCTTTGAATGAAACTTTTCCTTCCAACCATTCTTCTACTGCTAATGCTTGTGCTTTTGGAAGTTTCTCATAGAACTTTGATACTTCAATTTGTTCTTTATTTTCAAAAACCTCATCTAAGCTATCATTGTTAGTAGCAAACTCCTCTAACTTATCAATCAATTCGTTTTTAATTTCAACGTTGATTTGACTTGCTCTTTTTGCGATAATAGTAATAGCTTCATAGATATTACCAGTTGGTTCTTCAATTTTACTTTTGTTGTAAGTAATTGTGTTTACTGGAGCAGTTGTTTTCTTTAAATCCATTTTACGCTTAGGTTATTTTGAAATTTTTTGTAATTCTGTGTTTATTTCTGCAAGCATTTTATCTGCTTTCTCTTTGTATTTTGTTTCGCTATTAAAACGAATCAACGCATCGTACATTCCTTTTGCATTGTTTAATCGTTCTTCCAATCGACTGTAAACGCTATTCATTGCTAATTTATAGGCTGAATCCAATTTGTAATATAAAGCATCTTCTTTATATTCTGTTCCTGGGAAGTCGTAGATAAAATTATCTAAAGCAACTATTGCAGCGCCATAATTTCTCGTGTAAGCACCAATTGTATTCAATTGTTTAGCGTTTTCAAACGTTTTTTGTTCCAGTTTTTTATTCATCTCACTCATGATTGAGTTCGCTTCAAAAATAAAATCTGAACCTGGATATTGGTCAATAAATTTTTGTAATTTACCGATTGTCGTATTCGTAATCGTCTGATCCAAAGAATAAACAGGAGATAATTCTACCCCGCATTTAATTTCTTTTAGTAAAGCTTCTTCTCTGCGCTCCGCTCTAGGATACGTTGCTGCAAATAATTTGAATCGCTCAGCCGCTAACATATAATCTTTCGTTACATAGGTAGCTTCTGCAAAGTTGAAGTACATATCCTCATACCCTAGTCGACCTCTAAACGAAGTCTCTACTTGTTCATATAATCGGATAGCCTTTCTATACTTTTGTTGTTCATAGTATGTATTAGCAACATCCTTTTTGAATTCTAAATCTTCTGATTTCATTGCTTTCTGTAAGGGTGAACACCCTACAAAAGTCAAAGCCAAAAGAGATAATCCGACGTATTTTTTCATTTCGTTCATTCGGTATTAAACAATCACCTGTTTGAGTTATAGCACTTCAAAAGCAACTGCAAATTTAGTTATATAATTGCATTATACAAAAACCTTTCTTTACTAAAAAGAAAAAAAGGTCTTTTTTGTTTTATTTTAACAGGATAATTTAGTAAACAATTGATGCTTTCTTACTTAAGTCTGTCCTTTTCTGAAGCCAATCTGTCCAATATTCTTTATCATCAATCGAGAAAAAATAATTTTTATCTGCCGTTTTTACACATAAGAAATTACCTGAGTCATTGAAAACATAAGCTGATCGTTTGCGAAATTTCCGATAACCATATCCGCCAAATTTCCCCATATAATCAATATTTTCTACTGTGATTTCCTCAATATCTTGCAAGAGAATCGCATTTTGTTTGCGTAATCCAAATACGAGTGCTTCTGCTGTATGCCCGATAGTATATTCTAAAGAAGAAGTATACAAATGGATTACCAATACAAGAGCCGCTAAAGATCCTAAAAACCAGTAATCTCCCGTTACAATACCAAAAAAAACAAGTACTGAACAAGTAAAAAACACCATAAACCGTGCTGTTTTCTGTTTGTAAATATTCATTTTTTCGGTGTACATCCTTGCCTTGCTATATAAAGATAAAAAGATGCTTGTATGGCATCTTTTTATCTTGTTTTAATTTCTTATGATTAAACGGTAGTAGCAGTTGCACCTGCATCTCCTCTAAAGCTCTTCATGTCATTGTCGAATAAATAAAGTCCTCCTTTATCATCTCCAATAAGATTGATTTTATCTAAAATCGTACGCGCTGTTGCTTCTTCTTCGATTTGCTCAGACACATACCACTGTAGGAAATTGTGCGTCGCATAATCGCGTTCTTCTAAAGCAATATGCACTAATTCGTTGATGCTTTTTGATACAAATACCTCATGTGCAAATAATTGTGTGAAAAGCGTCTTAAATGAAGCATAATCCAACTCAGGTTTCGCTACTGCTGGAATGGTTGCTTCTCCACCTCTTTGATTGATATATTTTACCAATTTAAGCATATGTGTACGCTCTTCATTCGATTGATCGTACATAAAAGAAGCAATTCCTTCAAAACCTTGAACTTCTGCCCAAGTTGCCATCGCTAAATAAATTTGAGATGAATCACCTTCTATTTTAATCTGTCCGTTTAAAGCATCTTGCAATTTTTTCGATAACATAGTTTCTAATTTTTGAGTTTTATAAATTCTTTTTCTATTCGTTGTTTTAATTCTTGATCCACTGGAACCAATGGTAATCTCAATTCATTTTCAATTACCTCTGCTTGTTCTAAAACCGCTTTAATTCCCCCTGGATTTCCTTGTTCAAATATCATATCAATAATAGGCATCATTTGGTATTGCAACTGAAAAGCCTCTTTGATTTTTCCTTCTAGCCCCAAGCGAATCATCGTTGAAAAAGGTTGTGGAACCCCTTGTCCAATCACAGAAATAACTCCAGCTCCACCTGCTAATACTAAAGGCAACGCAATCGCATCATCTCCAGAAATAACAAGAAAATCTTGACGAGTTGATTGTCTAATCAATTCCATTCCTTGAACAAGATCACCTGCTGCTTCTTTAATTCCCACAATATTTGGAAATTCATTGGCTAAGCGGATAACCGTTTTAGGACTCATATTGCTTCCTGTACGCCCTGGCACATTATACAATAGAATCGGTAAACTACTTTGTTGTGCAATCGCTTTGAAATGTTGGTAGATTCCTTCTTGTGTAGGTTTATTGTAGTAAGGAGACACCGATAAGATAGCATCAAATCCTGCTAGGTTAGCTGGATTTAACTCCTCAACAACCTGTGCTGTATTATTTCCTCCAACACCTAAAACCATCGGTAACTTACCTGCATTCGCCTTTATTACAGTCTGTTTCACTATTTCTTTTTCCTCCTGCGTTAAGGTAGCAGCTTCTCCTGTTGTTCCTAAAACCACAAGATATTCCACTCCTCCCTCAGTCACATAGTGTACTAAGCGCTCTAGCGCTTCAACATCAACAGATTTGTCTTTTTTAAATGGAGTAATCAAAGCCACTCCTGTACCTTTTAGCGATTGCATATTCGTTTATTTCGTTTTAAAAATAGTTATATAATTCATTAAATGTTTAGCATATTGTGTCGCTTGTAGCTCCTGAATATCTAAACTAAAGTGGTTGATTTTCGGTGTTACTGTTGCAACTCCAACCTTAAATTTCGCCTTCGATTTCGCACTCACCCATAGTAAAGGTACAATATCTTTTGCATAAAAATTAATCAACAAGTCAAAAGGTTGATCGATAAAGTTCTTTACTTCTTGATTGTGAATATCCCCCGTTAACGTAAAATCACTCATACTAAACGACGGATCTATCAATTGCTTAGTCTTGGTTAATCCAGTATAAACCAAAACATTAATTTGATCGGCCGACACACCACTTTGACGCAGTGCTTGAATTAACTCATCCACTTTCGACACTTCACTTTTTTCAATTAAAATACCTATCGTTTGAGGTTTAAAGTCAAAATCTGACGCTAAACCTTTTAACGTAGCTTGATTAATTGCTTTTTTTAATGTTTTCTTCTTGAAAGTACTAAACATAATTCTTTGATAAGAAGTAAAGTTAGAAAAAGCCTAATAATATTCTAACTACTTTAACAACAAATTATTTAATCATCGTTAAAAAGGCTTCTTCCGTCAAAATCGTTATTCCCAATTGATTGGCTTTTTCCAATTTAGAAGGCCCCATTTTATCTCCTGCCACGACATAATCCGTTTTAGAACTAATCGAACTTCCATTTTTACCTCCGTGATCTTCAATCATCTGTTTTAGTTCCTCTCGGCTCACTTGTGTAAACACACCTGACACCACAATTGTTTTTCCTTTTAAAAGATCTGAAACAACCGTAGATTCTTTTTCCTCCAAGACCATTTGTACCCCATACGCTTTTAATCGCTCAATGGTTTGTTTATTGATGTCATTACTAAAGAAATCAATCACACTTTGTGCAATGCGCTCTCCAATTTCATCTACGGTAATCATCTCCAACATAGGTGCTACCGCCAATGCATCAATGGATTTATAGTGATTGGCTAATTTTTTTGCTACCGTTTCACCAACATAGCGAATACCCAAAGCATATAAAACACGTTCAAAAGGAATTGACTTAGAAGCCTCAATTCCATTAATTAAGTTATCTGCTGATTTTTCAGCCATGCGTTCAAGAGGCAGTACATCTTCTTTCTTCAATTCGTATAAATCGGCATAATCTTTAATTAAACCGTTGTTATACAATAACACCACTGTTTCCTCTCCTAAACCTTCAATATCCATCGCTTTACGCGAGATAAAATGTTGAATTCTACCTGCTATTTGCGGCGGACATCCATATACATTCGGGCAATAGTGTTGGGCTTCTCCCTTATTGCGTTTTAAAGGTGTATCACATTCTGGACAGGTCGTAATATATACTGTTGGTTGAGAATCACTTGAGCGAACTGCTGTATTTACTCCTACGATTTTAGGGATAATCTCCCCTCCTTTTTCTACATACACATAATCCCCTACGCGAACATCTAATTTCGCAATTTGATCTGCATTGTGTAAAGACGCACGTCGAACTGTCGTTCCTGCCAATTGAACAGGCGCTAGATTCGCTACAGGTGTAATCGCTCCTGTTCGTCCTACTTGATAAACAATCGATTCTAATAAAGTCTCTCCTTGTTCTGCCTTAAACTTATAAGCAATAGCCCAACGAGGTGATTTTGCTGTAAACCCTAGTTCTTCTTGATCGTGTAAGGAATTCACTTTCACCACCACACCATCCGTTTCATACGGTAATTTATGACGATGTACATCCCAATAAGCAATAAATTCCAAGACTTCGTCCATGCTTTTAGCCAATTTCGAAACCGTTGGTACTTTAAATCCCCATTGGCGCGCTTTTTCCAATCCTTCGTATTGTGTTTCAAATCCTAGATCTGATCCAATTAAATTGTATAACAAACACTCCAAAGGACGTTTAGCTACCTCTGCACTATCTTGTAATTTTAAACTTCCTGAGGCTGTATTTCTTGGGTTTGCATAAGGTGTTTCTCCAATCTCAATCAGCTCTTGATTCATGCGTTCGAATCCTGCAAAAGGCAAGATAATCTCTCCTCGAATATCAAAACTCTTCGGATAATCATTCCCTTTTAAGCGAATAGGCACCGATTTAATTGTTTTGATGTTATTGGTGACATCATCCCCTTGCACTCCATCTCCACGAGTAACTGCACGGACAAGCACTCCATCTTCATACGTAATACTAATAGAAGCACCATCGTATTTTAGTTCACAAGTATATTCCATGGGAACATCACCCAATGCTTTTTGAATGCGTTTTTCCCAATCCAATAAATCTTCTTGAGAATACGAATTATCCAACGAATACATTCTATTTCGATGTACAATCGTCTCAAAGTTCTTTGTAATTGCTCCACCCACTCGTTGTGTTGGTGAATCAGCATCAAAAAACTCAGGATGTTTTTGCTCTAAAGCTTCTAATTCTTTTAATTTTTGATCAAACTCAAAATCAGAAATAGTTGCATTATCTAGTACATAATAATTGTAATTATGCTCGTTTAATTCCTTTCTAAGCGCCTCAATTTTACTTTTCACTTCTGTCATCGTCTCAAGCTTACAGGTTCAACATCTGTTTAAATTGCGTATACAATACACCATCACTTAAGATAGCTCCCTGACGAATTATATCAAAAAGCTCTGCATTGCGATCTGCACCAAAATTCTTTCCTCCGTGCTTCACTTCTACATCTGCTGTAAATACAGCTTCTGACAACCATTGCAATCCTTCTTGCTTCAAGAAATCAATATCTTGTTGTAGGGTTTTAATCACAATGGTATTGATGTATTTTTCATCAAACCCAAATAAGAAAATGTGATTTTTAGAATAATGCTCAATATATTGTGCATTAGTCAACACTCCTTCCCAGATTAAATCCGAGAAAACATCTAATTCTTGTTCGGCAACTTCTGGCTTTTCTTCTTTTAACTTATCCCATTCATTTTTATCGATTTGCTGTGCAGCTAAAAACTTTACAAATTCCGGATGTAACTCCTCAAATTGTTCTTTTGTCAGACGAGAATACTTCATAATAATTTCTTTGAAAGACAAAAATACTAATTATAAAACGTAATTTTTGAGTTTAGGGCAGTAAGCCGATAAAAAATATTTTTACTTCAACCTACTGACAAACCGTTGTCAATCCTCCCTCTTACATTTGTGGTATAATAAAGAAAAATACACTTCAAATGAACACAGTTATTATTTCCAAAGAACAACTTTTACAGTACTGGCAAGGACAAAGAAGCTTAACAAGACGCGTAATCGAAGCTTTTTCCGAAGACGATTTATTCAACTTCACTATTGGAGGAATGCGCCCTTTCTCTATGATGTGTGCTGAATTAATTGCTATTGCAGTTCCTTCACTAAAGTCGATCACATCCAATCAAATTACAAAATTTGACGAGAAACCAACATTTACATCTAAAGCTGCATTACTAAAACAATGGGATGAAGATACGGCTCAAATTAATGCATTATTTCCTCTACTTACTGAGGCGCAATTTCAAAACAACTTTGTGTTATTTGGAGAGCATGATTTGAAAATTCAACAGCATGTATTTTACTTCATCGACAACGAAATTCACCACCGTGGACAAGCCTATGTTTACCTACGTGCTTTAGGAATTGAACCTCCTCATTTCTGGGAGACATTCTAAAAAAATAAAGTCCTTTCAATAAAATGAAAGGACTTTATTTTTTGTGTTTCAGTAAACTTTGTTCTAATAACTGTACTACTTTTTCTTGCAATTCTACGGGTTTCATAATTGATGCATGATCAGCAAACATCAAGAACCAACGGGGAAATCCATTGTTGAAATCTTTCATTTTAAAATGCATTTCAACTTGTTCTCCTCGGTCAATTTCTTCTACAAATCCATAATATTTGCGTTCCCAAACCAAATAAGCAGCCATTTGCTTTGACACTAAAATACGAACTTCAAGATTGCGCTCTACATTGCGACTAGGTAAATACAATTCCAAATCTCCATGTTCTAGCGTGAATATATCTTCAAGTAATTCGATAGACTGAATGCGATCCGATCGAAATTGACGATAGGATTTTCGCAAATGACAATACGCCATGAAATACCAAAAGCTATTTTCGTGAAAGACACCAATTGGTTCCACAACACGAACGGTAGCTTCTGTTTCCACTCCCGCCAAATAAGCAATACGAACTTGTTGCTTCAGCGATATGCTCTTAAACAAGGTAGATAAGGCCGAAGGCACTTTTTTATTGAAGACTGTTTTATTGGAACGCATAACAACCGCAGGTGCAATACCAGATACTTCTGCTTTTTGAGAAGAACGCAATACAGCTTTCATCTTAAACAATGCCGAGGTAAAATGCTCACTGAGCTCCTGATCCACATAAACTTGCATAATTTTTTCCGCAGCAACAAAGCTCAACGCCTCTTCTCTCGTAAATAAGGTTGGAGGAATCTTATATCCATCAACAACAGCATACCCTACTCCTGGTTCACTATACAACGGGACTCCAGCTTGCTCCAATGATCGAATATCTCGATAAATCGTACGCAAACTCACCTCGAATCGATCTGCTAATTCTTGAGCCGTTACAATCGGCTTGGATTGCAAATGGATAAATATACTGATGATGCGGTCAAATCTTTTTTTGATGTCCATTTTTTGGGATTATGGGTTATGGGTTATGGGTTATGGGTTAAGGTTGTGGGTTATGACGATGAGATGGTGAGGTAGTGAGGTGATGAAAGCGCAAGATGGTGAGAACGTGAGATGGTGAAAACGTGAGGTGGTAAGAGTATGATAAAAATACGGCTTTAATTGAATAGTTCTTCAAAAAAGCAAAGGAACAAAAATACAAAAAAGCCTCCCTGAAAAGGAAGGCTTTTTATATAAGTTATATTTACATTGAACTGAATACAGTTCAAGTGAATTACTCTTGTTCAGCGATTACTTCGTAATCTACCTCAACAATTACGTCACGGTGTAAACGTACTGTTGCATTGTATTTACCTAAACGTTTGATAACACCTGAAGCGATGAATTTTCTATCAATTTCTTGACCGTTTTTAGCAAATACTTCAGCTAAATCTTGGTTCGTTACTGAACCAAACAATTTCTCTCCACCAGCTTTAACAGCGATTTTGATTTCAATTGCTTTTAATGCTTCAGCAATAACTTTAGCATCAGCGATTAATTTAGCTTCTTTGTGCGCTCTTTGCTTTAAGTTTTCAGCTAATACTTTCTTTGCAGAAGGAGTAGCTAAAACTGCAAGTCCTTGAGGAATTAAATAGTTACGTCCGTATCCTGGTTTTACAGTTACTACGTCATCTTTAAATCCTAATTTTTGAACGTCTTGTTTTAAGATAATTTCCATGTTGATGTCCTTTTAATAAGAAGTTAGGTTTCTAAGTTGAAAACCAACAACTTGTTTTTGTATTATATTATTTTAATAAATCCGCTACGTATGGCATTAAAGCTAAGTGACGAGCTCTTTTTACCGCTACAGAAACTTTTCTTTGGTATTTCAAAGAAGTTCCAGTTAAACGACGAGGTAAAATTTTACCTTGCTCGTTAACGAATTTTAATAAGAAATCAGCATCTTTATAATCGATGTATTTGATTCCTGATTTTTTGAAACGACAATACTTTTTAGTTTTGTTTGTTTCTATGTTTAAAGGCGTTAGATATCTGATATCTCCGTCTTTTTTTCCTTTTGCAGATTGCTCAATAGTTGACATAATAATTAAGCTTTTTTAGATTTTAATTTTTCTCTTCTTCTCTCAGCCCAAGATATAGCGTGTTTATCTAAAGCAACAGTTAAGAAACGCATAACTCTTTCGTCACGTCTGAATTCTGTTTCAAGGTTGATGATTACATCTCCAGCAACTTTGTACTCAAACAAGTGATAAAAACCACTTTTCTTGTGTTGGATTTCGTAAGCTAATTTTTTTAAGCCCCAATCCTCTTTAGCTACCATTTCAGCTCCTCTTGATGTAAGAAATTCTTCGAATTTCTGTACTGTTTCCTTTACCTGAGTTTCAGATAAAACGGGATTCAAGATGAAAACAGTTTCGTATTGATTCATAAAATAAAAATTTATTTTGTTATAAAATTGAGTGCAAAAATAGTACTTTATATATCATCTACCAAAGTTTTTTTGCTTTTTCTTTTTTGTGCGATTTGTGAAATTCGTGAGGTTTGTAAAATCACACAAACATCATAAAGAACAAACATCATAACTTCCTTCCTTTTATCCCTATATACAGCATGCCTCCATAATTAACAAATCCTAAAATAAAGACAAACACCATGATAGCTTCAAAGGCATAGCCCTCACCCCCTAGTTTATTAAAAATAGCATATAAGCTCAAACCTCCAACCAATACCGTATAAGCGATCTGAATGAAAATTACATTTTTTCCAAGCGTATTAATCACATCATCATTCTTTTTATACATACTCCATCCGATTAATGGCCCAAGTATATTTCCAAAAGGAACGACAATTCCTGTTAGTACTAAAAAATAAATAGTTCGAGCAGCAGCCATGGTTGAATCCTCAGCTTGTCGTTCGCCAGACTGGAATAACTCCTCTACTTTCAATCCTAATACTTCACACAACAGCTGTAGTGAATTTCCTCGAGGAATTGTTTCTCCCTTTTCAATACGCTGGATCGTACGAATAGACAATCCCGATTGCATAGCCAATTCTTCTTGTGAGTACCCTCTAGTTATTCGAAGTTTCTTTATTTTTTCTCCTGTATTTTTCATGATACACTCTTAAACGATTTTGATGTAAACCTACTCAACAATCCTTTAATTTCACCTGACATTTCTATGACATATTCCCGTCATCTCCCAATTTTAAAGGATAAATGAACGTATTCTATCAGTCAATAAAACTAAATCCACTAGAACACAAACTTTACAACTTATTCTCGTTCTACTTTTTTACCTAACATCTTCTCTGCATAATCATACATTTCATCGATAGATAAAACTAAAAGCTCTGGATGTTGTTTCAGCCAAGTCGCATTTAAATCAATTAAATCTTCTTCAATATTGAAAAAAGTATCGTCATTTAAAAGGTCACGGGTTGGATTAGTTCCAAAATAGTCGCTTTCAATAAATGCTTCTAAAACCGTTTCATCCATATTTTCAAGCACTTCTAATCTCTTTTTCAATAAAGCCAAATGCTCTTTAGAACCCATTTTTTCTAATCCTTCGATAATCCAATCAATCAATTCTAAATCTGCTCCTGTATTATAAACAAATTGAGAAAAGTTTCCATTTTCATATTGAGACAAATAATAATCTACATAATAACTCAAGAACGCGTCGTGTGGAATTAGTTCATCCACGCGGTCTTCTTCTGGATCTTCTGTTTCAGCTTCTTCGCGGATTAGATTAATAAAAGTAATATTAGAATAGATGATATCGTAATTATCTTGACTTTGTGCTGCGTCTTGTGACACTACAATTTTCGGTTGACTCATTTTCTTTTAAATTTAGTTCATTTTTATGCAAACAAAAGTACGATTTAATGCAGGATGACGAACAAGATTTAGGCTTATTTCACAATTCCTTTCTTTTTCTATTGTATTTTTCATTACATTTCACCACTATTCACCCTATAACTAACAACATGAAACAAAATATTTGGTTCCGTTTTATGCTCTTAGGCGTGCTCTTTTTTCTTGCAGGTTTGAGCAGTCATGCACAACGACCTTTTATAACCAACTGGAACACCCATAAACTTAACCTTCATTTGGAAGGAGAATACACCTATACTTGGGAAAGCATTCAATATCCAACGATAAAAGGAGAAGGAAGAGGAAAAGATATGCTTGAGTTAGATTTTCCTAAACGCGGACCTTATCGTCTTAGTTTAACTCCCATTGGCGACAATCCGTTACATCGGTTTTACAACCCTGACATCACCGTTTCTCTTTATGAACGAGAAGAATACCCCAATCCCTTTGATGAGCTTTTATCTGTTGTTCAATGGGGTGATATACCTTGGAGTAGTATGCAAAATGCTTTTGCGGGTGCAAGCAGAATGGTTATTGTTGCTCAAGATGTCCCTGACCTCAGTAGAGTCACCAATATGTCGGGCATGTTTTTATGTGCACATTACTTAGACTTCCCCATTAATCACTGGGATGTAAGCCAGGTAACAGATATGAGCTATCTCTTTTTTCAGGCTAAAAAATTCAATCACCCTTTAGATCAATGGGATGTTAGTCAAGTGACCCAAATGGGATCCATGTTTGATCAAGCGGAAAGCTTTAACCAACCGTTAAACAAATGGAATGTCAGTAATGTAAAGGATATGAGTTATCTATTTAGAGGAGCTTCTGCATTCAACCAATCGCTAAAAAAATGGAACGTTCATCAAGTAACCAACATGGTTGGCATGTTTCAAGAGGCAAAAGCTTTTAACCACCCCTTAAACAAATGGAATGTCCAGCAAGTAACCAACATGGCTGGCATGTTTCAAGAGGCAAAAGCTTTTAACCAACCTTTAAACAAATGGAACGTCCAGCAAGTAACCGACATGACTGGCATGTTTCATGGTGCTCTTACCTTTAACCAACCTTTACATCAGTGGGATGTCCGTCAAGTAGTCTTTATGAACCAAATGTTTGCTAACGCTCAGCAATTTAATCAACGTTTGGATCAATGGGTAGTTTCTTCTATTGTTTACTTTGCTCACCCATTCGACAACACCAAATTGAATCTCCTACAAATGCAACAAACAATTGCAGCATGGGAGAAACAAAAACAACAACAGCCCAATTACAAAAAACCTTTTGTAACGCTTTGGGATTTGCTAACCCCTTTCGGCAACAGAAACAATTTTGAACTCAGCCTACAAGGTCAATATTTCTATATGTTAGAAAACACAACAGATTCCTCTTTAATTTATTATGGCATCGGACAAAACGATCTTAATCTGCTTGTGCCAGGAGGTCAATATCGCTTAACCTTAACTCCTACCGAACGAACCCCCTTACATGCAATAGAGTATATGTATGGAGGTTCAAGAAATCTTTATTTAAGAGAAAAACACTTAATCGAGATACAACAATGGGGAGATATCGAATGGAGCACAATGGAAAAGGCATTTAGTGGAGCTAAAGAAGTAATAGTAACCGCTTCAGACCTTCCTAATCTACAACAAGTAAAAAGCACGAGTTATATGTTTGCCCATGCAAAGAAATTAAATCAACCCCTTAATCATTGGGATGTGAGTCAAGTCACTAATTTCTCTAATATGTTTTACCAAGCAGAAACATTCAACCAACCATTAGATCAATGGAATATGAGTCAGGCAACAAATCTGTCCGAAATGTTTGATCACGCATTAGCTTTCAACCAGCCTTTACAAACTTGGGATGTTAGTCAAGTTACTAATATGTCCGAAATGTTTGATCACGCATTAGCTTTCAACCAACCTTTACAAACTTGGGATGTTAGTCAAGTTACGAATATGTCGTATATGTTTTATCACGCATTAGCTTTCAATCAACCTTTAGATACCTGGAATGTTAGTCAAGTTACGAACATGAGAGGACTATTTTCAAATACTTCATTCAATCAACCTTTAGAACAATGGGATGTTAGTCAAGTTACTAGAATGGGAAGTATGTTTTCAAATACCCCATTCAATCAGCCTTTACATACATGGAATGTTAGTCAAGTTACGAACATGGCATACATGTTTGCTGAAACCCAAGCGTTCAATCAACCCTTAGAGCAATGGAATATAAGTCAGGTTAAAGACCTAGAAGGAATGTTTAAAGGGGCTCAGCAATTTAATCAACCTCTACATAATTGGGATGTTAGTCAGGTAACTGACATGAAATACATGTTTGCTGAAACTCAAGTATTCAATCAACCTTTGGAGCAATGGAATATGAGTCAGGTTAAAGACTTAGAAGGTATGTTTAAAGGTGCTCAGCAATTTAATCAACCTTTAAATAATTGGGATGTTAGTCAAGTTACCAAAATGAATCAGATGTTTGATGAAACCCAAGCGTTCAACCAACCGTTAAATCGATGGGATGTAAGTAAAGTAGAAAGAATGGATAGCATGTTCGAAGATGCACAACGATTTAATCAACCTCTTAATAAATGGAATATCAACCCTGAGACTGTGGCTTATGAAATAGTCAAAAACGCAAAAGCCTTTAATCAACCATTAACCTCTTCCAATTGGAAAAAGGCGATTAAAAATTCAATGCCTATTCCAATAAGGCAACTTGAATCTGGTACAAGATGCCATCAATAAAAATCAACATTAGCCACCACGTGAACCGAACGATACGCCCCAATAGACTCAAAACTCTTTAAGATGCGCCTCACTTGCCCTTTGGTCTGGTTGAGCATGACTTGTTGTGGAATTTTGATTAAAATCACGCGAATATACTGATTGCGGATGCGGTTAATTGCAGGTTCTTCTGGCCCTAAAACGGGAATACCCAATTGTCCTTTCAAATTGTTATACAGCCAAAACGACGATTCTTTGAGTTTTTCAAAATCGCGGTGTTTTAACGTTAAGCGAATCAAGCGGTAAAAAGGCGGATACTGAAAGTTATGACGTTCATACATCTGCTCCTTATACATGGATTTATAATCATAATTCGTTACCTGTTGAATGATATTGTGATACGGATTAAAGGTTTGAATAACTACCCTTCCCTTTTTATCAAATCGCCCTGAGCGTCCTGCAATTTGCGTCATCATTTGAAAAGCGCGTTCATGGGCTCTAAAATCGGGATGATACAAGCTATTATCTGCATTCATTATCCCAACCAAGTTCACATTATCGAAATCAAAGCCTTTGGCCAACATTTGAGTACCCACCAAAATATCAATTTGACGATTCTCAAAAGATTCAATCAATTTCTCATAGGCGTATTTTCCTCTTGTGGTATCTTGGTCCATACGCGCAATACGCTTGTTTGGAAACAACTCTCTCAACTCCTCTTCTACTTGTTCAGTTCCAAATCCTTTCGTATTCAAATCCACGCTGTGGCAACGTCCACATTGTTTCGGCATCGGTAAGGTATAACCACAATAGTGGCAACGCAATTCATTTCTGTATTTGTGATAGGTCAAGCTCACATCACAATGCGGGCATTCAGGAACTGCCCCACAGGTCATACACTCCACCACAGGTGAAAATCCCCTGCGGTTTTGGAAGAGAATTACTTGTTCCTCTAACGACAAAGCGTGATTTATTTCCTCGATCAATTGATCCGAGAAATGCCCTGTCATCTGTTTGCGTTTGTATTTTTCCTTGATATCCACTAAGACAATATCTGGAAGCAATACATTCGTATAACGTTTGGTCAATTCAACCAATCCGTATTTTTTTTGAGCGGCATTATAATAACTTTCTAAACTCGGCGTGGCGGATCCCATCAACACTTTTGCTTTGTGTTGCATGGCCAATACCACAGCTGCATCACGTCCGTGATAGCGCGGTGCAGGATCATGTTGCTTGTAATTGGCATCGTGTTCTTCATCAATCACCACCAAACGCAGATCCTGAAACGGTAAGAAAACAGACAACCTCGTTCCAATCACCACTTTTGCCTTTTCTGATTGCTGCAATACCTGATTCCACACTTCTAATCGCTCATTATGAGAATAGCGCGAATGATACACCGCTACTTGATTGCCAAAATAAGCCGTTAAGCGCTGAACCAATTGCGCACTAATCCCCACTTCAGGCAAGAGAAATAGCACTTGTCCTTCTTGGGATAAAAACTTCTCTATGAGTTTTATATATACTTCTGTCTTTCCTGAGGCCGTAACCCCATGCAGTAAGACCACTTCTTTTGCTGTAAATTGTTGCTCAATTTCCCAAAGCGCTTTACTTTGATCATCCGTCAGCTGAATCACCTCTGAGGTCGCATCATTAAAAACAACGCGATCGTGATTGAGGTAATAGGATTCAAACACTCCTTTTTCAATCAAGGCATTGATAATCGCTTGACTACTTTCACCTTCTTCAATCAGCTGTTTTACACTGATTGGATTTTTCTGGATTGCTTGTAATTGAAAATATTTTAAGATTAATTCACGCTGTTTAGCCGCTCTATTAACCAATTCCATCAGCTTGGTCAATCCATCTTCTTGCAGGTATTCTTCTGCCAAACGAACATAGCGAATTTGCTTGGGTTTGTATTTCTCCACCATTTCTTCTTGCAACAAAATGGCGCCTTTAGTCAATAAACTATTAATTACGGGAAATACTTTCTTGCGATTGAGAATCGCAATCACCTCATCAAGTTTCAAAATAGATTGAATTTGCATCGCCTCGTATAACAAGTATTCCGCATCATCCAAATCGTCTACGGATAGTGTTACTTTATCATTCCATTGAATAATCGTTTCACTTTCCAACAGCAAACGAGAAGGCATTGCTCCTTTGTACACATCACCAAGCGTACACATATAATACTCGGCTAACCACGTCCAAAATTTAATTTGTGCTGGAGTAACTACAGGTTCAATATCTATAATTTCATGAATATCTTTTGCTTCGTATACAGCAGGTTGTCGATGGTGTTTTTCCACCACCAAAGCCGTATACACTTTATTGCGTCCAAAAGGTACAGCAACCCGCATTCCAACTTGAATAAAATCGAACTCGACTTCATTAATTCGGTAAGTGAATGTGGGATCTAAAGCTAAAGGCACAATGACCTCAACAAAATAATTCATGTTAGGGTTGGTTAATCACTTCAAAGAAAGCCTTTGAATATAATAAATAGTAGAATGTTTTAATTATGGGTCGTTTCAGAAACTATGTTTCCATTTTTATCAATATAAAACCAAGATGAACTATCCCAATAATGGTACTCTCCGCGAGATCCTTCAACTTCTCTACTTCTACCTTCAAAGGTAGCTTTTGCTACACCATTTTTAAAAGGAAACACAAAAGCAAATTGAGGTTTAATCACTACTTGTCCTTTGACATTCGCAAATCCCATTTTGCCCTCTTCATCAATAATGCGATACATACCTTCTACAACAAAATCAGGGTTATTGTCATACATATAAGGTTGATGAGTTGATCTTGAAGTCATACAACTCACTCCTACAAGTAGTAAAAAACACACCAATACTCTATTCATTTATGCTCTTAATTATAATTAGTTTTCAATTAGATTTGATTTTTGAAATTCAAAAATACGCGATTTATATCATATTTCCGCATGGATTTCGCAACATCGGCTGTATATGACATTTTTAATTATTCGTTTTAATTGTACACAACCTATGTTCTACATTTAAAAAAATAGAATCCTTTTGCCATTGCATTATGTTGTCAACTTTCATACAACCTGTTGTAACGCAAAACTAACTCTCTCAAAATCCAACATATAACCTTCCAAAGGTACAAGAGGTTTATTTAATTTCATCTCAATTGAAGAGTAAAATTGTGTTAAATGAAATAGCCTTTTTACAGGTGAAAAATTACACCCTAAAATAAAACGAAAAAAGGCTACCTATAGTTAGATAACCCTTGTATTTTAAGATGACTTTGTCCACGTTGTTGTTTTTCCTAAGAGATAAATCTGGGCTGTTCCTGTCACTTCTATTTTACTATAACCAACAAGTTTTATGGAACAACTGTACTCTTTTCCTGTTTCTGGATCCAAAATAGTTCCTCCACTGTACTTATTACGTTCCTCTTTTTTCATGTTTTTTATAATGGTTAATCCATCATAGGTCCTAGCTACATCTCCTCCAGGGCACTTTTCACATTTCTTACCTTTATCATCAGGGTCTAAAATACTAATAATACGCCCTGTATAAACTCCTTGACTTTCTTTTATTTCAACAATTGCCTTGTCTTTTCCATTGCTATCTACAGCTTTCCATTTACCAACAATTGAATATTCTGTCTGGGCATTCATGTTTAACAATCCTCCCAATAAAAACAGCATTGCATACATTAATTTTTTCATCCTATTTCTCTTTTTCAGTATATGTTATACTAGGAAAGATACAAACTTTTTTTTTAGACACCAGCACAATTAACAAAACCAAAACACCTAACTCATTCAAATTCAAACAAAAAAAAAAGACTATCTTACAGATAGCCTTTTCTAGATTATTTACATTTTAGTCCATGTTTGTGTTCGTCCAATCAATGAAATTCCGACATATCCACGAACTTCTAATTTTGTTTTTCCGTTCATTTTAATCGAACATTTATATTCTTTTCCTGACTGTGGATCAATAATTGTTCCTCCTGTATATTCTTCTCCTTTTTTCGTTAGGTTTTTGATAATCACCAATCCTTCAATTGGTTTTCCTTTATCATCCCCTGGGCATTTTTCACATTTAGAATCCTTTTTAGCAGGATTTAAAATTTCGATAACTTTTCCTTGGTATTTACCTCCTTTTTCTGATATCTCCACGATAGATTTCGCGTCTCCTGTTTGATCGTCAAACGTTTTCCATTTACCAATGATCGATTGAGCATTCATCGTCATGAAACCACCCAATAAAAACACGAGTATAAACATTGAATTTCTCATAATATTTTTTAGTTTTAGATTAAGTTATATACTCAAATATACTTATTTTTTTAACTTAATCTTACGAATAGCTAAATTTAATTCAAAACCTAATAATAAAATCATACAGTTAATCCACAAATAGAACATCACCACCAATAAAGTCCCAATTGAGCCATATAATTCATTGTATCGGGCAAATCGAAGGACATATACTCCAAACCCATAAGAGGTTAAAACGTATAAAATAGTTGTAAAGACAGAACCAATAGAAATAAAAGATACTCCTTTTGTTTCTTTGGCACCAAATTTATATAAAATAGAAGTAGTTAATAGAACGACCAGTAATAAATATAAATTACGCACCCAGACTAACCAATTAGCACCAATTGCTAAACGGTAAATTAATACTTCTAAGATTACATAAAACGCAACTGAAAAGATTAAAACAAAAGATAGAATAAGAGAAAGTGCCAAGGCAACTAAGTACTGTCGAATGATATTGCGAGAAATGGTAATATGGTAGGACGATTCAAATCCTCCGATAATAGCAAATACCCCATTGGTCATCAAGAAAATAGAAAGTAAAAATCCAGATGATAATAAAGACTTATAACTATTATTCATGATATCTAGAATAATAGATTGAATGGCTTCATACGTATTGGGTGGAACTGAATTTTCAATAAACTGTAAAAAGTCGGCTTGAAAATTATCAATAGGAATATAGGGGATTAAATTCAGAATAAATAAAGCAAAGGGAAACAAGGCCATAAAGAAACTAAAAGCAATAGAACCCGCTCGATAAGAAAAGGCTCCTTTGACGATTCCGACCAAATACAACTCAATTAAATCATACAGCGAATACCCATCAAGAAAAGAAAACTTTACTCGCTGTAATGCGCTAACGATTTTATTCAGCACAGGTATCCGGGCTAATTTATCTTCTATTTCTCTAGACATGCATGCTCCTTATAGGCTATAAAACTGCTTTTAAACTTAAATCCATATTGTAAACGGAATGCGTCAATGCACCTGAGGAAACAAAATCAACCCCGCAAAGCGCGTATTCGCGTACTGTTTCTTCATTTATATTTCCAGAGGACTCCGTTTGACATTGATTGCCAATTAATTCCACTGCTTTTCTCGTTGTTTCAAAATCAAAATTATCTAACAAAATGCGGTATACGTTCTCACAAGCTAAAATCTGTTGTACTTCATTTAGGTCACGCGCTTCAACAATAATCTTCAACGCTTTGTTGTTTTCTTTCAGATACGTATTTGTTTTTTCAATCGCCTCTTTTATTCCTCCTGCAAAGTCAATGTGATTATCTTTCAACATAATCATATCATACAAAGCAAAACGGTGATTTTCACCCCCAGCAATTTTTACTGCCCATTTTTCAATGGCGCGAATACCAGGTGTTGTTTTTCTGGTATCCAATATTTTGGTACCCGTTCCTTCCAACAAATCGACAAAAACACGTGTTTTCGTTGCAATGGCACTCATGCGTTGCATCGCATTCAACATAAAACGCTCCGCTTTTAAAATGGATTGAGAAGATCCAGCAATCGTCAATACAATATCTCCAACTTTTACAGCTGTTCCATCCGGGATAAAAACTTCTACTTCTAATGTAGGATCTACATATTGTAAAACCAGCTGTGCAAATTCTACTCCGGCAATAATACCCGCTTCTTTGACTAATACTTGTGCTTTTCCTTTCGCATCAGCAGGAATACACGCCAATGAACTATGATCGCCATCTCCTACATCTTCGCGTATGGCATTAACTATAATCTGATTTAATTCAGCTTGGAATTGTTGTTCTGAAATCATAAATAAAAAATTTGCGCTGCTAAAATAAGAAATGTTTTACAAGTGTTCTTCTTTTAGCCTCGCAAACTCTTCTGCAGGATAACTTAACTTACCCTATTTTCACTCCTAAGAGTTTATAAAACTCACTCAAAATAGCTGGATGTCCAGGCCATGCTGGTGAAGTTGTCAGATTGCCATCTGTAATTGCTTTATCTGCATCAATTTCCTTGTATGTCCCACCCGCAACTACAATATCAGGACCAACTGCTGGATAAGCAGTCAATGTTCTGCCTTTCAATACCCCTGCTGGAGTTAATACTTGAATACCGTGGCAAATTGCTGCAATAGGTAAATTCTTTTCAAAAAAGTATTGAACGATTTCAATCACTCGTTTATTTAATCGAATATATTCTGGAGCACGCCCTCCGCAAACATATAATCCTGCATATTCATCTAGTTTCACCTCATCAAAACTCTTGTTGATTACAAAATTATGTCCTCTACTTTCTGCATACGTTTGGAATCCAACAAAATCGTGAATGGCCGTTGCGATGATATCATTCTTTTTCTTTCCTGGACAAACCACATCTACAGCTACTCCAACGGATAATAGCGCTTGATAAGGAACCATTACTTCGTAATCTTCTACGAAATCACCTGCTAACATTAATACTTTTTTTGCCATAACTATTTTATTTTTGATTTAATACCTTCTAATGTACAAAAATCTATTCAATTCAGACAAAATCAAGGCTGAAATTATAATTTGTCGTTAGCGTTCATGATGGAGTAAAAATTTTTTAGGCACAAATCACCATGCGTATCACTATTTTGCCTTAACTTTAAATATTCTTTATTTTAAAAATTGTTTTCAGATGAAAAAATTACTCTTTATTCTATGTGTAACAGTAGGACTGGTAAGTTGTAACCAAAAAGTAGCTCCTCCTCAAACGGTAAATGTAAAAGATCAATTTACCATGGATATGCCTGCAACATTAGCAGCTATGACAGACCTTTATCCCGATGCGGATATTCAGTACGGAAATACGTACAAACAAGTGTACATCATTGCAAAAGAATCACCTAAAACAGCAGAAGAAGATTTCAAAACCTTTACTCAAAAAGCATTAGCAGCTTATTCTACTAGACCTGATTATGAAATCGTCAAAGAAGACGAGGTTCGCATTAATGGTTTACCAGGAAAAATTTACCATATATCTATGTCACAAGAAGGAAACTTCATGTATATGATACAGGCGATGGTTGAAGGTAAAAAAGGAAACTACGAAATTATCGGTTGGACGATTGGTCAAAACAAAGACTATCAAGGAGAGGAATTAATGAATATCATTTCGACTTTCAAAGAATTGTAACCAATAGAACATAAAAAAAGAGGATAACTGGAGTTATCCTCTTTTTTTATGCTGTTATCTTTCCACTATCAAAAAATGTGAATGGGTTTTTATTTTCTCTGTTTACAACAAGCTCATCACTCGAAACCTTAACAGAAGTTATCAACAAAAAAACGCTTTTTTGACCTAAAAGACATCTATTTAAAAGTAAATTCAAAGAAATAAGCGTCATTATTTCACAAAAAACGCTTATTTATAACTTTTTAACATTCAGTACATTAATAACCTATTGTATATTCATTTTTGTATTGTACATTTGGGCAAACAAAATAGCGAATTAACATGAAAAAAATTTTATTATCATTAGCAGTAGTAGCTACACTTTCATTAGCATCATGTGGAAACAAAAATGCTGATAAAGCTACAACTACAACTGAACAAGAAGTTGCAGTAGAACAAGGAGACAAATATACTGTAAACTTAACAGACAGTAATGTAACTTGGAAAGTAGGACACAAAGGTGGATTAAACCCACGTTTTGGTACTTTAACTTTATCTGCTGGAGACATTGCAATTGACGCAAATGGATTAAACGCAGGTTCATACACTGTAGACATGAACTCTCTACAAGTTGACCGTGCTTCTGTTGATGCTGATGAGGATATTCAAAAATTAGGAGGACACTTAAAAAGTCCTGATTTCTTCGACGTAGAGAAAAACCCTACAGTTGATTTCAAAATCACTAAAGTTGAAGATTTCGACGCTGCAAAACACACAAGTAAAATTGAAGGTGCTAACAAAATCGTAAGCGGAAACTTAACAATCTTAGGTAAAACAGTAAACATCACTTTCCCTGCTAAAGTAACAGTAGAGAATGGTAAAGCTGTTATGGATGCTGCATTTGTTGCTGACCGTACAGAATGGGGATTAGTTTTCGGTACTACAGATAAAGATTCTGGTGCTGCTCTTAACCCAGCTGATTGGGCAATTAGTAAAGATATGGAAATTGGAATTCACTTAGTTGCTGACAAAGTAAACGAATAATCCATTCTAAATCATACCAAAAGAGGATGCTCCACAAGGGCATCCTCTTTTTTTATTCAAAGAACGACGCTGTTGATTTATCATCATAGTATGAAAGCGAATTGTTATTCCCTTTTGTGTTTTTTTATTTTCTAAAAACGATCGAATCTCAATTCTCTTCTTCTTTCCAAAATAAATCAATACTTTTGTTTGAAAGACTACAAAAATCGCCTGATTCGGGTTTATTTACATGAAGATGAAACATATAGACGTACTAATTATTGGAGGGGGCCCCATAGGAATTGCCTGTGGTATTGAGGCTAAGAAAGCAGGATTGTCCTATCTTATTATTGAAAAAGGATGTTTGGTCAATTCCTTGTACCACTATCCCATCAATATGCAGTTTTTCTCTACTTCGGAGCTATTAGAACTCGACCATATTCCCTTTATTAGTGCAGAAAATAAACCGAGACGCAAAGAAGCCTTGGAATACTATAGACGAGTAACTCATCTACACGAGTTGTCCATTCATTTATTTGAAACGGTATTAGGTGTACATAAACAAGCAGAAGGCCATTTTACAGTAGAGACCTCCAAAAGCCAGTATAGTGCTTCTCATGTAATTGTCGCCACTGGTTTCTATGATTTCCCAAACCTCTTGCATATTCCTGGAGAAGATCTACCTAAGGTTTCACATTATTACAACGATCCGCATTATTATGCAAATATGGAAGTTGTGGTAGTTGGAGCAAGTAATTCCTCCGTAGATGCAGCATTAGAATGCTATCGAAAAGGAGCTAAAGTAACCATGGTAGTTCGAGATACTGCTATTAGTTCACATGTAAAATATTGGGTAAAACCCGATATTGAAAATCGAATTGCCGAAGGTGCTATTCAGGTCTATTACAACAGTCAATTAACTGCTATTACTCCCTCTACTGTTACTCTAGAACAAGCAGGAGAGTCAATCACACTAACGAATGATTTTGTTTTAGCCTTAACAGGTTATCGTCCAGATTTCGATTTCTTGCGCAAGCTGGGTATTACTACTCAAAATGAGGTTGATTTACTGCCAACCTTCCATGCAGAAACAATGGAAACCAATATTGCTAATCTATACTTGGCAGGTGTCGTTTGTGGCGGATTGAACACACACACTTGGTTTATTGAAAACTCAAGAATTCACGCCTCGATGATTGTGAAGCACATACTCGAAAAAAAATAAAACAGCTACGCTTTACATCCTTTACACACCCCGTGTGCGACAACTTCGATGTCACTCAATTCAAATCCCTCTGGAATATCAATGGTAGGGATGGCAACTTGTGTTAAGCAAATAGTCTTCTTGCACTGTTTGCAGATAAAGTGCAGATGGGTATCACGATGATTATCTTCAGAACAACTAGAAGAGCATAACGCATATTGTGTAACATTATTCGCTGTGATACTGTGTAATAATCCTTTACTCTCAAACGTCTTCACTGTACGATAAATCGTTACGCGGTCTGATTGATCAAAGCTATTTTCAATATCCGCTAACGATACGGCTCCTTGTTGTTGCTTTAAAAATTTAAGCACAAGGATTCGCATAGCTGTAGGTTTAATGTTTTTGGCAAGTAACGCTTCTTCAATATTCTTCATCTATCTGACCTTTTGTTTTACTCAAAGATAAGCATTGTTCCTTAATTCAGTCTATCGCATAAATGGGAATTAATTGTACTTTTTACTTAAATTAGCATTATTTACTTCTTCTTACCCTTGATAATCAAGCTTTTCGATTTCCATTTCTTTATCAAAACGAAGAAGAACAGCGTCGAAATTCAGTAGAAAAAACAATAAAAACACAGGTCTCTTCCTTTACCATCAGTTTTTCATGATTTTTATCGCAAAAACTATAAATAAAACATATATTTATTTTTTTTAGATTCATTTCCAATAAAAACGAAAAGACCTAAAGTTAAGGTATGATTTTTGTATCCATCCTTATCCTATCCATTTACTTTAGTTCAGATGAATGATAAAATAAATTAAAAAAACAAAACAATAAATTTTAAACAAAATGCAAAAATTAATCGGAAGTATTCTTATTGTAGCAGGAACTACAATAGGCGCAGGAATGTTAGCAATGCCCATTATATCGGCCAATGTAGGTTTTTTATTTATGTCATTCATCTTATTCTGTATCTGGTTTGCTATGTTTTATACTTCCGTTCTCCTAGTAAATGTCTATCGATACAATTCACCTGAAGATGGGTTAAATACCCTAACAACAAAATATTTAGGAAAACCAGGGGCTTATATCACTGGATTGAGTATGCTAACCTTGATGTATGCCCTTACTAGTGCTTATATTGCAGGTGGAGGAGATATCCTTCGAACCAATCTGAAACAATTATTACACCTTGAGGTATCCCCTCAGCTGAGTGCCATTCTTTTTACCCTTCTTTTTGGGGGAATTATCGCCTTTGGCACAAGAGCTGTAGATTATAGTACCAAAGTTGTATTCTCAATTAAAATCCTTTGTTTATGCTTGGTTTTAGGGCTTTTACTCCCTCATATTGAGATGGCTTATTTGGCTTATATCCCTCAAAGTCCACTTCCTGTCTTAGCTACAATTCCCATTATTTTCACTTCATTTGGATTTAGTGTGGTTATTCCTAGCTTAGTCAAATACTTGGATGGAAATTTACGCCAGCTCAAATGGGTCTTTTTTATTGGTAGTATCATCCCTTTACTTTTATATTTAATCTGGGAACTTACCATTTTAGGAAATATTGAAAGTAGCGTTTTCA
Organism: Myroides sp. TSA_177.3; assembly: GCF_052691955.1. Taxonomy (NCBI): domain Bacteria; kingdom Pseudomonadati; phylum Bacteroidota; class Flavobacteriia; order Flavobacteriales; family Flavobacteriaceae; genus Myroides; species Myroides sp. TSA_177.3. The sequence goes on from NZ_JBQZGD010000023.1 coordinate 38,170, forward strand.
GTGAGATTTTAAAAAACAATGCAGGGTTAGAGGGATTACTTGTATCAATTAAAGAAATCAATAGTTCGCCTTTCATCAAAATTGCATTTACCATTTTTGCTGCGGCTGCAATTCTAACTTCCTTTTGGGGAGTTGCTTTAGCTCTAAATGATTACATCAAAGATTTAGCAAAAGATCGTCCTAAAATCAAACACAATGTAAGTGCTTTTATTTTGACTTTTCTTCCTCCAATCCTATTCGCTTTATTTTATCCTGATGGATTTGTGATTGCCTTGGGATATGCTTCTATTTCTTTGGTGGTTTTAGCTTTAATTATCCCTATGTTGATGTTGCAAAAAGCAAAGAAAATAGCCGGTGAAAAGACATCGATTCTCCAGTATATTATTTACGGATTTCTATGGATTTTATCTTTATTAATTGTGGTTTTACAGCTTTTATTAGCTTTTGAAGTATTGCCTTCTTAAAGGATATGATAACAAACAAAAAAAGGAGTAGGTTAATCCCCTACTCCTTTTTTGTTTGTTCTTATTTCGATAATAAATAGCGAATTACATTTTCTGCAGCATGCAAACCAAACAAGGCTGGCATCCAGCTATTCGTCCCGAAAAACGATTTTTTATAGTTTGAACCATCTGTCATTTTCAAACTACTTTCATCTGGTTTTTCTGTTGAAAAGATTGCCTTTACTCCAGAAGAAATTCCTTCTTTCTTCAAGCGTTTGCGAATTTGTTTCGCCAATGGGCATACATCTGTTTTGCTAATATCTTTGACAACGATTTTAGAAGCCAGCATCTTTCCTCCTGCTCCCATAGCGCTAATTACTTTCACGCGTTTGCGCTTCGCAGCTAAAATTAAATTAATTTTAGGTGTTATACTGTCAATACAGTCGAGTACATAATCATATTCTTCCGTTACCACCTCATGAGTGCGTTCTGGTGATAAGAATTCTTCTATACGCGTTAAGTTTAGCTCCGGATTAATATCCATCAAGCGATTTCCTACAATGTGTACTTTAGGTTCCCCTATCGTAGAATGCAACGCAGGTAATTGTCTGTTGATATTGGTAATATCCACCGTATCTCCATCAACAATGGTCATTTTCCCTACTCCTGCACGCGCTAAAAACTCAGCGGCAAATGATCCAACTCCTCCTAAACCAACAACTAATACGTTGGCGTTTTTTAATTTTTCTAATCCTTCTTCTTTAAAAAGTAAGGCTGCTCTTTCTTGCCAAATAGCCATCTATCTCTTGTTATTAATCCCCCTAAAGGTTACAATTAGTATTCTTTACTCCATATCCGTTTAAAATTTGCCTCTACAACCTGTGCAATATCAGGATGTAGTTTCTCTGCTTGCGCGTATAAATCTGCAATAGTAACCGTTGCATCATCATCTGTTTCTAAAAATAAAAAATCTTTAGGCGCAGCGGAAAAAGTTTCTTGCAATCGATTACTCTTCAGTAAAGCACTACCAAATGAGATGTAAAATCCGTTTTTCCACAAACTTTCAGCCACTTGTTGATGTTTATTAAACCCGTGAACGATAAGTGGAACGGTAATTTTCCATTTCTTTTTTAATGCGATAATTTCTTGATAAGCAGAAACGACGTGCAAAATTACAGCTTTTTTATTTTTTTCTGCAAGAAGTAATTGTTTTACAACAACTTCTTCTTGTAAATCCCAAGGAATATCGATTTTCTTATCCAAACCACACTCTCCTATAGCTAAACAATTTGGGTGATGCAGGTTCGTTTCCAGCCAGTTCAATTGTTCTTCAATCTTTGCTTCAACAATATACCAAGGGTGAATACCCAACGAAAAATGCGGAATACTAAAATCAACCTTGGACAAGTCTTGATTGACTAGTTCTAAGGTGTCCAGGGAATGTTGAGGATGATGTGTATGGATATTGTACTTCATACTAGCGAAGATAAAAAAAGGTCTTTGATTAGCATATACTAACCAAAGACCTTTATAATCAATTTGTTTATTTTTTATTTAAGACCTGCTAAACTATGTTCGATAGTTGCAATTTTAGCCAATGCATCTGCTTCTTTTTGCTTTTCATTTGCCACTACTTGTTCCGGCGCACCGCTAACAAATTTTTCATTTGATAGCTTTCCTTGTACGGATTTCAAGAACCCTCTCAAGTATTTCAACTCTTCTTCTAATTTCGCAATTTCTTCTTCTACATTTACATTGCCTTCCATTGGAATAAAATACTCATTCGATTTTACTCGGTAAGACAAAGCACCGCTTACTTGGTCATTCACGTATTCCATACTTGTTACATTTCCAAGTTTTGAAATAACGCTGTCAAAATACGTCGATATTTTTTCGTTATTGATTATTTTCAAATCAATTGTATCCTTAAACGAAATATTTTTATCTTTTCTAATCGTACGAATACCTGCGATTACTTCCATGGTAAACTCAAACTCTTTGATTACATTTTCATCAAATGCTTTTGTTTCTGGCCAAGTAGAGATAACCAAAGCTTGATCTGCTGTACGCGCATTAATATGTTGCCAAATTTCTTCTGTCAAGAATGGCATAAATGGATGCAACAATTTCAAGTTTTCCTCCAATAGTTCGATTGCTTTTGTATACGTTGCGCGATCTATTGGTTGTTGGTATCCTGGTTTAATCATTTCTAAGAACCAAGAACAGAAATCATCCCATACTAATTTATAGATTGCCATTAGCGCATCTGAAATTCTGTATTTAGCGAAATGATCTTCAATTTCCACTAGCGTTTTTTGCAACTTCGCTTCATACCAAGCTAAAGATACTTTTGCTGTTTCTGGTTGTTCTAAGGCATCAGAAACTTCCCAACCTTTAATCAAACGGAATGCATTCCAAACTTTATTGGTAAATGCTTTTCCTTGTGCGCATAATTCTTCATCAAATAAGATATCGTTTCCTGCAGAAGCAGACAACAATAAACCTACACGAACTCCATCCGCACCAAACTTATCAATTAATCCTAAAGCATCTGGAGAGTTTCCTAATGATTTAGACATTTTACGACGTTGTTTATCACGTACAATACCCGTGAAGTAAACATTCGTAAATGGTTGTACGCCAGTATATTCATATCCTGCCATAATCATACGAGCTACCCAGAAGAAAATAATATCTGGACCTGTAACAAGATCATTCGTAGGATAATAGTATTTAAACTCTTCATTTTCAGGATCAATTAACCCGTTGAATACAGACATAGGCCATAACCAAGAAGAGAACCACGTATCTAACGCATCTTCATCTTGTTTTAAATCTGCCACAGTTAAATCTGCTTTTCCTGTTTTCACTTTTGCTAATTCAAGAGCTGCTTCTTTCGTTTCTGCTACTACGAAATCTTCTTTTCCATCTCCATAAAAGAAAGCTGGAATTTGGTGTCCCCACCACAATTGACGAGAAATATTCCAATCGCGAATATTTTCCAACCAACTTCTATACGTACTGTTATAACGACTTGGATATAATTTTACATCTTCAGTTGTCATTACCGCATCTAATGCTGGTTTAGCCAATTCTTCCATTTTCAAGAACCACTGATCTGATAAACGCGGTTCAATTACAGCTTTTGTACGCTCAGAGGTTCCTACGTTGTTCAGGTAGTTTTCTACTTTATCTAACGCACCGATAGCCGCTAATTCCGTTTCAATTTCCTTGCGAACCACAAAGCGATCTTTTCCTTTGTAGTGTAAGCCTAAATCATTTAGCGTAGCATCTGCATTGAAAATATCGATAATTTCCAAATTGTGACGTTCCCCTAACTCTTTATCATTTACATCGTGAGCAGGTGTTACTTTCAAACATCCTGTTCCGAATTCCATATCTACATACTCATCGAAAATAATAGGTACAACGCGATTACAAATCGGTACGATTGCATTTTTACCTTTTAAATGTTGGTAACGCTCATCGTTTGGATTAATACAAATAGCTGAATCACCCAAAATTGTTTCTGGACGCGTTGTTGCAATCGTTAAATAATCCGAAGTTCCTTCGATTTGATATTTTACGTGATATAGTTTTCCTTGGCGTTCTTCGTAAATAACCTCTTCATCCGATAAGGTTGTTTTCGCTTCTGGATCCCAGTTCACCATACGGTACCCACGGTAAATCAATCCTTTATTATACAAATCAACAAACAACTTGATTACTTGTTGTGACATTTCTGGGTCCATCGTAAACTTTGTACGTTCCCAATCACAAGAAGCTCCTAGTTTTTTCAACTGGTCTAAAATCACACCGCCATATTCTTCTTTCCATTCCCATGCGTGTTTTAAGAACTCTTCTCTAGTTAAGTCGTTTTTATTGATTCCCTGCTCTCTCAATTTAGCGACGACTTTGGCTTCAGTTGCAATAGATGCGTGATCCGTTCCAGGGACCCAACATGCGTTTAGCCCTTTTAAACGTGCGCGACGTATTAATACATCTTGAATTGTAACATTCAACATATGCCCCATATGCAATACTCCTGTAACGTTTGGAGGAGGTATTACAATTGTGTACGGCTTTCTTTCATCTGGTACAGATCGGAAAAAATTATTTTCCATCCAATACTGATACCATTTTTGCTCTACTTGCTTTGCGTCAAATTGTGCAGGAATTACCATTATTCTATAATTTAATTATTAAAAAAAAGAAAAAACATCAGGTCATAAGAGAGAAAAACTAGTTTTTCCATTTTTATAACCTTAGTTTTATTTATCTTTGTGTTGTACAAAAGTAATTATTACTCGGCAATTATAAAAGTATATCTAAAATCGAATATGCGAAAAAAATTTGCGAGTTTTCTAAAAGTTTTTAATTTTACAGAACAACAAAAATTATAGTAATGAAAAAATTAATAGCAGTATTCGCATTAGTCTTATCTAGTGCCTTATCGTTCGCTCAAAGTGGTCCTAAAATTCAGTTCGCAGCTGAGAACAACACAATTGATTACGGAACAGTAATCAGAGGGAATGACGATGGATTACGTTCATTCGAATTCACAAACACAGGTGATCAACCGTTGATCATTACAAACGTACGTTCTACATGTGGATGTACAGTTCCTTCAAAACCAACTGAGCCAATCATGCCTGGTAAAAAAGGAAACATCGATGTAAAATACAACATGAGCATCGGAAGAATTAGCCGTACAATTACTGTTGAATCTAATGCAGTAAACTATGAAAACGGTACAGTGCCTTTGAGAATTAAAGGTGAAGTTGTAGATAAATAATCTTTATCCAAACATAAAAAAAGCCACTCAATTGAGTGGCTTTTTTTATGTTTAATATCAAATCTATTTTTTATGAAGATCCTTACTTTCTAAACTCTTGATTATTATTAATTGCTTGAGTGAAAAACTCAATGGCTTTTACCTCAACTTTTGCATCAAAGCCTTTGATGTGTTTTTCATGGTGGATATCAGATCCCACAAAATCAATTAGACCCTGTTGCAGCAAATAGTTTGCAGCTTCTAATACATGTTTACCATAATACCCTGTTACCGATAATAGATTCATTTGAAAAAGGCAACCTGCTTTTTTCAATTTCTTATACATGGCTGTATTTTGATGGTAAAAATTATAGCGTTCTGGGTGAGCCAATACAATATCATACCCGCTGGATTTCAATTGAAATAAAATATCCATCAATTGAATAGGCGGATTCATATAGGACATTTCAACTAAAACGTAATTGTCCTTTAACGTCAAAAGTTCTTTGTTTTCGATGCGTGGCAATAAACTCTCATCCATCAAATACTCTGATGCAACTCTTAATTCGATTGCTTTAGCTTCTTGTGGCAATTGTTCTTGTACCAGTTGGTATTGATCTAAAATACCTTCACGCGTATTTTCCCAAACCAAAGGCGTAGTATGTGGCGTAGCGATAGCTTGTTCAAAACCAAGGCTCTGCATAGAAGAAATAATATGTTTTGTATCTTCAATTGTCTTAGCTCCATCATCAATACCATAAATCAAATGGGAATGAATATCCACATAACCTTGAGGGATTAAGCTTTTTAAAATCGGTTTAGATTTAAAAAATGAAAACATAGCTTGTTATTTTTGCTCTATTCTTTTTGTTTATTTGCTCTAAACTCCAAAAACAAAGTTCCAAGAGTTAAGAAATACAAAGGTAATGTAATAATTAGCTTTTCTGAGAATAAATTCAAAACAACATACAAAATTAACAAGAACACAACAATCATTCCTAAAATTCTTTTAATTTTACTCTTATTTTTAACAAATGGAATAAAAAGTAAGATAGGATTACATAAAAAAACCACATTATTTAATAATACTTCACTGTGTAGAGAATAAAACCCAACTAAAAGAAAAAATACACCAAAAAGCCCCATAGCAATGAAATAAATGGAGCGCACAATGCGATTGATAGACAAACCTAACAATAGCGCACAAACCACTGAAGCGAACCAATAGGTATTCCACCATACATAATTATCTACAGGTTTCGATTGAAAAACGAGGAGCTCTTCTTTAACCAAAGGCTGATCTCCGTTCATGGATTGAGCAAGGGCTGCTTGAAACTTATCTGGTAAGAATAACAAGGCTGAAGGATGGTCAACTTTATTTCCAAAAATGAGGTTAATCCCTAATTTCTCAAAATAACGATCTTTTAAATAGGTGTTTAAGATGGTACGATAGTTTCCTTTATTTTCTTCCACATCAACTTTTACAGGTGTTGACAATACTTGATTTAGCACATCCACAACCTTAGTTGTACAGTTGTTGTCTATAAATTTATAGGTGTAATATCGGTTTTCTTCTTTTAAAGATTCATTTAACAGGCTCCAAACCTCTTGTTTTTGTGTTTGAGACAGATTTAATTCTTGCTCAACAACAGAGCGATTATCATACGCATAATTCACTACAAAGCTCTCATACCCTTCATAATCGACAAAGTAAAGCAAATCTCCCTTCACGAATTTTGCGTAGAAATTAGGTATTCTAAAATCGAATAATCCATAGTTATACACTCGATCAATTCCCTCTGCTGGGTCGTATACTCGAATAGCTGTATGTCCAAAAAGGGAATACAATTGTCCTCCTGTTCCACAAGTTAAAACGCTTACTTTTGCTTTGTCTGACAATTGTCTATTTGCTGTATTTCCATAGCTCCATTGTATCATAAACACCGCGAAGAACAGCACTATTATTCTTTTCATTTTTTATTTTCTAAAAATTCCTAAATCTAATTTTAATGAGAATACATTGGAGTAAATAGCTGCACTTTGGTCTCCAATATCAGTCAAGGCATAATCTACCTGAATGCCTTTATAATGAAACCCTACCCCTATATTAGGCTGGAATTCCATTTTTTCCGTATTATCCATTTGTCTGTTATTCTGAAAGTTACCTACTCCACCGCGAACGAATACTAAATTAGCATATCCAAATTCAACCCCTAAGGAAGGAGTCATACTCATAGAACCACTTGAAATCACGGCATTGGTTTCCGCAAACTCAACATGGAGTGCAAATGCAGCTAACATATTCAAATCGCGCGTCAGTTTTACATTTTTAGAGACTCCCATTTGTAATTTAGGCAATGTAATCTCTGTTGTTTCAGGCAATTCCTGATTCATTCCTTCAACGGCATTTTGTACTTTACTGTATTCCTTTTTATTGATATTCCACATATTATAGGTGGTTGTTATATCTCTTGCCATCACTCCAAACATCCAATCCGAATTAGTTTTGTACTGCACACCTGCATCAAATCCAAATCCCCATGAATTGGCGAATTTCCCGATTATACGTCGTACCACTTTAGCATTAACTCCATACGTTAATCCTGGAATTGGTGTATTACGAGCATAAGAAAGTACAAAAGCGTAATCTGCAGCAGAGAATAAGCTGATGCGGTTGTAATCAATATTTCCGTGTTGATCGATTAATTCCGTTGTATTCATAATATCATCGACACCAAAACGAATGATGGAGATTCCCAAAGCGCTACGTTCATCCAAAGGCATAGCGAATGCCGCATAATCATATTGAGCAATATTAGCGAAATAACTAGCATGCATCAAAGCCACTTGTTGATCTTCCAATTGCATGAGTCCTGCAGGATTCCAATAGACCGAATTCACATCTCCACTCGAAGAAACCACACTGTTTGCCATTCCCATCGCAACGGCATCTACTCCAATGTTCAAAAATTCATTGGAATATTTTCTTGCCTTTTGTGCATGAGCAGCAATCCCTATGCAAAGTAATAACGTACATACTGTTAGCTTTTTCACAAACCTATATTTATTATTCATACTAAGTTGTAAAAATAGTAAAAAACTAAAAGGCTAGGAAGATATTATTATTACTAAGTTTATGATACCTTTGTATAGGAAATCAAGTCCATTTATTTTAAATATACAAAGACTAAAATAAAACATACATGAAAAAACACCTTCCAAATTTCATCACTTTATTAAACTTAGCATCAGGGTTAATTGCTTGTATCTATGCTTTTGACGACAATATTCACATGGCCTTTTTATGGGTATGTATTGGTATTTTCTTCGATTATTGGGATGGATTTGTAGCACGCATCCTTAATGTTAAGAGCGAGTTAGGTCTTCAATTGGATTCTTTAGCGGATATGGTAACCAGTGGTGTAGTACCCGGACTAATCATCTACAAACAGTTAGCTAATATTCAAGAGACACAAGGACCGTATAATCTTACACCTGAGACTTATTATATGGCTATTGTTCCATATTTAGGTTTTCTAATTACATTGGGAGCTGCTTATCGTTTGGCTAAATTCAATATTGATACACGACAAACAGATTCGTTTATTGGACTACCAACTCCAGGAAATGCGCTTTTCATCTTGAGTTTACCTCTAATTGTAAGCACAACTAATTCTGAAGCTGTTATTTCTTTCTTGAGCAATCCGTATGTATTAGTGATTATCAGTGTATTGAGTGCTTATATCATGAATGCGGAGTTGCCTTTATTTTCTCTAAAAATTAATCCTAAAAACTTAGGAGCTTATAAATTGCAATTGGGATTTGTAATCGTTTCAATTATTCTATTGATTGCGTTACATTATTTAGCAATTCCAATTATTATCTTGCTTTACATTTTACTTTCGGTGGTTAAAAATGTCACAACGAAAAAAGAAATAGCTTAAATAATAAGGGTCGCAAAATACCAAAGTGGTCAAAATATCTTTTGATCACTTTTTTTATACATTTACGGTAAATGTATTCGATAAAACAAATTTCTTTATTTTAACATTTATTACAGTTTCAATAGCCTTATTGCAAATAAAAAACAACTAATTTCAGTTAATTAACCGCAATAACTATTTTTATGAAAAGATTATTTTTTTTAAGCTTAGCACTAGTTTTGCTATCTTGTTCTAATGAAGAACCTACAGCTTCATCTACACTAGTTGGCAAAGATATTCAACAAAGTCATCCTGATATAAATGCCGACACTCCATATAAGTATGATTCAATCAATGGTGGTGGTATGGCAAATAATTATCTTTTTATTATCAGAAATGATACTGATTTTACCTTCAAATTTGCCGCTCATTCTGGGCTTGCCGTATACGATGGAGCAGATGACTTAAAATATTGGGGACATAATTTAACTACTACAAATAGTCCCAATCTTATTGCTAATGGACATGAATATGGTAACTATATCAACTATGATTATGTATTCATTAACCCTAGAACAATAGAATCCCATACTTCTCAATATATTAACCCTATATACTATACTCAACCCATATGGAATGCAAACGGAACTTTAGCCAACAATCCTAGACTAATTTCGCAAAATGCCACACAAACAGAATACAATTTCCTCGCTAAACTTGGTAAAATTTACTTCTTGAAGTTTGAAGCATATGATGGTAAAACTCCAATTACAGGATCTATTGTAAAATCTAGTTTTCCGCATAACTATGATGCAGATAATTTGCCTACTAGTGGGAATTGGGCAAGAACTCATATTTTAGATAGCTATTTCCAAGAAGAATTAATATACAACAAACATACCAAGGAGATCTTTTTACCAACAGGTCCAAATAGCACTTTTTCAGACACCAGTACTTTTGTATACCAGGGAATAAACTATACCGTTGGATTTAGAACAGACGCGAACAAAGTTGAAATTTATATAGAAGAAACTATCTAAAAATAAAATTATCTACTATTAAATTATACTTCATAGTATAATATCTATTAGAAATGGTATACTAAAATAAGTCAATTATAAGAACTAGTTTAAATAAAAAAAAAGTCAGCAAATGCTGGCTTTTTTTATTTATTGACAATCATATCTATAAAAAATCCCAATACCGTTACTGCCATTTGAAAGGTGATTACACCGAGAACATAACTAAGTAAAGCTTTAAAATAGTTTCCTTTGGTTCCACCATAAAATTGTCCAATTGCCCAGCTCAAGTAAAAAAATACAATCAAAGAGGTTATCATTTCATTGAACAAAACAAGTTGAGGAAAACAGTAATTCAACATCACTTGTAAGGAGTACAACAACATACCTTCCCCCATAATTAAACTCGTCATAACGAAAGTTTCATACACATTGTATTTGAAACCACTAAAAAGAAATTTCGTCCAAAGCGTAATAGGAACCAACATCAGTAAATTGGCATATCCGTAATTATTTTGGATCCACAACGATAGTTTATAAGCATTTGAATCACCATACACCGCCTTTAACATCCCCGTATGAATCACATCCGTTTTAAAGTAGTGTGAAATAAACGTATAAATCAAAGAGGTAAGAATGAGATACGTAATAGGTTTGGTAATCTTTTGTCTATCCTCCTCTATATACTCTCGAATTACCTTTCCAGGTCGAAGCAGTAAACCTTTGGCTGTATAAAGGAATCCTCTTTCGTATCCGATCAACTTCAATAGTTCTTGTGTAAGATAAGATTTATCAATACGATGAATGACTAAAGGATTTCCACAACTACTACAGAAATTACCAGAACTATCCGTTTTACAAGTAGAACAATTAGCCATCTTTATTTTAAATTACGGAGTTTTAATTCTTTTTCAATGATTTTATAATCTTGCCCACTCTTCACTAAAATGAAAGCAAAAAACAGAGGAAAGAACGTAAAAAAGTCTACGCCTTTTTTATAGGTATTATATAAAGAAACCCCAATAAATGCGCCTATAATAGCAGCATTAATTAAATAATAGGTTCTCGCCTTTTTGCCTTTTTCGATTAACGCTTCATCCGTTAATGCCTTTAATTCTTGTTCTTTCATCAGTATAGGTTTGGTTTAATAAGATCTAGTTCTACGAACTGCTGCCTCGGATTAACAATCCAAGACAAATAGCAATAAAAATCGTTTTGTTTCGTCCAAATGTATAAAAAACCGCAATACAAAATAAAGTCATTCCATCAAACCTATTGGAAAAAAGTTGGCTCAAAAAAAAAGTAACCTCTCGGTTACTTCTTTTTGACTAAAGGATGATTTAATCCTTTTACATTATTATTGATGACTTCGTATGTTTTTAGGTGCTTAAACATTTCGGTTAAGTTTCTAAATCCATAATCACGAGAGTCAAAACTAGGATCTAATTTACGCAGGTTATTTCCAACGGTAGAAATATACGCTTCTACTTCCTCATCTACCGACATATCAAATGCTTTATCAATAAGGCGCATTTCTTTTTTAGTGATGGTAAGTGTATCATTATCTTCTTCTTCACCAACCACTTGTTTTTTCTCTTGGTTGGTATTTTTTTCTGTTTTAGCGGCCTTTGGCATCAACGTTTCACAATAAGTAAAAATCTCACAAGACTGAACAAAGGCATTAGGTGTTTTCTTTTCTCCAATTCCCATCACAAAGATTCCTTCCTCGCGAATTCGCTTTGCCAATCCTGTATAATCACTATCACTCGAAACAATACAGAATCCATCCACCATTTTTGCATGTAAGATATCCATGGCATCAATAATCAAGGAACTATCTGTCGAATTCTTTCCTGAAGTATAATTAAACTTTTGAATGGGTGAAAAGGATAAATCATTGAGTAAATCCTTCCAACTATTCATCTGAGGGGTAGTCCAATCTCCGTAAATACGGCGAATAGTGACCTTTCCATATTTAGACACCTCATTTAATATATTTTGTAATAATTTGGCTTGTGCGTTATCTCCATCGACGAGTATCGCTATATTATTATTGTTTTTTTCCATTTTTTATCGTATTCAAACTCAAGTAGGTAAAATACGAAAAAACAGGGGATAAACTTCAATTTTAATCTTTTTTTAGCATGTTAGCTATTTTCTTTTTGTACAACCCATTTCCCTACTTTCGGTGCTTCATACACTTTCATTTGATGCAATAAATCTTCAATATCATCTGATACAATAATCATGTTTTGGTTTTCCTCTTTTAAGAAGCCTTGCTTGACCATGGTGGCGATCATATCTAACAGAGGGTCATAAAATCCATCCACGTTAAATAATGCAATTGGCTTTTTATGCAATCCCAATTGCCCCCAAGTTAATACTTCAAAAAATTCTTCCAGTGTACCATATCCACCAGGTAAAGCAATGATTCCATCTGATAATTCATCCATTTTTGCTTTGCGTTCATGCATCGTTTCCACAAAAAGAAGTTCGCTCAAACGAGCATGTCCTAATTCTACATCGGCTAGAAAATGAGGAAGAACTCCTATTACCTCTCCACCATAAGCTAAGGCTCCATCTGCAATTGCTCCCATTAAACCAACCTTAGCGCCTCCGTAAACAACACCAATTTGATGTTGAGCTAATGCAGTTCCCAAAGCAGTTGCTTGTTGAACGTATATTTCTTTATTTCCTGCGCTTGAACCGCAAAATACTGTGTACCTCATAAATTTATAATTTATCTAAATAACCATGAAATAACTAAAAATCAGATAGTTAAAATAAAAACATTTGATTATTTAATTTTTTCTACTTTTTATCATGTAACAAAAGTAACGTTTCTCAGTCTATTAGAGTAGACAAAAACTTAATTCAACTAATCCAATGAATTCAAAACTATCTTTATTGTTTTTTCTACTATCCGTTTGTGGTATATATGCCCAAGGTTCAGTAAAAATAACAGGGCGTGTACTTGATAAAAAACTCAATGAAGCGATCCCCTATGCAACGATTACATTGAAAAAAGGAGATGCAGTTATCACAGGTGGCATGACCGCTGATAATGGTACCTTCTCCATTACTGCAGCAGCAGATACGTATAACTTAGATATTCAATTTATTGGTTATACGCCTTACCACAAAGAAATTGCACTAAAAAACGCAACTGATTTGGGTACCATCTATCTTGAAGCGGAATCAACGACTTTAGCAGATGTTAACATTGTTGCTGAACGCTCTACGATTGAACAAAAAATCGACAGAAAAGTGATTACGGTTGGAAAAGACTTAACAACAGTAGGAGCAACTGCATCGGATATTATGAATAATATCCCATCTGTAAACGTAGACAAAGATGGTAAAATCTCTTTAAGAGGAAATGAAAATGTTCGCATCTTATTGGACGGAAGACCAACAAATATGTCTGCTGAACAATTGTTGAAGCAAATTCCATCGACTTCAATTAAAAGCATTGAATTGATTACCAATCCAAGTGCAAAATACAATCCAGAAGGAATGTCGGGAATCATCAACATCGTGTTACACAAAAACACAGCAGATGGATTCAATGGTTCGGTAGACAGTGGAGTTACGATTGCTAAAAACATTCAATCGACAACTTCCTTAAACCTAAACTACAGACAAGGAAAATTAAACTTCTTTGGAAATGCAAGTTATTCGGATGGTAAGTCAAAGAATGATGGAACTATGTTTCGCGAAGATATCTTATCGCCAACGACAATTGACATGTTGAGCCACAACAAAAACATCTTGTATAAAGTAGGGGTTGATTACTATATCAATGACAATAATACCTTGTCTTTCTATACGAATCAAAGTACAAACAAGAGTAATTTGGATTTAAAAACGACAACACTTTATCCAGATCACTCGTTTGAAGATATTTTTCAAAAAACAAAATACGACAACAAAAATACATTTAGTACCTATAACCTAGCTTACAAACATTTGTTTGAGAAGAAAGGACATACGCTAGATATTGAGGTAAACCACAACATCAACAAAGCGGATATGGATGGGGACTATAGAACAAAATTGGGAATAGATAGTGATTTGTTATACCAAGATGGAAACAACGATAAAAACACATTATCAACAATAAATATCGATTACGTTAATCCACTAAACGATCATACAAAATTAGAATTAGGGGCGGAAGGTAGAATTTCAAGAGCGGATAATAATTTCAGTTCTAATAACCCTTTAATTCCTTCAAATCAAGCTGCTATTGCCAATAAGTATGATCAAGATATCTTTTCTGCTTATGCTACATTTGGTCAGACTTTAGGAAAGTTCAACTACCAAGTAGGAACGAGAGTAGAGAGCTACAAAGTAGATTCTAAATTAGATGGTACCTCTACTTTTAAAGACGATTATGTGACACTTTACCCTTCGGTTTATGTTGGATATAACCTAACAGAAAGCGATATGTTTAACGTAAGTTATAGCCGTCGTGTAGATCGTCCAGGAGTAAGACAAACAAACCCAGTTCGTCAGTTCTCAACACCGTTGATGACTATGGTTGGTAACCCAGAATTAAAGCCACAGTTCACAAACTCTGTCGAATTAAACTATACTCGATTATTTGCGAAAAGAAGTAGCATTACGGCTGGAGTTTACTACAGACGTATTAACCATGAGATCAATCACGTGATTTATGATGATCCGGAAAATGACAATCCAAATGCGTTATTGATGACTTTTGACAACTACAAATCAAATGATGCTTATGGATTTGAAGTTTCAGCTAATATTATTGTTACGCCTTGGTGGGACATGCAACCTGCCATTGATTTCTCAAGTATCAAACAAACGGGATTTGTTTCTCAATTAGATGCAACAGGAACGATGCAAACGGTATTGCGCGATATTACAGCAAATGCGTTCAACGCGCGTTTAAACAGTAACTTCAAAGCGACTAAGAACTTGCGTTTTAACCTATTTGGATTCTATAGAGGTGCTGTTGATGGAATTACGTCTGATGCACAAGAAATGTATAAAATCGATGCTGGAGCACGTTATGCTTTACTCAATAATAAATTAGGTATCAGCGTGAGATTCAATGATATTTTCAATACCATGTCTTATAAATACAAAACAAAATACCCTTACCCTTCAACAGGTGAATTCACTTGGGAAAGTCAATCGGTGTATATTGGTGTAAACTATACATTTGGAGGTGGAAAAGGCCGTTCATTACAACGAAAATATAGAGATAGTAACACGAAACAAAGTGGTGGATCAGGAGGACTGTTCTAAATTTCTATAAGAAACTTCAATTATTACGCGAAAGAGGGTTCCTTGAAAAAGGGATCCTTTTTTTTGGTTTATGGTGAAGAGTTAGGAGTTAAG
>NZ_JBQZGD010000024.1:0-52734 GCF_052691955.1 Myroides sp. TSA_177.3
ATGTATTCTCAACCTTTCCAATAGGATTAAAGGGGGTTTTTATTGGAGAATGGAGTAAGGAAGAAATGGATACAGTACAAATTGGTGGAGTAAAAAAAATATCTAAAAATTATATTTTTACAGATTGGAATAATAAGAATATTTTGGTTTTAGATTCAATGGAATATTTACCATTACTTTCTGAAAAAAGTACCATTAAATAATATAGAGGGGCCTATGATAGATACGCTTATGATGGAATCAGATAAATCCATAGATTATGGTAGAAGTAATTTAGGTAGATCATTTTATCCTGGATATGATAAGTAGAGTTTTAGTATATATATTATTGTTGTTATGTGTTTATACAGTTATTTACACAATAATGAAAAAAGATTTTTGGGATAAAAATAGAACGCTTTATAGTAATTTATTTACTCTTAAATCTTTTATTATGGGAGTGATTTTTGGTTTAATTTTAATTTTTTTGATTGCAAAAGACAATGGTTTAATATGAAGTATTAGCCCCCTTATTGCATGGATTTACAGTCCGTACGCATAAATTATAAAAGAAGAAGATCGTAGTGAATATAAAAGGCTCATCGACGTGCTCTAAGTCAAGGAACAACAATTACTGGTTTATATTGGTATGCTGGAGGTAATCCTTTACCAAATGAAAGGAGTGTCTAAGTAAAAACGTGAAAGAATATGTCAAATAAAAAGATATTTAGTTTGTTGAGAAAGAGTATTGTATTCGTTTTTGTTATATTTTATGCTTGCCATACTTCTTCTGTTGCATTCTTGAAAAATGATATAATTTGCCATACAGGTTTTGAATATGAAGATTTAGTCTTTAATAAGAATAAAGAATTTAAGAAGATAACAAGATTTGTTGAAGAAAAATACCAGGCGAAAAAGATTAGGAACCTTTTTTATATTAAATCTCAAAAACAATACTATTGTGAATTTTATGTACATGACCATGCAATAGAATGTGTACTTATAAACCTAGATACGAAAGTTGAGTACTATAATAAAGCTGAATTTGATTGGTCAATGGTTGTTCAATAAAGTCATTATAGCAGCCCATTCTTGACATTAGTATGACGGAGTATATGGACTAGGTGTGATATTCAATAAAACAATCCTTTTTTACCCAGCAGATTCCTCTGATTCGTATGTCCTGAGGTAACGAAGAGTCGCATTTCTCACATCACAAAAAGCACCTAGCAAAAAACAAAAAAGCATATATTTATTGTCAAAGGAAAGTTTTGAATTTTCTAATGCTTGAAATAACGAGAATATAGGTGAAAAAGCCTTAGAATCATGAGTAGATGATATGGTTAACTAAATTTAGTATGAAAGAAATTTATATAAAGAAGTACTGGGACGAAGAAAGTGTATTGTTTTATTTGCATTTTCAAGAGGATAAAGCAGTAAGACAAGTGGAAATAACTCCTACATCTAAAGTATTGCTTACCTTGGATAATCCAATGATAGGAGATGCTATGTTGTATGATCAATCACTTGAAGAATTGGAGCTAAAAGAAGCTGATTTTATTACGGAAGCGGAGTTTAATGAAATTTGGGAGGAAAAATAGAGTAAAGAATAATTCTTTTTTTACCCAGCAGATTTCTCTGATTCGTATGTCCTGAGGTAACGAAGGGTCGCATTTGTCACCTCACAAAAAAACACCTAGCAAAAAAACAAAAAAACATTTCTCTAGAGTAGATCACAGTATAAGGATGTAAAAAATAGGATAATGAAAAAAATAATAGTTTTTGGTATTTTATTCCTCTGTGTATTGGGGTGTAAAAATAAGAATACAGAAGAAGAAACTGCACAGTTGCAAGAAGATTACGGTACGATATATTTTGTTCGATATATGGTTAATACAGAAATGGCAGTTAGTTGTAATAACTTTATGGACAGCTTAGGGTCTTTGAGTTCTTATTTTAAAATAGAGGATGAAAATTTCATAGATGAATTATTGTATGGTGCTGAAGTAGATGAAATGGTAGGCGTAAATTATGGGATGGATGTTCGGTATCGAATTGAATTGGCAGATAAAATAATCTGTATTGATGATTTTGGTTATTATTCTATTAATAATAAATATAGTGGCAAACTAAGTAATTTTCAACTACTTTTAGACTATGTTGAAAAACATAGAGAACATAGTATAAAACTGGAAGAAGATTTTCCTTTTGTAGATTAAAAATAACAGGGTAGTTCACTCGGTCAAATTATAGTATCGTAAAAAAAGAAAATTATGCCTAAAATAACATGTAATTGTGGTGAACACATAAATCTAAGTGGTATACCTTCAATTCATCAATATCTATTTATATCAGATACTGACTTCGATCAATATCATGATACAATTGATGCAGAAGACGTCTATGCTAAAATGAAAATTTGTGTACATTGTCCATCGTGCTTGCGCTTACATATTTACTTTGATGGTTTTGAAAAAGAACCCCTGATTTATACAGTAGAAAAGAATCCCTTACAATCACATTGAGTTGTCACCTTATATACAGGAGGTCATCCCTTCTAGTAGAAGCAAAATTTCATTTTGCATAAAAGATAAAATAATGAGTGAAAAAGTTGTATTTAAATTGAATAAAAAAAATATTATTAGTATCCTTTTAATATTGTTTTTATTAATTATTGCTGGAGCTTTATTTATATTTTATCCTTCTATTTTTACTTCTTCTTTGGTAAGAAGTGAGCTGTGGATTAAAATATGTGGAACAAGTATTTGCCTTTTTTCGATTCCTCTTTTTATAGGCTATTTTGTTCTATTATTCGATGACAATGGATTAATTGTATCGAAGAATGGAATGATAAATAATACTAATTTACTTAATTCGGGGGAAGTAGAATGGAGAGATATTACATCAATAAGAATAAAAAAAATTAAAAAAAATACTTTTTTTTTAATTTTTGTGAAGGATGAACGTAAATACTTTGGAAATAGAAATTTATTAAAAAAAATAAATGCATTTGGATATAGAAGTATGTATGGAACCTCGATTGTTATTGAAACAAAGAATTTGCTTTGTTCTTTAGAAGAAGTAAAATCAAATTTAAATAAGTATGTTAGATTTAAATAGTTAGATTTAATTTTTATTTAGGTGGTATGAAAATTAAAAATATTTGGCGACTATATCCATTGGGGATCCTTATAGGAATAGTTTTATATTTTTATTGGATAGGACGAGATAATAAAAAGCAATTTTATGATAGTATTCTAAATGAAAAAATAATAGCTAGTAATGATTGGCAAAAACGAACAATAGAATATTATTTAGAAAATGGTTTGTCCATAAATATTACGGTTTTGGATAGTATTGATTTAAAAATAGGTGACTCGATCTCAAAAGAATCTAACACCAACCACTTTAAGATATATAGAAAAGAATCAAAGGGTGTATATACGTTTTATGACAGCTACAATTTGAAGTAGTTTAACTTCGTATACTTCAAAAGTGATAAGAGAAATCACATCCAGTGCTTCTATTATAAGGGGTGTAATACTAATTGGTATAACAGACGTTGAGCAACAGATGCGATGCTTCCTTCGTCAGCATGACATGCTGGGTGTATGGACTGGGTCTAGGATCAGGTATGGATACTCAAAAGAACAACCCTTTTTTTACCCACCAGATTTCTCCGGTTCGTATGTCACCCTGAGGTTGCAGATGTTTAGGGTGCGAAATTCTAATCCATATAGATATTCTAAAAAAGAAATACCTTTGGATATCGTACCACAACAAAGGGATACTTTTTTACTTAGGAGTGTGATTTTAAATACTAATTGGACTAATTTTAAAAGTGAGGATTCATTGAAAAAATCAAATACAGCTAAAATGTTAAATAAAAAATATAATTTATAATGAAGAAGATAGGAATATTTTTAATAATGATTATGTTTTATTCTTGTGAAAAGAAAGGGAATCAACCAGAAGAGTATAAAGGGATACAGTTGACGGAATCATTATCTGAATCTTTAGGAGGTAATATCAATTATACCTTGGAATTACCTGATACCTTAAAAGTTAATCAACCCTATGATGCTGTTTTTTATTTCGATAGTCCTTTTGATACGATTGTTGAGCCTATGGTAGATACAATTAATTTTAGATCAATTAAATTTTCTTATTATAAGCCAATAAAACTAGGAAATAAGATTTTGAAAAGTGATATTGTTTTAAAAGATTCTGTATATATTCCTAATAGAGAGTTTATTTTGGGAAACGTTAAATTTGAAGAAAAGGGGAGATATCTTTTTTTAGTATTAATTGAAGATCAGATAATGTACAATTTTTATAATAATAAGGGAAAGCGTGATTCAATTCACTTTGATAGAATATTTGAAGAAATAAAAAAAGAAGTCGTGGTTATTGAGTAAACTGCTATCGTTAAAATAAACAATCCACCCCAACGATCCGTTTGGAAGGTTGGGGTTTGTTTTTAGTTAACCGTTTACGGAGGTATTATTCAATGCAGAGAGAATTAAAACTGTTCTCACGACGCATAGTAATCATTCTGAGGGCACGAAGGGGTGCATTTGTCACACAAAAAGAAAAACATAAGGAACAAAAAGCAGAACTACATGGAGTGACCGATGCGATGCTTCCTTCGTCAGCATGACATACTGGGTGTATGGACTGGGTCTAGGACTAGGTGTGGATACTCAAAAGAACAATCTTTTTTACCCAGCAGATTTCTCCGGTTCGTATGTCACCCTGAGGTAACGAAGGGTCGCATTTGTCACATCACAAAAAAGCACCTAGCAAAAAAACAAAAAAACATTTCCCAAAAAAGCCTGCATAACAAGTATTATTTTTCTTAATCAAAAATTTAAATTGTAGTTTTATCAAAATTAAATGTACACCCATTGAAAAAGAGTATTATCATTGTTGCAGTAGTTGTCATTGTTGCAATTCTTCAGTTTACTTATTTTATGAAGAATCAGCCTAGCACGGCAGAACAAAAAGAAGAAATTTATTTTGTTGTAGATCAAGTTGAGGTCGCACCTGATTCAACCTATTCTTTTTACGATGCCGAAGGAAATAAATTTACGAGCTATACGTTCCCTTCACCAACAACAATAACAAAAGGAGATATTATCGCTAAAGAAGCAAATTCAAGTGAAATTATTGTTTATCGATTTGACCAAAATGGCAAAAAAGATATCTTTTTAAGAGTTAATAGATAGGAAAGAGGAAATTCTTCTTTAATCGATAAATTATACAAAAAAGCAAAAACACAAAAGGCAAAAAAGCCTCCCCACAAATCACAAATCTCCAGCCAATGTGAATAACGGATGCGATGCTTCCTGCGTCAGCATGACATGGCGATAGGATACATTTTTTCTAATAAAGAAAATTTTATAATACCGAATCTCATCGCCTCACCCTCTCATCATCTCACCCCCTTACAACCTCACAAACCACAAACCTCACGAAAAGCAAACCTCACCTTTTCGTTTTAATCAATTGATTAACGCGATACATCAGCACAATACTCAAACAAGACACGCCCACCACAACATAACCCACGATATCATAATTCATTAACGGGCTATTTTTATGATCTTGGTACACGATTAATCCTGCAATAGCAGCGGCGATTCCACCTGCAATTTGCTGAATAGACGCGTTGATACTCATAAAAGCACCGCGATCTTTTCCTTCTGGAACAGCACTAGTTAAAGCAGAAGAAGGCACCATACGACTCATAATACCAAACATCATGAAGATATTGATCACCATAACCAACCAAAGTGGAATTTGCGCCATATTCGTATAGATCACACATACCAGCATCAACCAAATAGAAGCGATGCTGAATAATAAGTATTTATTCATTCTATCGCTCAACTTTCCAATGAATGGCATGAAAATAAGGGAAGTAACCCCAGAAACCATAAACAGCAAAGGCAGTTGATCCGGGTGAACCCCTAAGTTATTGACTGCAAATATCGTTCCGAAAGGCATCATCATAAAACCGCCGACCGATAAAAATGTAGTTGCGACAAAACCGATGCGGTATTCTTTATTCTTTAGGGTATTCCATAAGTGAGTTAATGGCTTATGATCCTGTTGCAAAGCTAGGTGTGCATTAACTGGACGGAGGTAGAACCCAATAAGGAGAGCGATGAGAATGGAGAGCACGACAATTAAAAAGAATGGCGCTTCCCAAACCCATTTATTGGCAATATATAACCCAATAGGAATTCCCAATACCTGACTAGCTCCAAATCCCATTTGGATGAATCCCATAACACGTCCACGTTGTTGTAAGCTAAAAATATCTGTAATAATAGCCATAGAGATAGAGCCAATTACTCCACCAAAGAGCCCTGTAAAGATTCGAGCCGCAACTAATGTTTCATAAGAATAGGCCAAACCGCAGAATAAAGTTCCTACAATAAAACCGATATAGAAAAACAGCAATAATTTTTTGCGGTCAAATTTATCCGCAAATCCCGCTGTTAATAAACCAGAGGCACCCGCACTAAAGGCATAAGCGGATACTGCAATACCGAAATCTTGCGTATCCATAGCCAAACTTTTGAGCAATAAATCCCCTAAAGGAGCCATGACCATAAAGTCTAGAATAACGGTAAACTGTGTAATAGCGAGTATAAAGATGACAAATTTCTCATACCTTGAAAAAGGCACTGTTGAAGTTGCTTCCATAATTGACAAATAAATAGGTTGAGCTTTTCTTGTGGTGGACTGTTTTATCCCTGTAGCAAAAGCATGCAAAGATAACAGATTATTCCCTCTTTCACTGAGTTGTTCATCATGTAGTCAGCTATTTAGAATAAGATAAAATAGAAGGGGGAGACTAGAGAGGTTTTGGGCCTTTTTTGTTGGTTTGGCTGTAAAAAAATCGTCTGTACTTCGAATAATAACAAAGAAAATAAGAAGAAAAAATAAGAAGAAAAAAGAACTACTATTTGCTACTTTAAGGATATATATGAATAATTTAAATTTTGCCTAACAAACATCAAAAAGTAGGGCAAATAGTAGTTCAAAACAAAAAAAAACAAACGGATGCTAACTTCTAGTTTGGTGATTGTGAAGGGAGAATTTAGTTCTTAACCAACGAAAAACTTGTAATTATACGATTACAATAAAATAAACTAAATCTTTCACCAATAACCACTAGCAAGCTTGCTTACCTTTTTACTGTAACTCAAAAAACATGCCGAGTTGAGCAGATAAAGCTAGATAGTACCAGGTAAATTTGAATATTATATGAAATACTCTTATTTTTTCTGATTTTAATTGAAAATTGTACGTTTTGGAGCAGGTCAAGAATATTGTTGGCCTTTTGTCTAATTATAGCCTAGCATTTTGTAATTTGTACCCCATAAGATTGAAAGCATGGCCGAAACGTCTATACCAGAACCGAAAATCTATGAAGCACTTCGCATTTATGACGAAGATACCATTTTTGAAACTGCAGCTTCAGGAAGGCCTTATCGCCCAAAACGTTCTTCTATTTTGTTTGTGCTGAAAGGGCGTATCCGAATGAAGGAGCAAATTAATGAAATTGAAATTGTCGGTTATTCGTTTCTCCTCATCAATACCAAATATGTATATGAAATTCTAGCCATAGATCCGCATACGGAATTGCGACTGTTGGGCTATGATCGGGCTTTTGTTGAAAATAGTACGTTCCAACTCAATAAAGTTAAAGTGTACAAAGACCTAAAGAATCAGTTGAAACGTATATTTACGATTTCAGCTCCTGAATTTGCCGTCTTTTGGGAAAACCTTACCTTAATGGATTATTATACCCAACACTTTCAAACGACAACTTATGCAGAGCAAATTATTCAGAGTTATTTCAATATTCTGCTGTATCATTTGGTAGGAATCGTCGCTCCGTTGCATGAAGAACAATTAGCACATTTAAGTAGACAACAAAAATTGGCGTATGATTTTGTCAATTTAGTTTCGGATCACTATTTACAGGCAAAAAACGTACAGTTTTATGCTGATGCATTGTCGATTTCGATTCGATATTTGAGTGCAGTTGTCAAGGAAGTGGCTCAACGTACGCCCAATCAAATCATAAGCGAATTTATTGTAAATGAGGCCAAAGCCCAATTGACAGATTCGTCTATTTCTCTCAAAGAAATTGCGGCCAAACTCCATTTTAGCGATCAATATGCTTTTACCCACTTCTTTAAAAAACATCAAAATATGAGTCCTACGCAATATAGAGCGTTGTTGAATAAGAGTAAATAGTACTTTTGAACATCTTATCGGTCATTTCAATCATTGTTGGCCCTGAGTGAGCATCTTACCTTTGTAAGCATCAAACAAAGGAAAAATGAAAAGAAAATTGCGCACAATCCTCGGTGGTTTAGGTGCTTTATTGTTTTCAACTATAGGAAGTTACGCACAAGAAAAAACAAAGCAACTATCCGTAGAAGAACTCATTGAATTAGCGTTAGCCAATCATCAACAACTCAAAATAAGTGTCCAACAAAAAGACATTGCTACCCAACAAACTCAAATTCTAAAACAACAACAATTACCGACAATTGGAGTATCTGCAACAGCTGCTTATATCGGGGATGCCTTAATTCTCGATCGTGATTTTTCAAAGGTCATGACGAAAGATATGCCTCATTTTGGCAATTCGTATGCTATTCAAGCATCTGAATTACTGTACAAAGGCGGGGCAATTAGAAAGTCAATTGAACTTGCTGAAATTGGCGAACAGTTGGCGGAATTAGATTGGGTCAACGATCAGCAAAGCATTAAGTTTTTAGTCATTTCCAACTATTTGGATCTTTACAAGTTGTTGAATCAACAAGAAGTGTATCAAAACAACAAGAAGTTGGGGCAGCTTCGCTTGGATAATGTCAAACAATTTTACAGTCAAGGGATGTTAACGCGAAACGAAGTGATTCGCGGAGAATTGGCGCTGCAAAATATTGATCAGGCCTTATTAGTTGTAAATAACAATAGAAAGATTGTCAATTACAATTTGAATATTGCCTTAGGACTAGATGCGAATAATCAATTAATTCCTTCAGAAACTCTAGAAGAGAAAGAATTGATGGGAATGTATGACAGTTATTTAGCTTTAGCTTATGAGCATCATCCAACCTTGCAAATGACACAAAAAGCAATAGAAGCAGCAGATAAAAAAATTGAATTGGCTAAGACAGATCAATACCCCGCTTTAGCTGCTATTGGTGGCTATACTATGAGTCGACCTATTACGACTTCTAATCCCGTGATGGATATGTATTCTAATACTTGGCAAGTAGGAGTATCCTTGAGCTATAGCCTAGATAATCTGTACAAAACACCTAAAAAAGTCAAGTTAGAACAACTCGAAAAAACAAAGGCTACGGATACGAAAGTGCTGGCGATGCAACAAATCGAAATGAGTGTACATGCTGCTTATGCTAAATATGAAGAATCCATTCAACAAGCGCATCTCTTAGAAAAAAGCCAGCAATTGGCGCAGGAGAATTACCGCATCATTGAGGCAAAATACTTAAATCAATTGGCCATTCAAG
Source organism: Myroides sp. TSA_177.3 (assembly GCF_052691955.1). NCBI lineage: Bacteria > Pseudomonadati > Bacteroidota > Flavobacteriia > Flavobacteriales > Flavobacteriaceae > Myroides > Myroides sp. TSA_177.3. The sequence continues at coordinate 9,546 of NZ_JBQZGD010000024.1, forward strand.
CAGAAATGACGGATGCTACCAATGCAAAGTTAGAAGCTGAATTGCAATTTGCCAATGCTCAAATCAACGTACTTTATCAATATTATAGTTTATTAAAAGCAACGGGAACGTTGTAAAAATTGCTACAATTACTATGGAACAAACAGACAAAACGACACATACCGAACCTCAAGTAGAACCTCAAGAAAAAAAGAGCGCACCAATAACGATTAACTACAAACAAGAAGTAAAAAAGAAACGCAAAATTATTCTAGTGAATACGTTGACTTTCTTAGTTGTTGCTTTTGCATTTTATTGGTTGCTAACTCAATATTTCCACATAGGGGATAAAGATTATACCGAATCTGCTCAGGTGGAAGAATATATTAATCCCATTAATACACGGGTATCTGCTTACATCAAGGAAATTAAATTTATTGAACATCAACAAGTTAAAAAAGGAGATACGTTAGTTGTATTGGATGATCGAGAGATACGCACTCAACTAGAACAAGCGGAGGCAGCCTATTTGAGCGCATTAGCAGCAAAAGAGGTTACCCAATCTAGCATGCAAACAGCGAGCAATAATATTGGGGTATTTGATTCCAATATTCAAGGTGCTCAAGCGCGTTTGTGGAATGCAGAACAAAACCAAAAGCGATATCAGAATTTACTTCAAGTAGAAGCGGTAACGCAACAGCAGTTTGATCAGGTGAATACAGAATATCAAGCTGCGAAGTCGGCTTATGAAGCATTGAAAAAACAACAAACAACGACGCGTTTATCAGTGTCAGAAATACAAACGCGTGTGGCGTTAAACGATGCGGATATTAAGCGTACAAAAGCAATGCTAGACATGGCTCAACTGAACTTGTCCTATACGGTGATTCAAGCACCTTATGACGGTACAATGGGGAGACGCTTAATTAATCCGGGGCAATTGCTGAACCCTAGTCAGCAGATTACAACCATTGTACGCGACGATGAGAAATGGGTAACGGCCAACTTTTTAGAATCTCAAATGCCCGATGTACAGGTAGGAACAATCCTAACAATGACAGCAGATGCTGTAAAAGGGGAGCGATTCGAAGGGGTAGTAACGGCTATTTCTGCAGCAACAGGAAATCGCTATTCGAGTATGCCAACGGATAACTCAACCGGTAATTTTGTAAAAGTACAACAGCGTATTCCTGTGCGTATTGAATTTACGGACGCGAATGCACAAGAAGCGATTCACCGTCTAAAGGCAGGGATGAATATGAATGTACAATTAAAAAAATAAGGATAGAACCAACGAAAGATGAAATATAATCAAGGTTTATTTTACGCTTGGGTTCCCAAGTCAGTCATGCTATTGCTTATTGTAGTGATTGCGCTGATTTTCTTTGGGGTAAGCGCCATTTACACCCCCAATATTACGTATTTGGTAGGGAGTACGGGCGCCATGAGCGAATATTACTTATGGGCTAACTACGCTAGTGTTGTAGGGATGGGAGCAGTTATGCCTTTGATTGTTCGCATCAAAGCGCGTTTCCGAACCAAAGAAATCCTGGTCGGTAGTTTAACGGGAATTGCACTCTTGTTTATCGTTATGGGAACAACGCATCAACCTCAGGTGATTATTGGCGCTTCTTTTTTGATTGGCGTTTTTAAAATGTTGGGGATGATGGAGGTCGTGTTGCCCTTGATGTTTATCCTTTCTAAAGATGGGAATCGCGGGCGTTTTTATAGTATTTTTTATACTGCTGTTTTACTTGTAACCCAAGTTTCAGCCTATTATATCACCAAAATATCGTACTATGCAAATTGGCAATTCGGCTATTTGGTTTATGCTTCGATTTGTTTAGTAGCCGCTTTGATTTGTCTGATATTTCAACACAATCAGCGTTTTATGCGCAAGGTGCCCTTGTTTTATATTGATTGGCTCAGCGTACTCTTGTATGTCAGCTCCTTTATGATTTTGGGTTATGTATTGGCTTTTGGAAAACAACAAAATTGGTTTGAATCCGATCAGATTAAATATGCAATCTTGACGTTTTTGCTCTTGGTATTTGCTTTTTTCTTGCGTCAACAATTGCTTACTCGTCCGTTCTTATCTTTAAAGGCTTTCAATAAAAATAATGTGCGCCATGGAATTGTGATGTTGCTTTGCTTGGGAATGTATTTGGCCACAACAAATTTACAGAATACGTTCGCCATGGGGGTATTAGGCTATAATGCTTTAACTAATGCTTCACTCAATATTATGATGATTCCAGGGCTATTAGTCGGGGCTATCATCGCTTATAAGTGGTTCAATCGTTTAGTGCCTATCCGCTTATTGACTTTCTTGGGATTTGCTTCTTTTATGCTCTATACCGTGATGATGTATTTTTTCATGGTACCCGAATTAAACTATAACCTGTGGTTGTTGCCTCAATTCTTTAAAGGAATGGGTATGAGTATTTTGTTTATCGTGATCTGGTACTATACGCTGGATAAGTTGGATATCCCTAGCTTGTTGAGTCTTATTGGTTTCGTTTTACTTTGGCGTACCTTTATTTCTCTAGGTATTTTTAGTGCACTATTCACTTGGATGCAATATAAATTGCAACTGCAGAGTATGAGTAATTTAGCTGTGTATTTGGATGATGTATGGCTGATTCAGTCTGGAGGAAATGTCAACCTAAGCGCTATGCAACTCAATGCAATCTTAGCCGCAAATAAAATAATCTTCGGATTTATTAATATCCTAGGAATAGGGATTCTGTTGTATGTGTTGTTCCATCATTATGGTCGAACAAAAGATGTATTAACGCGAATCCGTCTATCTAAAATTGGTCAGCTGTGGATTAGTAGTAAAGACCAAGAAAAAATTGAAGAAGAACTTCATACATAAAGTTATAGGTTTGTACGAAAAGCAGTTTTCTTTTATAGAGGCTGCTTTTTTTGTGCTTTGTGAGAATCGCATCCATCACTCAAGAACAGTATGGTGTGAATAGATCACCCCAAAACAACCTCATATCCAAATCTAAAAATAGCAATCAACATAATAAATAAGAAAACATACCTTACCCATTGTTGTCCTTTTAGGATGGCCATTTTTGCACCGAAATACCCGCCAATTCCATTGCATACCGCCATGGGTAAGGCTACAGACCAAAGGATTTGCCCTTTGATTAAGAATAGGATAATACTTCCTAGATTCGTAAATAAGTTGATGAGTTTCGCATAGGCAGATGCCTTAAAGAAGTCAAATCCAATGAGGAAGATAAATCCCATGATAAAGAAAGTACCCGTTGCAGGGCCAATAAACCCATCATAGAAACCGATTACGAGGGAAATAATAATCCCGTAAGTATATCTTTTTTGTTTGGTAATCTCCGTGAGGTGTTTTTTGGTAAAATCCTTCTTGAAATAGGTAAATACCCATAGCGCGATAAGGATAATTAGAAGCAGAGGCTTCATAAAATCATTATTGACGATGGTTAGCACATAAGATCCAAAGAAAGCACTTCCACAAGAAAGGAGTGCCAATAAAAGGAAGTAAGACCATTGGATGTTTGTTTGCTTCAAGTATTGCCTCACTGCAATAGCTGTTCCAGAGAAAGCGGGAATTTTAAGTGTTCCAATAACAGAAGAAACAGGAATATTCGGAAGTAGAGCTAAGCCTAGAGGCGTTTGAATTAATCCACCACCACCGGCAATAGCATCAATGAAACCTGCGCAAAAAGCAATGATACACAGGTAGAATATAATATCGAATTCCATACAGTGAAGAATAAAATAGTCGTTCGTTTGTTTGGGTGCAAAGGTAACTCATCTACGGTTTTAAATGCAGATATTCAAGGATAAATTCGACGCGTTCTTCAATAGCAGTACACGGAACTTCAACTAGTTGATAACCAAATTCTTTATATGTTGCATGCATGACTTCATACGTTTGAATGGCAAGGGCAAAATCTTGTTTGCGCTCCTTGTCATTGGTGTAGATAGCTTCCCAAGGCGGGAAGATAAATACAGGAGAAGCATAAAGCATTTGTTTGGCTATATACAGCTGATTGGGTTGTATGTCCAAGTGTTCCAAACGCGCATATCCAATACTGTCGAGTAAACCTCGATCAAAGAATAGCGGTGTTTCACGAGTCTGCGATTGATAATCAAGAATGGACTGATTAAACATCGCCTCAAAAAAGCGTTGCTTATTTAGCCACGGCAGTGCATTGCCTTCTGTTTGCATTTGCTGTTGAATAATAGCGCGTCCTACTTCAGGTACAGTTGGATAAGTTAAACGAGCTAGGGCTTCGAGCACAGTAGACTTGCCGCTACCAGGACCTCCAGTAAAAATGTAATATGGTTCCATATAGAATTAAATAGATAAAGGATTAGTGTATTGGATTGTATGGGGTAGCAACAACGCATAAATAGTTGGTTGACGACCAGATCAATCCCAAGAGAATTCATATTCGGATGTAAAAGGAGCATGTGGAAATGTAAAAAATAACTTGATTGGTGTATGAGACACACCTTGTAGAAAATTTCCTAAAAAAGTAGAAGATTGATGCAGTATAAACGGTACTAAGTACGAAATAAGTAAAGCAAAGATACTTATTTTTAGGATTATGTGTTTCAAAATGAGCTGTTTTTTGCAAAAAATATAATTTTTTGAATCGCTGAATTGTTTTTGGCACGAGTTTTGAACTAAACAAAGTACGATAATTGCAAACAACAATTAAACATAATACCCAAAAGTAGCCTGCATATCACATGCAAAAACAACAAGTCCTAAGTAACCTTTTCCCAAGACAGAAAAGGTTACTTTTTTTATATACCTATGTTTTGTTGATGTAGTAAAGAGAAAGAGAGCAAAAAATGATGCAATTGCATTGCAAATGAAGGAGAGGAGGTATGGAAATTAAAAAAGTCTTGCTATTTTTGTAGGGATGAAACATTATAAGTACATAGTATCTTTACTTTTAGCAATAACCATAGCGGTTATTTCTTTCTATCCATGTGCGGATAGATATGTTTCTCCTGTGGTGTCAACAGAAACGGTTGCAACTTCGGTTGTTGAAAAACAACACGCAGACCATGTAGCTGATGCTTGTTCTCCATTTTGTGCTTGTGTATGTTGTGCTGTTTCCGTGAGTTTAGCACTGCCAAATTACACCGTACCACAAGTTGTACAACTTGTCGTTACTGAAAAAACACTTTTACCTTATCCTTTTGTAGAGCCTGTAGTATACAGTATCTGGCAACCACCTAAACTCGTATAGTTACTCCGTATTCTTGTCGTTAATCTCAAAGAGATTGATGCCTTTTTTCACGTTTTAATTATACAGAGATGCTAGATAAAATCATTCAATTTAGTATTCGTAATAAATTCATTGTAGGACTTTTTGTACTCGGACTTATCGCAGTAGGGAGTTACTCGTTGATGAATTTACCTATGGATACCCAGCCTGATATTACGAATAATCAGGTACAAATTATTACAAGCTCGCCAACGTTAGCTACGCAAGAGGTAGAGCAATTTATTACTTATCCCATTGAACAAGCGGTTAAACCCATTCCTAATATTACAGAACTCCGTTCGATTAGTCGTTTTGGATTAAGTGTGGTGACTGTTGTTTTTAGTGAAGATACCGATATTTATTGGGCTAGAAATCAGATTAATGAAAATCTGAAAGCGGCAGAAGAAGTTATTCCTAAAAATGTAGGTACGCCAGAGTTAGCTCCAGTGAGTACAGGGCTAGGCGAAATTTATCAATATGTAGTGTATGCCAAAGAAGGGTATGAGGAGCAATACAACAGTATGGAACTTCGTACCATTCAAGATTGGATTATTAAACCTCAATTGATTGGGGTAAAAGGAGTGGCGGAAGTTAACACCTTAGGTGGGCATCTAAAGCAATATGAGGTGTCTGTACAGCCAGATCGCTTGAAAAGTATGAATACCTCCATCATCGAGATATTCGATGCCTTAGAGCAAAATAACGAAAATACGGGTGGTGCTTATATTGATAAAAAACCCTATGCTTATTTTATTCGCAGTATTGGAATGGTGCAATCCATGGAAGATATTGAGAAAATTGTGGTTAAAACAGTAAATGGTACACCGATTTTAATTCGCGATGTAGCAGAGGTTAAAATTGGAAGTAGCATTCGCTATGGGGCCGTAACCAAAGATGGAAAAGGAGAGGATGTAAGTGGGATGGTGATGATGCTGAAAAATGCAAATACCCAGGAAGTAGTGAAATTGGTCAAAGAGAAAATGACGCAAATCGAAAAAACACTGCCTGAAGGGGTTGCAATTGAGCCATTTATTGATCGTACTAAGTTGATTGATAAAACAGTAAATACCATTCAAACAAACTTAATTGAGGGAGCCTTAATTGTAGTATTTGTTTTGGTTTTACTACTTGGAAATTGGCGTGCAGGACTAATTGTAGCTTCTGTAATTCCGTTGTCCTTGCTATTTGCCATCAGTTTGATGAAGCTGTTTGGGGTCAGTGGAAACTTGATGAGTTTGGGAGCGATTGACTTTGGACTTATTGTTGATGGGGCTGTGATTATTGTGGAAGCCATTGTCCATCGACTGCATCTAGGAAAGAATAGGAAGCTCACCCAGCAAGAGATGAATGAGGAAGTGTATAGTGCGGCTTCAAAAATCAGAACGAGTGCTTCTTTTGGAGAGATTATCATTCTGATTGTTTACCTTCCAATCTTAGCTTTAACGGGAATTGAAGGAAAAATGTTTGGACCTATGGCGATGACGGTGTCTTTTGCTATTTTAGGTGCGTTTATTCTTTCTTTGACCTATGTTCCGATGGCTTCTTCTTTGTTCTTGAAGAAAGAAGCGGGTAAAACCAAACCAAACTTTAGTGATAAATTAATTGATAAACTCTATAGCATTTATAAACCAATTTTAGAAAAAGCATTCAAAATCAAGCGATTCGTTTTGGTTATTGCCTTTGGTTTATTCGCCTTAGCTTTAGTCGTGTTTAGTAAAATGGGAGGGGAGTTTATCCCTACCTTAGATGAAGGAGATTTAGCAACGCATATTATTATTTCTTCGGGAAGTTCGCTGTCTCAAGAAATTGAAACAACGACCAAAGCAGAGCAAATCTTGATGGAGAACTTTCCGGAAGTAAAGATGGTGATTTCCAAAATTGGAAGTGCGGAAATTCCTACCGACCCAATGCCGATGGAAGCAGCGGATATGATTATTGTCCTCAAAGAGAAAAAAGAGTGGACATCAGCTACAACAAAAGAAGAATTGATTGATAAAATGGAAGCCGCTCTGGAGCAAATTCCAGGTGTTACGACTGAGTTCTCTCAGCCCATTCAGATGCGTTTTAATGAATTAATGACGGGAGTCCGCAGTGACGTTGCCATCAAAGTATTTGGTGAAGATTTGGATCGTTTAGCGAGTATTGGTGATGAGATTAATGGTATGATTGCCAATGTTCCTGGAGTTTCAAGTCCGAAACTAGAACGCGTTACGGGTTTACCGCAGATTTCGATTAAATATGACAAGGATAAATTGGCGCTTTACGGATTGAAAATCGCCGATATCAGTCAGATTATTCGCGCGGGATTTGCTGGTGAAACCACTGGATTAGTATATGAAGGAGAAAAGCGATTTGATTTGGTGGTTCGTTTGGATCAGGCATCGAGATCAGATATTGAAAACCTAAAGAATTTCTTTGTTCCTCTTGCAGATGGACAACAGATTCCATTGAGTCAGTTGGCTGATATTGATTATGAAGATGGACCACAGCAAATTAGCCGTGAAGATGGAAGAAGACGCATTGTATTGGGATTCAATGTGAAAGGACGCGATGTTAAGAGTGTTGTACACGATATTCAAGCTAAATTAGATGCTCAGTTAAAGTTACCTGATGGCTATTATCTTACCTATGGAGGGCAGTTTGAAAACTTAGTGGAAGCAACTAATCGCTTGATGATTGCCGTTCCTATCGCTTTAGCGCTCATCTTTGTTTTGCTGTATTTTACCTTTAAATCAGTGAAGCAATCCTTAATTATTTTTACCGCAATTCCATTATCCGCTATTGGAGGTGTAGCAGCGCTGTGGTTGAGAGATATGCCTTTTAGTATTTCCGCAGGTGTTGGCTTCATTGCTTTATTTGGGGTGGCAGTATTGAATGGTATTGTATTGATTGGTCAGTTTAATCAACTAAAAGAACAAGGAATGGATTTATATGAACGAATTATAGAAGGAACCAAAATTCGCTTGCGTCCCGTATTGTTAACGGCTGCAGTTGCTTCTTTGGGATTCCTACCGATGGCATTGAGCACAAGTGCTGGTGCTGAGGTACAAAAACCATTGGCGACAGTGGTAATTGGTGGGCTAATAACAGCGACGTTATTGACGTTGATCGTTTTACCGATTATTTATTATTACGAAGAAAGAGGGTTTAAGAAACCAACAAAAATACAAACTCTTAGTTTGACCTTACTTGCATTTTTAGCTGTAGGTGGAGCACAAGCACAAGAAGTAAAGCGATTGTCCCTAGATGAGGCTTTAGCATTAGCACGTGAGAATAACCAAAGCTTACAAGCTTCTAGAGCCAATGTATTGAGTCAGGAGCAACTCGTTAAAACGGCCTATGATATCCCTAAAACAGAAGTATCTATGGGGTATGGTTACCTCAATGGAAAAGCACAACGAGACATGAGCTTAAACGTTTCTCAAGCCCTAAGTCCTTTTACCTACGGGAAAAAGAAAAATATCTTGCAAAAGGAGTATGAAAGCGCTGAAATTCAATTGCAAGGAAAAACGATTGCAGTCGAATTTGAAATAAAACAAACATGGGAAAATATCCTGTATGCACAATCAAAAAAGAAATTACTAGAACAACAATTTACGCTGTTAAAGGCCTTTTCTAAATCTGCAAAATTGCGTTATGAAACGGGAGAAACAACGTTGATGGAAAGTAATGTAGCCCAAGCCAAAGAACAGGAAATTAGTGTTTTAATTACGCAGAATACTACGTTTTTACAAAATGAAAAGTCGAAAATTAAAACCTTTTTAAACTTAGAAACGGATTTTGAATTGAGTGAACGTGAATTGATATACGATGAACATGATCCGTGGGCTGATTTGAATTTAGAGGAAAATAATAGCTTGCAATTAGCCAATAAGGAAATAGAACGCGTGGAGGCTACACGTAAGTTAGAAAAATCCTTGCTTTTACCTGATGTAACGCTTGGTTATTCGATTGAATCGGAAGCTGGACTAAGAGCAAATGGAACAAATTATGGACGAGAATTGCGTATTCCGAGTTATACGGTAGGACTGAGTATTCCAATCTTCTTTGGCAGTCAGTCCAAAAAAATAAAAGCCATGAAGTACAGCTTGGAACAAGCCGAACTAGAAAAGAATTATTTGCACAAGCAGTTGAGTGAATCGGTTCAGCAGCAGTTGGAAATTATCAGTGCGCAACAATCTGTAATTGATTATTATAAAGAGAGTGCGTTATTGAATGCTTCCATCATCCAAGATCACGCGAATAAATCGTACAATAATGGAGATATCTCCTATGTGGAGTATATCCAATCGATGGAAACCGCATTGAACATACAGATTAATTACTTAGATGCTGTATTGCAATATAATTTGGGACACAATGCCCTTCATTATTTAGTTAACCAATAATTCGAATTTAAAATGAAAAGAATATATATAGCTTTATTTGTTTTTGGAACGATTTTCTTTACTAGTTGTCAAACTAAAACAACAACGGAAGAAACTGTTGTAACGCAAGAAGAAGAGCAGGAGGAAAATACAGGGAAAGAAGTTGAACTAAATAGCGCACAGAAAAAGGCCGCCGGTATTGTATTAGGGCAGTTGGAAGACAAGAATCTATCGGATGTAATTAAAGTCAATGGACAAACGGAATTACCGCCTCAAAATCAGGCAGATGTCACTACTTTTTTAAGTGGAACCATTACGCAGATCCTCGTTAATATTGGTGATCGTGTGAATAAAGGACAGGTATTGGCCATTGCGGATAGTCCAGAGTATATAAAATTGCAAGAAGACTACCAGATTTCAAAGAATAATTTGGAGTATTTAGACTTGGAATATAAGCGTCAACAAACACTTCGAGCAGAGAATGTCAATTCAGAAAAGACCTATCAGAAGACTAAATCAGAATTGAATATTGAGAAATCGCGTTATCAATCGCTGACCAATCAGTTGTCTTTGGTAGGAGCAGGTTCTTCTCGAACGTTAAAAATTGTCGCACCAATTAGTGGAAACGTATCCGCAATTCCGATTCGAATTGGCACGAATATAGTGAATGGACAAACGTTGTTTTCTTTAGTGGATAATTCTAAAATACATTTGGATCTAAAGATTTACGAAAAAGATTTGCCTTATGTACATGAAGGACAAAAGGTATCTTTTAATTTGACGAATATCAACAAAGCAGAAGTAACAGCTACTATTTTTAGTATTGGGAAAGCGTTTGAACCAGGAACTAAAACGGTTATTGCTCACGCAAATATTGAGCAAGTGCCGGATAATCTGATTCCTGGATTATATGTAAATGCTTTGATTGATGTTGGAGAAAAAACGGTAAAAGCCTTGCCAAATGAAGCCGTTATCAAAGCAGATGGACGAGAATTTATCTTTATTGCTGAGGAAGGTGAAGCGCATGAAGAACATTTTCACTACAAACGTGTAGAAGTGAAAACAGGCGTAAAGGAATTGGGATTCACCCAAGTAGATATCATCGAAGCTGTACCTGATCAATATAGTATTGTAACCCAAGGAGCTTACTATTTACAAAGCCATTTGATTAAGAATGAAGGTGGCGGTGGACATAGTCACTAAAAACAGGGATTGTTTTAAATAAGAGAAAGTCGGAAGTTTGTTCTTCTGACTTTTTTTATGCGAAAAAACGACGAAAATTTCAGTAGTAAAACGAATAATAAATTTGTTGAAAGATGGGAGTTCGCTGTGCCAAATTAGGGGAATATTCTATCTTTAACAACAAGTAAAAAATGCAATTAAATATACGATAGTAGTAAGCTATGGAAATAACACAAAATAAAATTGAGGAGCTTGCCCCCAATGCTGCTGCGGCAAAAAATGGGCGTGATCTTTTGAAGAAGAACAAATTTTCGAATTTGCAAATTTCAGCGGAACAGAACCTTATTTGGGGTGAATGCGCAGGAAGTGGTAAAAATCCTTATCGTTGTTCAGCAGATTATGTAGATGCGATGAATCCTGTATTTCGATGCACCTGTCCAAGTCGACAGTTTCCGTGTAAACACGCCCTTGGTTTACTGTATGCCTATGATGAAAAGAGTACGGCATTTGAAATTGCAGAAATTCCAGAAGATATCGCGTCAAAACGCGATAAAATAGAAAAGAAACAGGAGAAAAAGGCACAACTTAAAGAATCAATCAAAGAAAAAGCAGAGAAACCTAAAAAAATCAATAAAGCAGCTTTTAGTAAAAAAGTAGAGGCTCAGTTGACAGGAATTGAATTGGCTCAAAAAATACTCAAAGACATTACATTAACGGGGTTATCTAGCTTGGATACTAAAATGAAAAGAGCACTTGCTGTTCAAATTAAAGAGCTAGGAAACTATTATATCAATGGAATTCAAACAGCCTTTAATCATCTGTTATTAGAACTAGACGCAGTACGCGAAGAAGAATATACTGGTGTGATTGATCAAGTGAATTTTATTTCAGCTTTGCTGAAAAAAAGTACGGAGTATTTAAATAAGCGCAAAGAAGATCCCGAAGCAACTCCTGATTTAGCATCTGCTATTGAAGAGCAAATAGGTTATACTTGGACTTTAATTGAGTTGATGCAATATGGTCTTTATGAGGAGAATGCGAATTTGCTTCAGTTGTCTTTTACGAGCTTTGATCACTTTGCGCGTAGGGAATATGTAGATGAAGGCATATGGCTTAATCTAAAAACGGGAAAAATATACAAAACGAAAAATTATCGTCCATATCGTGCTACCAAATACATCAAAGAGGACAATAGTAATTTTGAGGTCTTACAACTCAATGAAATTTACATCTATCCAGGGGATCAAAACCCACGCGTTCGTTGGGAAGCAGAAAATACCAACGCACGTGCATTAACTCAAGAAGACTTAGCTGTGATTCACGCTTTTGGTAGTATCAATTTTGCAGAAACGATTAAAGAGGTGAAAAACACCATTAAAAATCCGTTGATGGATAAGAATCCAGTGGTTCTTCTTGCGCTAGAAAAAGCGTACTTGATGGGAGAGCATCTGGTAGTGGAAGATGCGCTAGGCAATAAGTTGACTTTGCAAGATCTACCCGGTGAAACAGGCCTGCCTTCTTCGAATTTAAAGTCAATCTTGCCCGCAGCTGCCAAAGGGTATACCTTAACGGCCATGGTGAATAATGATGTACAACGTGGTTTGTTTTCTATTCAACCCTTGTCTTTGATTACCCCTAACAAAATTGTAAGACTATTGTATTAATACCTGAAACAAAATTAGCATGAGAATTCAACCCTTATATGACCTCCAACAAGAAATAAATCGCTTATTTATAGCGGGAAGTAAATTTGCTAAAGGCGATCCTCGTTTGCAAAAACACATCGCTGTATTGAGTAAATTAGGAGAAAAAGCTCCCGTTTTTAAAAAAATGGCTACAGATATTGAAGATTTAATTCAAGCAGATACGCAAGAATCCGCAGAAAAATTGATGAATCTTTCCAATTTGCTGTATGCTGTATTGTATACACAAGGGGAATTTACTGTAGAGGAGGCAGAAGTAACAACACAGCAACCCAATTTAGCCATTGCGGAGATAAGTACCACGTATTCTTATCTACAGTTGAAACCAGTAATAGAGGCTTTAACGATTTCTAATTCGGGGCGATTGGAAGTTTTAAAAGATGCCTTTGAGCGCAATCTATTCCAAGATTCACGTACTTTTCAATATTTAAATATAGCTTTGGCGGATAAGTATAGCGAACTGTGTGAATATGTTGAAGAAACGATTATTCCAAGTATTGGAAAACCAATGCTTTACTTTTTGGTCGAAGGATTTAAATACGAAGATAAAACTGAACAGGTTAGGCGATTGCGTTTACTTGCCCTATTGGGGTATAGCGACTTACAAACGGTGATAGATACTATTATGGCTGAATCTTTGCCTGCTTTACAGGCAGAAGCAATAACAATTTTAAGTGTAGATGTCAAACACGAGCCCCTTATTATCAGTTTAGCAGAGGACAAGAACAAATTAGTTCGAGAAGCGGTTTACCAAGCTTTGGCTGTACTGAATACCCAAAGTAGTCTTGAAAAACTGAAAGACGTTTACGTGAAAAATACAAAAAATAAAACGAACCTTCAATTGGTTACCAAAGCATTATCCACTTCCTCTATGCCTTTCTTCTTTGCAGAAGTAATGGATCAAGTGGTGGGAGCTTTTGAAACGCTTATAGCCCTCGATCAAGAGACAGAAGATAAGAAAGTGGGGGAAGCTGTAGAGCGATTCATTCTCCATTTGGATGTGTTGAAAGAAAAGGGACAACCCGAAGTATTCGCTTTTTTAGCTCAAGTAATCACGAATAAACAGTTGGGGATAGTATTAACAGCGAAAAAGGCCTTTCTAAATTACAGTGTTAGCAATTTGTTCTTTGCCATTGAAGCTTGTTTAAAAACCTACGATAAGGCTCAGGTATTGGAGTTTTATGAACAGCACATCCACAGAGCGTTTAGTAGCGAATACCAATCGCGTTGGTGGTTTGATTATATGGAAGTGGCTGTACAATTTTATACTCCTGAAAAGGTATATGATATATTCGGTCCACGATTTGGCAAAGACAAAGCCCTGATTACGCCAACTGCTCTTTTTCATGTGTATACTGATGTGTATGGCTATCATTATCAAAATACAGAAGCAATACAAGTTACAGGGGATAAAATAGATCGACGCTGGATTCCGTTGTTGTTTGGATACTTTGACGGTAAAATTCGTTGGGATAATACATATAACGAAGTGCTATTGCTCCTGCATACAGTAGAGCCAATAAACAAAGAGTTGGACAAACTATTGAAGGAGTTAACACTTCAAATTGCGCCAGAAGAGCAAATTACAATCTTTGAATTGCTGATGGAGCGACAAGTAAAAGATCGCTTTGAAGTGATTTATAAAGCGATGGATCGCTTCCCGAAAAACTCGTATTATTACGCCCTTTATCGCTTGATGAATAACGGATTTTGGACGCAATTTCCCAAAGAGTATGCGCCTAAATTTAAGGAGATGTTCGAGAAGAAAAAGGTTGATATCTACAACCAAATTGCTGAAGAAATAGCAAAATAAGTTTAATTATTTATACGATAAAAAATGACAGATACAAAACAAGATATACTGAGATTACCAGCGGAGCAATTATATGCGCATGAGTTAGAAGCTTTAAGAGAGGAAGATAAAAATGTTGAAAAACCTGTGGGCTGGCAGCTTTCACCCAAAGCAGTTTTAAAATTTATTGTTGGAGGAAAAGCTGGAAAAACGGAAATCACGCCTAAATATATTGGGCATAATCGCTTGGTAGAAATTGCCATTGCGACTTTGCTAACCGATCGTTCGCTTTTGTTAATTGGTGAGCCAGGAACGGCAAAATCATGGTTATCAGAGAATTTAACTGCAGCTATTTGTGGGGATTCTGCCAAAGTGGTACAGGGAACAGCAGGAACAAGCGAAGAACAAATTCGCTATTCCTGGAATTATGCTATGTTGTTGGCTAATGGTCCCTCCAATGAAGCGTTAATTAAAAGTCCGATTTACAGAGCGATGGAAACAGGGTCTGTGGCGCGTTTTGAAGAAATTTCACGTTGTGCTTCTGAAGTGCAAGATGCTTTAATTTCAATTCTTTCGGAGAAGAACATTGCCATTCCTGAATTGGGAAATGAATTAGCCGCTCAACGCGGGTTTTCAATTATAGCGACAGCAAATACAAGAGATAGAGGTGTAAATGATATGTCCTCCGCCTTAAAACGCCGTTTTAATATCATCGTTTTACCAGCTCCAGCAAATTTAGAAACCGAAGTATCCATTGTTACCAAACGCGTGGCTGAAATTTCCAATAGCTATCAATTGAAGGCTACTTTACCTAACCAGGAGGCCATTGAGAAGATTGTTACGATTTTCCGTGAGTTGCGTCAAGGAGCCACTTTAGATGAAAAACAAAAGCTGAAATCACCAAGTGGTGTTATTTCTACAGCAGAAGCCATTTCTTTGATTACAAATAGCATGGCTTTGGCAGCTAGTTTTGGCGATGGAACAATCACAGATGAGGATTTAGCAGCAGGCTTACAGGGAGCTGTAGTCAAAGATGAGGATAAAGACAAATTAGTCTGGAAAGAATATTTAGAAAATGTAATGAAAAAAAGAGGCGCATCGTGGCGAGGTCTATACAATACTTGTAGTGAGATGAATGCTTAACCGAAGGTAAATGAATGCAAAAGTAAATATATTTGGTGTCAGACATCTTTCGCCTGGAGCATCTCATCATCTTTTAGCGTATCTAAAAGAAAAGAAACCGAAGTGTATTTTGATTGAAGGCCCTTCGGATGCTACTGCAATGATTGTTTCTATGGCCCAAAAAGAGGTAAAACCTCCGATTGCTTTATTGGCGTATACAACGGAATTACCTATTGAAACGGTACTTTATCCCTTTGCTTTTTATTCGCCCGAATATCAGGCAATTAATTGGGGAGTGAAGAACAAAAAGGAAGTGCGTTTTATTGATTTGCCTACGCCAATTATGTTGCGTTTACAACAGGAACGCAAGCGTGAAGTTGATGAAAAAGCACAAGCTTTTTATACCTTTCACAATGGTTTGTATGAGGCGATTGCCCATCATAGTGATGAAACGGATTATGAGCATTATTGGGAACGCGATTTTGAACATAATTTAAATACAGATGCTTTTCGTGAGCGATTGATTTATCAATCAGGAGCAATGCGTGAATTGGTGGTTAATCAAGAATATGAGGACGCACCTTATGATTTTTCTTACAATCTGATTCGAGAAGCACATATGCGTCGTGAGATTCAACGTGCAATTACAGAGGGATTTAAACCCGAAGATATTGTTGTAATTGTTGGAGCTTATCACGTTTTAGGTTTGGATTTAGACCTACCTGCATTGACAGATCAAGAGCTGAAAAAGATTCCAACAGTAGACGCTCAATTGACGCTTATGCCGTATTCTTACCTGCGTCTCAGCAGTCGAATGGGATATGGAGCTGGGAATAGGGCACCTTATTATTTTGAGTTGATGTGGCAAGCAATGACGCAAAATAAATTGGAGGATTTAGCCGCTATTTACCTTTCTAAAGTAGCGAAAACGATGCGAGAGATGGGAAATAATGCTTCTTCTGCAAGCGTGATAGAAGCGGTGCGATTAGCACAAGCTTTGACAGCTATGCGCGGTGGAGCATTCCCTGTTTTAGAAGATTTACACGATGCCGTAATTACTTGCTTTGGTGGAGGAGAACTTGCACCTGTAGCAGAAGCCATTAACCGCATTGATATTGGAACGGCTATTGGTTTCTTACCTGAAGGGGTAAGCCAAACGCCAGTACAAGTAAACGTCAATCAAGAGTTGAAACGATTGAAGTTAACCCAATATAAATCTGCTGTGGCGCAAGAACTGAGCTTAGATTTACGAGAAAACTTTAAAGTTAAATCAACAGAAGCAGCATATATTGATTTAAATCGCTCTACTTTTTTACATCGTTTAGCTGTGTTGGATATTCACTTTGCTAAACCAATTCGCACCCATCAAGATAATGCGACTTGGTCTGAAAAGTGGGAATTACAATGGACGCCAGAAGTAGAAATAGAAATTGTGGAATCCAATCTAAAAGGAGAAACACTTGAGATAGCAGCAGCTTATCAATTGAGGGAACAATTGGCAGACTGCACAGATCTTGCTTTGGCTGCTCAAATTATTCGCTTAGCGTGCGAGTGTCAATTGACGCATATTTTTGAAAATGCATTGCGTACATTACAAGCGCTTTTGGTTGAAGCAGTTGATTTTAAAGCGACAGCTTATGCTGCTCATGAATTAGCAGTATTGATTCAGTATGGTGATTTGCGTCAGTTTAATTTAGAGCCTTTAGTACCAATTTTACAGCAGTTGTTCTTGCGTGCGGCTCTATTGGTACAAGAAGCGGCTTCATGTGATGATAAAGCGGCGACAGAAATGATGAAGGCGATTAATGTGATGGAATTAATTACACAACAGCAATACGAAATTGTCGATGTAGAATCTTGGCAAAAGGAACTCCATCAAGTGGCTTGGCGCGATGATTTAAATACCAAACTATCGGGAGGAGCTTTTTCAATTTTATTGGAACACAATTTAGCGGATGAAGAAGATTGTGCAAAAGAAGTTTCGCGTCGCTTATCGCCAGGGGTTCCCGCAGATTTGGGTGCTGGTTGGTTTGAAGGGCTATCTGGACGAAATCGCTATGCGCTCTTGTCTAGAACAATGTTGTGGAGGGAACTCGATCAGTATATCGCTCAGTTGGATGAGGAAGAGTTTTTGCGTTCTGTTGTTTTTTTACGCCGAGCTTTTGGAGCGTTTGAACCTAATCAAAAGAATAGTATTGCCGAATTACTCGGAGATATTTGGGGAACAGGTGAAGAAGAGACCGCTGAAGCATTACAAGGTGAATTAACACAGGCAGAAGCAGAAAAACTAGATGAATTGAACGATTTTGACTTTGAGTTTTAATCGAAGTTTAGCTATAGAAAAGAGAAGGCAATGGAACAAGAAAATAAAAATACAACGCGTTGGCGATTGATTTTAGGGGAAGATACACGGGCTTTGCAACAAGTAGCGCTCGATGAAAAAGCATCTATTATGGATGCTGCTTTAGCGGCAATTTACAATCGTACTGAAGAAGGGAAAAGTGGTCGAAAAGGCGCAGGATTAGGTGCCTCAGCGCCTAATTTAGCCAAGTGGTTAACGGATGTACGTACTTTTTTTCCAGAAGATGTCGTTAGTGTGATTCAATCTGATGCTATTGAACGCAAAGGGTTGACAAAATTGTTATTTGAACCAGAAACACTGAAAAATGTAAAACCAGATATGGCCATGGTGGGAACACTGTTGGCGCTAAAAGGTCAAATCCCTGAAAAATCGAAAGAAACAGCGCGAGAACTCGTGCGCAATGTCGTCGATGAAATCATGAAAAGAATGGAGCAAGATATGCGTCGTGCAGTTACGGGAGCTTTAAATAAAAAAGCCCATTCGCCCATTCCTAATTTTGCTTCAACGGATTGGAAAAGAACAATTAATCGCAATTTAAAAAATTACGATGTTCAGACTAAGCGACTAATTCCTGAAAAGTTTTATTTCTTTGAACGTAGTCAAAAGCAAAAGAGCTGGACGGTTATTTTGGATATTGACCAAAGTGGATCCATGGCAGATTCGATTATTTATTCCTCTGTTATGGGATCTATTTTTGCGAGTATGCCAGCACTCGATACGCATGTGGTTGCCTTTGATACGGAAGTGACTGATTTGACTGAATTATGCCGTCAAGATCCTGTGGATATGCTGTTTGGTGTACAATTAGGTGGAGGAACCGATATCAATAAATCGGTTGCTTATTGTCAAACTTTGATTGAGAATCCGCGTAAAACTATTTTCATCTTGATTTCAGATTTATATGAAGGTGGGGTGCGCAAGGGACTACTACGTCGTTTGAATGAAATGCACCAAGAAGGGGTTAAAGTGATTACTTTATTAGCTTTGACTGATCAAGGTAAACCAGATTATGATGAGAATTTAGGAAAGGAAATCAGTAAACTAGGTATTGCTTGCTTTGCTTGTACTCCTGATCGTCTGCCTGATTTAGTGGCATCTGCATTGAAAGGAAAAGATTTAATGGCTTTTGGAAAAGAGGATAAGTAAATCAGAACATAGACTTTTAGCAGTGTTTGTGTACAGGGAAAAACGTAAATAATGTCAAAATAAACCTCGTCTTTTTAGACGAGGTTTATTTTTTATACCCCTCAATCCATAGCATTCCAAGCGAAAAGACAAAAAGAATTGTGTTATCTCATAGCTAAAGCCCTAGAAATAATTAAATTTGTATTTCAATTTTTAAATGAGGAACCTATCATGCTTTCAAATCGCTTCAGATTAAATGAAATGTTGGTATTTGCATATCGACTTTTTTTAGCATTCTTTTTTTACTTTATAGCGCGAGTTTTATTCTATTTTTACAATAGTGATTTGCTTGCCGTTGATTCTGCAGGACAGTTTATGAAACTGGCTTATCACGGATTGACCTTTGATAGAATGGCTATTTTTTATGTCAACATTTTATTCATTTTGTTGTCTATTGTGCCAATCTTTAAAAGTACATCGAAAGGATACCAAAAGGTTGTTTTTTGGAGCTATATCATTCCCAATTTATTGGCCTATGCAACCAATTTTATAGATTTTATTTATTACCGCTTTATATATGCTCGTACCACAATTGCTGTATTTGATAGCTTAGAACACGAATCAAATAAAGGACAGTTATTCTTGAACTTCTTGGTGAACTATTGGCATGTATTTGCTTTGTGTATTGCACTTTGCGTTTTATGGGTGTTTTTGTATAAGCGAGTAAAATTTACGCAAACACTAGAAGTAGAGAGCAAAAAGAATTACTTTATTTCAAGTGCTTGTATTATCGTTATTGTAGGGGTAGGATTTATTGCGGGTGTACGTGGAGATTTAAAGAAAACAACACGCCCATTGAATATCATTGATGCCAATCGCCATGTGGAAAAACCAGAACACGCCGATATCGTATTGAATACGCCTTTTGCTATTTTGCGCACCATCGGTAAAACGAGTTTCAAGAAAGTAGAGTATATGGATGAGGCGACATTGAATCGCTATGTTAGTGGAACAAAACAGTACTATTCTACGGATCCATCAACACCGAATATCGTTTTGTTTATTACGGAAAGTTATGCCAGAGAATATATTGGCGCTTTTAATCAAGATATGAATATTCCCAATTTCAAAAGCTATACTCCATTTATTGATTCCTTAGCACAACACAGTTTGATTTTTCCGAATGCTTTTGCTAATGGCTACAAGTCTATTCACGGTGTATCTTCTGTTATTGCAGGAATTCCTTCATTTAAAGATGCTTTTACATCTTCGCCATTTCCAAAACAAAATATTGAATCGTTGGTTTCTACATTGAAATCAAAAGGATATGATACGTCTTTCTTCCATGGAGCACCAAATGGTTCGATGGGATTCTTAGGATTTGGAAATATCTTGGGATATGACCATTATTACGGAAAAACAGAATACAACAATGACGATGATTTTGATGGAACTTGGGGAATTTGGGATGAACCTTTCTTCCAATACATGCGTAAAACATTAAACGAGAAAAAAGGACCATTCTTTGCAACGTTATTTACGGTTTCTTCTCATGAACCTTTTCAAGTGCCTAGTCAATATGAAGGGAAATTTCCAAAAGGGAATCAACAAATTCACCAAACCGTAGGGTATACTGATTATGCGTTTAAACGTTTCTTTGAGGAAAGTAGCAAAGAACCTTGGTTTAAGAATACGATTTTTGTAATTACAGCGGATCATACCAATCAAATTGATTATGATGAATATAGAAAATTGGTGAATCGCACAGCAGTTCCTATTTTATTCTATACGGCTGATGAACGTTACAAAGGAGTAGATAAGTCCTTGGCACAACAAATCGATATTTATCCAACGCTATTAGATATGATTGGATATGATAAACCTTTTAGAAGTTGGGGAAGAAGCTTGTTAAACGATACAATCGTCAAACCTTTTACAATTAACTATGGAGGAAATGAATATACATACCAAGAAGGAAACTATATTGTTCGCTTTAATGGAAAAGAAGTAACGGGATTCTATGCAATCAATGACAAAGGATTGGAGCACAATTTAATCCAAAACAAGAATAAAGAAATGGAAGAGTTAGAAATGAAGTGTAAGGCTTTTGTTCAGGATTATTTCGATCGAATTATTGATAAGCGTTTGGATCGGTAGGGAGAAGGTTAAGAGTGAAGGGTTATGAGAAGGTGAGGCGATGAGAAGGTAAGGCGATGAGGTGATGAGAATAATCAATTGCGTGGAATTAATTGAATTAAATAAGGCAATTAGAGAAGATTTCATTTGCTAATCGCTTTATATAGAAACGAGTAAATTTTAAAGTTATTTTACGACTTTTAAAATTAGAAGAATAGCTGGAAATGTTGTATTTTTGCCAAGTTTTATTCTTTACAACACAACAAATAAATATAAATGAGACAAGCTAAGTATATTTTCGTAACAGGGGGCGTTACGTCATCCTTAGGAAAAGGAATTATAGCAGCATCGCTGGCAAAATTGTTGCAAGCGAGAGGTTATTCTACAACAATTCAAAAATTCGATCCGTATATTAATGTGGATCCTGGTACATTAAATCCGTATGAGCATGGAGAGTGTTTCGTAACGGATGATGGAGCAGAGACGGATTTAGATTTGGGTCACTATGAGCGATTTTTGAATGTTCCAACTTCTCAGGCAAACAATGTAACAACAGGACGTGTCTATTTATCTGTTATTGAAAAAGAGAGAAGAGGAGAGTTTTTAGGAAAAACAGTTCAAGTGGTTCCTCATATCACCAATGAAATTAAAGATCGCATGCAGTTACTTGGTAAAACAGGAGACTATGATATCGTAATTACAGAAATTGGGGGTACTGTAGGGGATATTGAATCTTTACCGTATATCGAATCTGTACGTCAATTGTTATGGGAATTAGGGGACAACAATGCTATTGTGGTTCACCTTACTTTAGTTCCTTATTTGGCAGCAGCAGGGGAGTTGAAAACAAAACCGACACAACACTCTGTGAAAACATTGATGGAAAGCGGAATCAAAGCGGATATCTTAGTTTGTAGAACAGAACATAATTTAAGCGCTGAAATTCGTCAAAAATTAGCACAATTCTGTAATGTAAAACCAGAAGCTGTAATCCAATCTATTGATGCGGAAACGATTTATGACGTACCTAATTTGATGTTGCAAGAAGGGTTAGATAAAGTAGCTTTAAAACGCTTAGACTTACCTGAAAAACAAACGCCAGATTTAGTGAAATGGAATGAATTTATTCACCGCTTAAAATTCCCTAACCATGTAGTTAACATTGGTTTAGTAGGAAAATACGTTGAATTACAAGATTCATATAAATCAATTTTAGAAGCTTTAGTTCACGGTGGTGCACAAAACCAAGCCAAAGTAAATATCATCACGATTCAGTCTGATTTAATTACAGCAACAAATGTAAGTGAGAAATTGAAAAACTTAGATGCTATTTTAGTAGCTCCAGGGTTTGGATCACGTGGTATTGAAGGAAAAATTGAAACAGTAAAATACGCAAGAGAAAACAAAATTCCTTTCTTGGGAATTTGTTTGGGAATGCAAATGGCGGTAATTGAATATGCTAGAAACGTTCTGGGATACCAAACAGCCAATACAACCGAAGTAAACGAGAGTACACAATATCCAGTAATTACTTTTATGGAAGACCAAAAAGATATTACAGATAAAGGAGGTACCATGCGTTTAGGAGGATGGGATTGTAAATTAAAAGAAGGTTCTAAAGTATTTGAAATCTATGGAGACAGTATGATCAATGAGCGTCACCGTCACCGTTATGAATTCAACAACCAATATTTAGAAGATTTCGAAAAAGCAGGATTAACCGCTTCAGGATGGAATCCAGAAACAGGATTAATCGAAATTGTAGAGTTGGATACACATCCATTCTTCGTTGGGGTTCAATTCCACCCAGAGTATAAAAGTACGGTAGCGAAACCGCACCCACTTTTTGTTCATTTTGTAAAAGCAGCGATTGATTATAAAACAAACTAATCAATCGACTTTTTTATATCATAAATTTTATCACTTACAAACTAAGTAATGGAGAAAAAAAAATTAGATCGTAACAGTATTATAGGCTTTGTGATTATTGCAGGATTGCTGATTTGGATGATGTTGAATAACATCAACAAAGAGCAAGAGTCTATCAAGAAAGATACTGAATTAGCAGAGAAAGAAATCGTTAAACAAGAACAATCCGCTACATTTGAGAAAGCACTTCAAGAACCAGTAGCTGGAGATTCTTTACAATCGGAACAAGTTCGCGCTACATTCGGTCCTTTTGCTTATAGTGCTATGTTACCAGCAGCTAAAGGAGGAACTACAACTTTAAAATCAGATTTACTTACACTTGAAGTTGATAATAAAGGAGGGAAATTATCTCATGTTGTTGTAAATGATTTCAAGAGATTTAGCAAAGATTCAAATGAAATCGTTGCTTTGATCAAAGATCATAACGCAAAATTCAATTTACAATTACACACTACTGATAATCGAGTTTTCAATACAGAAGACTTATATTTTGAACCTACTTTAACTAAAGAAGGTGAAAATCAAGTATTAGCTATGCGTTTAAAAGCTTCTGAAACAGAGTTTTTAGAGTATCGTTATGTATTGAAACCGAATGATTATATGCTTGATTTTTCTATCCGTACACAAGGATTGAGCAAAATCGTTGACGCATCAAAAACACCAGAATTAAACTGGGAAATGAAAACATACCGCAATGAGAAAAGTATTGCGTATGAAAATAGATACGTTCGTTTATACTATGAACACGAAAAAGGAAAAGACAACAACCTAAGTGAGTCTAGTAAAGATGATACTAAGGAGTTGAAAGACGTTTCGTATATCGCGTATAAACAACACTTTTTCACTTCTGTTTTATTGACTAATAAGAACTTTGAAACAGCAACATTAAACACGAAAAATTTAGTGGCTGATGAAAAAGTAGATACGGTATTTACGAAACAATTTGCGAGTGTTATTCCGTTGAACTATAGCAATGGAGAGTTAAACTATGACATGAATTGGTATTTTGGACCATCTGATTTCAAAATATTAAAATCATACGATCGTAACTTAGACAATATTGTACCATTAGGTTGGGGAATTTTTGGATGGATTAACCGTTTCTTATTTATCCCAGTATTTGGATTATTGACTAGTTTCTTACCTTACGGTATTGGTATCATTGTATTGACGATTTTAGTTCGTTTATTTACTTCACCGTTGACGTATAAGTCATACGTTTCTCAAGCGAAAATGAAAATGATTCGCCCAGAGGTAAATGAATTGAATGAAAAGTTCAAGAATGATCCAATGAAGAAGCAACAAGAAACAATGAAATTGTATTCTAAAGCAGGTGTGAATCCGATGGCAGGTTGTATTCCAGCCTTGTTACAGATTCCAATCTTCTACTCGTTGTTTCAATTCTTCCCGTCTTCATTTGATTTAAGACAAAAGAGCTTCTTATGGGCAGATGATTTATCATCGTATGACTCTGTGTTACAATTGCCATTTAATATTCCTTTCTATGGTAATCACGTGAGTTTATTCCCATTATTAGCGTCAATTGCAATTTTCTTCTATATGAAGATGACTACAGGAGATCAACAAATGGCTCAACCAACACAAGAAGGGATGCCAGATATGAGTAAAATCATGAAGATCATGATTTATGTATCACCGATTATGATGTTATTCTTCTTTAATAACTACGCTTCAGGTTTATCGTTGTACTACTTCATCTCGAACTCCATTACAATTGGAATTATGTATGTAATTAAAAACCACATTGTAAAAGACGAAAAGATCTTAGCTACAATCGAAGAGAATAAAACGAAAAAGCGTCCGCAAGGAAAATGGCAAAGAAAAATGCAAGAAATGATGGAACAAGCACAAGAACAACAGCGCTTGAAAGATCAGAATAAAAAATAATACTTTGGTATAGATAAAAAACTCCTCTTCTTTAAGGGGAGTTTTTTTGTTTTATATAGGCTGTCTAATAGGCAGCCTTTTTCATGTTGTATTTTTTTAGATGTAACTTTTTCACTCCGCTATGTATGTCAAAGGAAGACCTCTATTGCGCATGTCTTTTTAAAAAGATAGTTCGATAAACTATAGCTACAAATACAGGTATATATTTTTTATAAAAAAGCATTTGGTAACATATTATTGTTACTTTTGGTTAAATTTATATTTTATGAAAAAATTAATACTTTTTAGCTTTTTAGCTGCTGCGTCAGTGATGAATACGCCGATACATGCACAAGAAAAAGTGAAGTTTACAAAAGAACAGTTAAAAATGATGGATGATATGCTTTTTGATGAAGTATTCGTTAGCGTAAGTTCTAAAAAAAATTCAACCCTTATTCTTAAAGATGGAACCAAAAAAGTAGGATCTGTTTCTGGAGTAAATCGAAAAAAAGGTCAAATTACATCAATCAAAATGAAAGATGCGGCTGGTAAAAAAGTAGAATACCAAGCGGATGAAATTGAAGAGATGTATTTGCCTATTACAGGATTTGAAAAAGGAGCTAAAGTAGCTAACTATTTTGGCACATCAAAAAACTGGGGAAGCAAAAACTTAACTAAATCAACCAATCCAGATGAAGTGTATGTAAGAAACATTACAGCTTCTTTAAAAAACAAAAAAGCAGAAAAGGAATACTTGATGCAATTAATCAATCCAAGCTTCAGTAGTCAAATTGAAGTATATGCTGATCCAATGGCTTCTGAAACAACCTCTATTAGCTTTGGTGGAGGACCTGGTATCGGTGGAGGAGTAATCAAATCGTATTACATCAAAAAAGGAGAGGAAGTAATGTGGCTTAAAAAAGGAGAATTTGAAGAAAACTACAATTTCCTTTTTGGAGACAATCAAGAATTTCTACAAAAATTCCCATACAATTCAATTAAATGGGAACACTTAAGCTATTTAGTCGCTGAGTACACAAAGATGACAGAAGAAAAAAACGCGTAAATTAATAAGAAGAGGGTGTCCCAATAGGGCACCCTTTTTATTTTAAAAGAGTAAGGTAAAAGGTCTTGTTTTTTGTTCTCGATCTGTGGTTTCTGCTGGGTGTTGTTAGTCAATATCACCTTTTGTCCGATTTAAATTGAGGCGTTGTAGTTGCATACTCAAAAAAGAAGAGATGTATATGGTGTTGATTTTTAGTTATTTAAAACGCTATTTTTATTTGTCCACCCATTTGTCCACCCCTCATTTTGTCATTTTTTTGGAGGAAGACCCTAATTTTACGAAGAATCAGGTGGTGTGATACACGATAATCTCATTCAAAAGCTAAAACAAACCAATTTTTTTTCTTCCCTTATTTATGAAAAAAGTTCTACTCTTTTTCGTCTTCATTTTGCTATTTGTGCAGTCTCTTCTATTACATGCACAACCTTATCAACCCTTAGCAATGGATGGCTTCAATGCCGATGTCATTGCCAATGGTGTTGGAGCGGTTGGAAGTTCAACTACGCATGATATCGATAATTCAGGACATTACCTACTTGCAGAAGATTGGAAGTTAGATGCGAATCAACTTTTGAGTGGAACAGGCTTACCGATGAATGGGAGTATTTCTTCTGCTCATACACCAGGAATGAAATTTCTTTTACAAAATTACAGTGCGAATAATTCGATTCGTTTAACTACCACTATATCTAGTGTCACATCTAACTTAGTACTCCCTGTAAAAGCGAGAAAACTTTTTGTCCTAACTACAGCCGGACTAGCAAGTACAGCGTTAGACGTAACGGTAATCTTTGAGGATGATACCACGGAAACATTTTCAAGTCGTGTACCCGATTGGTATAACGGAACTTCTTTACCTGTGGTTCATAAAAATTTTGGGCGATTAACAAGAGCAAGTATTTTAGAAAAGCCAACAGATAACCCTAGACTATATCAAGTTACTTTAAATATTAGCAAACATAATCAGCTAAAGAAAGTCAAGCAAATTAAGTTTTTACGTCCCATTACATTTGAAGGGGTTGTAAATATCTTCGCTGTTTCAACAGAATTGTTAGATAGTTGTCCGAGTCCTGAATTTGTTGATTTCAGCAAATTGACGATGAATAGCGTAGTTGCAGCAGTTGATTTACCCGTGTTACCAGCAACAACCTATCAGTATGAATTACGCACCTCAGGTTTGCCAGGGTCTGGGGATACAGGACTCATTCAAAGGCAGGATTTTAGTGAAAGTAACCATCAAATTACTTTTACTAATTTAGCTAATGCAACAACATTTTTTTTCTATGTTCGTTCGTTTTGCTCAGATACAAATCAAGGGTATTGGAAAGGCTCTTTTACTTTTACTACCTTATGCAATGCTGTGAATACACCCTATAAGGTGCCGTTTGATACGGTAGATGTTCCAAATGCACCTGCTTGTACGACGATTCTAAATGCAAATGAAGATGATTATACTTGGATCACTGAAAGTAGTGCCATTGGTTTTGAAGGTCCTGTTTTGAGATACCGTTATAATCCTACTCAAGCAGCAGATGATTGGTTTTTTACCCGTGGAATTAATGTAACTAGAGGAGAAACGTATCGTTTGCGATTTAAGTATAGAGATAAAAGATTTAATGAAAAGCTACGAATAAGCTTGGGTAAATTCGCTTATCCCGAAGCGATGACCACTGAAATTTTTAATGTAGATACAGGCGGAACCGATCAAGTAACGGATAAATTGATTGAATTTACTGCGGATGAAACGGGTGTTTTGTATATTGGTTTTCAGATACATTCCCTTGCAGATCAATTTTTATTTTACTTGGGCGATATTGAAGTAACACAGTCAAGTTGCCACAGGCTACTTTGGGGGCTAAGTGGATGGGTGTGTGAAGGCGGGCCTGTAACCTTGGAGGCTCAGGCTAATTATGGCACACTCCGTTGGTATGACTCGCGAACGAGTACGGAAGTTTTAGGAGAAGGCTCTACTTTTGTAACCCCTCCCTTAACAGAATCAAAAAGTTACTATGTCAGATCTTATTTAGAAGATAGCAAAGGTGGTAAACAAAGTTTATCTACCAATTCCAACGATACCCAAACGAATGCAACTTGGGGAATTTCATTTGATCTACTAGATCCAGGTACGATTAAAAGTACCACCGTATATGCCAGTCAATCGGGAAGCATCCGCGTTGCGATTCTAAATTCAAGTGGAAGAGAGGTATATGTATCAAATGTTATAGCGATTAATGCCGCGGGTCCTACTGTACCAATCACTGTCCCTTTAAATGCTGAATTAAATGCAGGCAATGGGTATAAAATGATTTTGAAAGAGGTAAATAATGCGAAGCTTTTTATTGATCAAAAGGTTCTTTTCCCGATGTATGATAGCCACAACAGCTTGCGGGTAACTTCTAGTCTAACACCTGTAGAGAATCGAGCTTTCTATGCCTATTTTTTTGAACTGGTATACCAAAGAGGATGTACAACCTCAGGTGTTATGCTCGATGCTACAGTAGTTAAAGCAGTTGCACCTACAGTGGATCAGGCGGTACAAACTTTTTGTAAAAGCTCAAATCCAACCTTGGCAGATATAACAATCACAGGAACAAATATTCACTGGTATGCAAATGAAACTGGGGGAGTTGCATTGCCTAATACGACTCCTTTGGTACACAATAGAACCTATTATGCTTCTCAATTTCTCTATGCTTGTGAAAGTCCAAGGCGTACCGCAGTAAAAGTAGTCTTAGAAGAAGCTCGCCTTCAGACATCAGGAATGAATGTGCATTATAATTATGGAACCGATTCCCAAACGGTTGGAACTAGCATTTATAATGCACTAGGTTCAACAGAGTTGCAATGGTACACAGAGGAGACAGGTGGCATACCTGTTGACACTCCAGCCTTTTCTACCTTAGCTGTAGGAAATTATGACTATTGGGTGAGTGGAGTAGTAAATGGTTGTGAAAGTATAAGAAGTCGTATCGGTATGACTGTACGTCCTGTGTCTGTATGGGTGACTGCACAACCTACTAGAAAAGTGTATGGAGAGGAAGACCCTGCTTTGTTATATCGTGTTAGTGGGTTAGTCAATGATGATGAATTAACGGGTTCGTTGACTCGTGCTCCAGGAGAAGATGTAGATACTTATATAATTAGCAGAGGAACTTTGGCAGCCTCGTCCAATTATATACTTAATGTGGATAATGCGAACTTTAGGATTCTTCCAGCAACATTAACGGTAACAGCAGCGGATAAAATCAAAGTGTATGGTGAGGAAGATCCAGCATTTACCTATACCGTTACTGGATTTAAACGTGGTGAAGAAGCTACTGCCATTTTAAGTGGAGCCTTAAATCGCGAGTTGGGTGAAGAGATGGGAACCTATGAAATCAGACAAGGAAGTTTAACTGCTACAGCCAATTATGAAATAGCGTATCACAAAGCTGATCTTGAAATTACGCCTACTGTTTTAACGGTAACAGCGCAACCTTTGGGAAAAATATATGGAGATGTTGATCCACTCTTAACCTATACGGTTTCTGGGTTAAAACTTGGGGACTCAGCTGCTAGTGCTTTGCGTGGAAATTTAGCTCGTACAGGAGATGAAGCAGTTGGAAATTATACGATTACACAAGGAACTTTAGAAGCTAATTCCAATTATACGTTGGTGTTTGAAGGGGCCGATTTTACGATTACTCCAGCTACAATCACCGTAATGGCACATCCAAAAGCAAAAGTTTATGGTGCACCAGAACCGTTGCTAACCCATACAACCGCTGGTCTGAAAAGAGGGGAAAGTAGTGCAACCGTATTAACGGGTCATTTAACTCGTACGGGTACGGAAGATGTGGGAGTCTATACGATTGAGCAAGGAACTTTAGTAGCCAATGCGAATTATGTTGTCAATTATGTAGCTGCGAATTTTGAAATTAAACCTGCGGAGTTAACGGTAACAGCAGAGGCTAAAACAAAAATATATGGCGATACGGATCCAGCTTTAACGTATGCCGTTACAGGATTACAAAGAAGTGAAGAGGCTTCAGCCGTTTTAACGGGAAGTTTAACGCGTACGGGTATGGAAGAGGTGGGAACCTATACCATTAACCAAGGAAATCTGTTAGCTAATAGAAATTATACGCTTGTTTATGAAGCAGCTGATTTTGAGATTACACCTGCAACATTAACGGTAACTGCAGATGCCAAAACCAAAATTTACGGTGAACTAGACCCAGCGTTAACCTATACAGTTTCAGGACTGAAACGAAATGATAAAACAGCAACAACATTAACCGGAAGTTTGGTGCGCAATGGTAGAGAAGATATTGGAACGTATGCTATTACAAAAGGAAGTTTAGTAGCAACGCCAAACTATACCCTAGTATATGAAGGGGCAGATTTTACAATTACATCTTCTGTATTAACGGTAACGGCCAATCCTCAAACGAAAATTTATGGGGATGCGGATCCTGTATTGGACTATACGGTTGCTGGATTAAGACCTTCAGATCAGTTAGCTACTGTTTTAACCGGAAATTTAGTCCGCAATATTGGCGAAGCAGTTGGAATTTATACCATCAACCAAGGAAGTTTAGCGGTATCACCAAATTATACGTTAGTATACGAGGAAGCTGACTTCACCATTGAACAAGCGATATTAACTGTAACCGCTAATGCTCAAACGAAAACATATGGAGAACCGGATGCTGTATTGTCTTATACAGTGGCTGGATTAAAAAATAACGATCAAGAAACAAGTATTACAGGAGTACTAGTCCGTGATAATGGTGAAGAAGTGGGTTCATACACCATTCATCAAGGTACTATACAGGCATCCACCAATTATACTTTGGCTTTTCAATCTGCAAATCTTACGATTATCCCTGCTTTACTAACGATACAAGCAGAAGCGAAAACCAAAGTATACGGTGATGCTGATCCAGTCTTTACATACACCGTATCTGGACTGAAAAACAACGATCAAGCAATAAATATTTTGACAGGTAGTTTATCGCGTGATAGCGGAGAACATGTGGATACTTATGGTATTCATCAAGGAACGATACAAGCATCCACCAACTATACTTTGGATTTTCAATCGGCAAATCTTACGATTACCCCTGCTTTACTAACGATACAAGCAGAAGCGAAAACCAAAGTATACGGTGATGCCGATCCGGTGTTAACGTACACCGTATCGGGACTTAAAAACAACGACCAAACCAATATTTTTACAGGTATATTAACCCGCGATAATGGAGAAGATGTGGGCTTCTATTCTATTAAGCAAGGTAATATACAAGCATCAACCAACTATACTTTGGATTTTCAACCTGCGGATCTTACGATTATCCCTGCTTTACTAACGATACAAGCAGAAGCGAAAACCAAAGTATACGGTGATGCTGACCCAGTGTTAACGTACACGGTATCTGGACTTAAAAACAACGACCAAACCAATATTCTTACAGGTATATTAATCCGCGATAATGGAGAAGATGTGGGCTTCTATTCTATTAATCAAGGTAATATACAAGCATCAACCAATTATACTTTGGATTTTCAATCTGCAAATCTTGCGATTACATCCGCCTTACTAACGGTTCAGGCAGAAGCGAAAACCAAAGTATACGGTGATGCTGATCCGGTATTAACGTACACGTTATCTGGACTTAAAAACAACGATCAAGCGATAAATATCTTGACAGGTAGTTTATCGCGTGATAGCGGAGAACATGTGGGTACGTATGGTATTCAACAAGGTAATTTACAAGCATCAACCAACTATACTTTGGATTTTCAATCGGCAAATTTAATTATTACGACTGCTTTACTAAAAATCCATGCAGAGGCGAAAACCAAAGTATACGGTGATGCCGATCCTATATTGACGTATGCCGTATTGGGGCTTAAAAACAATGATGTCGTACAAGCTACTGTTACAGGAAATCTTGTGCGCCAAAGGGGAGAACATGTGAGAACGTATCCGATTCAACAAGGTGATTTACAGGTAGGAGCAAATTATACTTTTACTTTTGAAGAAGCGTTATTTACGATTACTCCTGCTACATTGAACATCCATCCTGTTACGGGGCAAGAAAAAATATATGGAGCAACAGATCCAATATTAGCCTTTACCGTTACAGGTTTCAAATTCAATGATGAAATAGGGACAGCTTTAACAGGTAGCTTGACAAGAGCTGCTGGAGAAAATGTCAATCGATATGCGTATCAAATAGGAAGTCTACAAGCTGTGTTAGCCAATTATAGCTTAACCTTGGATAGTCAAGAAAAATTTGAAATTAAACCCGCTCCTTTGCGTCTTGTCGTGGAAGAAAATCAGTTCAAGCGATTTGGGGAAGCTGATCCAGTATTGCGCTATCGTGCGGATGGATTACAACGCGGTGATTTTATCATTCAAGCGGTTACTGGTCAATTGACGCGTAGCGCTGGAGAAGCAGTAGGAATCTATGCAATAGAACAAGGAAGCCTAACTGCAAGAGCCAATTATTATATTGATGCTTTTATTCCTGCATCTTTTGAAATCAAGAAAAATAGCATCAAAGGGTTGACTTTACCAGCGCAACGCTTTGTGTATGATGGTCAGGCAAAACAAGTACAAGTGCAAGGAAATATTGAACCTCAGGCAACGATTGTTTATACGAATAACAATCAAACACAAGTTGGACAATATACGGTTACAGCTACGGTCGATTATGGTCCAAACTACGAGGTCTTACATTTACAAAGTATACTGACGATTGTAAAAGCAGATCAAGAGATAACGTGGAATCAAGTATCGGAAGTGGTACTAGAAGATACACCTACCTTGCAATTAACCGCAAGAGCAAGTTCTAACTTGCCTGTTTCTTATGCTATTGATGAGGCCGCCGACCGTGAAATAGCTGTAATAGAAGAAACGGGACTGCTGCGCTTTTT
Organism: Myroides sp. TSA_177.3; assembly: GCF_052691955.1. NCBI lineage: Bacteria > Pseudomonadati > Bacteroidota > Flavobacteriia > Flavobacteriales > Flavobacteriaceae > Myroides > Myroides sp. TSA_177.3. Next base: position 42,393 of record NZ_JBQZGD010000024.1, read on the forward strand.
ACAACCAGGTTTTGTAACGATAACTGCAACTCAAGGAGGAAATGCTAATTTTAATGCGGCAAAAACGGTATCTCATACTATTGAAGTGAGCAGTAGAGATGCTAGTATTTGGGATTTAGTTGTCGATGGTGTTTCCTATGGTAAAATTGCCAAAGAAGTACACCTAGTTTTAGGATGTGAAACCCAACAAGACGAAGTAACATTGGCTGTGCATACTCAGGTGAGTGCAGAGGTACAACCGTCCAATCATTTTACACTATCAGTGAAAGACTATGGGCTATATGAACAAATCATTACCGTTCAATCTCCCAATAGAAAAGTGACGGAGACTTATAAAATTATAATTGATAAACGTATTCCGACAGAGAATCTAGTGATACAAAAATACAACAATGTGCTTTTGGTAAACAATAACAAACAAACCAATGGAGGTTATGTTTTCCATACCTATCGTTGGTTTAAGAATGGAGCATTAGTAGGGGAGAAACAAGCCTATTCTGCTGGAGATGAATATGGTGCAACTTTAGATCCGAATGCAACATATCAAGTAGAATTAACCCTGTATAACGGTAAGAAAATCAGAAGTTGTCCAGTTGTTGTCAAAGGAAAAGCAGCCGCTAATTGGGCGGTATATCCGAATCCTGTACAGAAAAGCCAGTGGTTATATGTACAGATGAAAGAAGAAAAACAAGGTGTGGTGCACTATATCATTTACAACCTGAAAGGACAGTTGATTAAACGAGGCTCTTTAGAAGGTGGTAACAAGGGAATAGAAATCCCAAGTACAGCAGCTTCTGGTTCCTATTTCCTTATTCTGAAAACGGAAGATACCCAAGAAGGAGTTCAATTCATTATCCAGTAGGAGTAGGGGGCGAATGATTATTCGCCCCATTAAGTTCGAATAATGGAAAATAAACGATAAAAGGCATCATCCCCGTAGGGGGCGAATGATTATTCGTCCCATTAAGTTCGAATAATAGAATACAAACGATAAAAGGCATCATCCCGTAGGGGGCGAATGATTATTCGCCCCATTCAGTTCGAATAATAGAATACAAAAGACAAACGACAAACGAGTTCAAACAACACATGAAGTTAAAGTTATATATCACGTTAATAGGCATGGTAGGCAGTGGATGTTCTACCCTACAAGCACAATATAAACCCTATTACTATCCAGATCATGAAGTAGGGGTTACCCTAAAAGCAGGTTTGAATCAAGCGTATGGGAGTTTACCTCAAGGAATAGGAAGCGATAGAGCCTTTACGATGGCCTTCGGACTGCAATACGATTATTATGTAAGTCCCACTTGGAGTATAGGAATTGCAGGGCAATATGCAACGCAAACAACTAATTATACAGGAACGAATCTAAAAGGTCAACGCCAATATATCGACTCAGAAAATGAAGCTTTTATCTTTAGCTATCACGGTAAAAACTACAAAGAAGAATGGAAAGTGAATCAGGTGGACCTTCCATTAACCGTGCAGTATGTAGGAAAAGCAGAAACAAGCCTATATGTTCGAACAGGTTTGCAATTTTCGCTGGTGATGCAAACAAATACAACATTGACGTGGAATAACGTAGAAGCATCAGGGTATTTTCCACAATACAATGTCGTCTTGGAAGAACCTTGGTTTGCAGGATTCGGGAACAAAGAAAAAATAGAAGCCAAACCAGCCTTTGATATCAAAAACAGATGGGCCTGGATTGCTGAAGTAGGCGTGAAGCACAACCTCAAAACCAATCAGAATCTATACGTAGGTATTTATTTTGACTTGGGATTAAATAACCAAAAACCAGAAGTTTCTACCCCTAAAGAAGAGCTTATTGCCTATAAACCTGAACTAAATAAAACGATAGAACTCAACAGTATCCAACAAAGTTCGAAAGCGGTGTTCAAAAATTACAGCATCGGCGTTCAACTGCGTTATGGTATTGGTTTGTAAGTGCCTTTTATAATATGTTTTCTTGTATAAGGCAAAATGAAAATTTCGTTTTTATTGCATATTTTCTTGTATAGAGGGCAAAATGAAAATTTGCGTTTTTATTATAAACTTTCTTGTATAGGGGCAAAATGAAATTTTTCGTTTTTATTATAAATTTTCTTGTATAAGGGCAAATTGCCATTTGCCCCTACGTGTACGTTCACCTCCAACCCATAACCCATAACCCTCAACCCATAACCTCGAACCCAACAACCCTTCTTAATACAAATGTAAAATCCTGTGTGTTTCGCACAATTCTCCTTACCTTTGCAACTTAGTTTTTTAAATTATGAAAAGAGTAGTAGTAGGACTTTCAGGGGGGGTAGATTCAAGTGTTGCCGCCTACTTATTGAAAGAACAAGGATACGAAGTAATCGGATTATTCATGAAAAATTGGCATGATGATACCGTTACGATTTCGAATGAGTGTCCGTGGCTAGAAGATAGCAACGACGCTCTAATGGTTGCCGAAAAGTTAGGCATCCCTTTTCAAACCGTGGATTTAAGTGAACAATATAAGGAGAAGATTGTAGATTATATGTTTAAGGAGTACGAAAATGGTCGTACCCCAAATCCCGATGTATTGTGCAATAGAGAAATTAAGTTTGATGTATTCATGAAGATTGCTTTAGAATTAGGAGCAGATTATGTTGCAACAGGACACTATTGTAGAAAAGCGGAAGAAGAAGTAGTGTTAGAAGATGGCACTACACAAACGGTTTATAAATTAATGGCAGGTGTAGATCCTTCTAAGGATCAATCGTACTTCTTGTGTCAATTGTCTCAAGAACAATTGGCTAAAGCTTTATTTCCCGTTGGAGAATTATATAAATCGAAAGTAAGAGAAATTGCTGCAGAAGCAGACTTAATTACAGCAGAGAAAAAAGATTCACAAGGGTTGTGCTTCATTGGAAAAGTTCGTTTACCAGAATTTTTACAACAGCAATTAAAACCCAAAGATGGTTTTATCTATGAGATTTCCAAAGATGCACCTATTTTCTCAACGGGTCAAGCAGTGACTTATTCGTCATTGGAGGAGGAATTGTATGCAGAAGCTAAAGCGTTTCACTATACCCCTGAGATGGGTAAAAAAGTCGGAGATCACTATGGTGCGCATTATTTTACAACAGGTCAACGTAAAGGATTGAATGTAGGAGGAACAGTAGAACCGTTGTTTGTTATTGCAACGGATGTAGAAAGCAATACTATTTATACTGGTCAAGGTAATGCACACCCAGGATTATTCCATAAAACACTATTTGTAAAAGAGCACGAAATCCACTGGATTCGCGAGGATTTACAATTGCAACCAGGAGAAACGATGCGTATTAAAGCGCGTATTCGATACCGTCAACCGTTACAAGAAGCGACGTTGTACAAAATGGAAAAGGGGATGTATGTTCGTTTTGATGAACCACAATCTGCTATTACAGAAGGACAATTCGTATCTTGGCATATCGGAGAAGAATTAATCGGCTCTGGAGTGATATCCAAAGTAGAATAAATACCAAACAAAACAGATGGCACAAAATAGAATAACTGCCCTTTTGGGCATACAATACCCTATAATACAGGGGGGAATGGTATGGAATAGTGGCTATAAACTCGCGAGTGCAGTAAGCAATGCGGGAGGATTAGGATTATTAGGGGCAGGGTCTATGTATCCAGATGTTTTGAGAATCCACATTCAAAAATGTAAACAAGCAACGGATAAACCTTTCGGGGTTAATGTTTCCTTGCTGTATCCAGATCTTCAAGAAGTGATGGATATCATCGTAGAAGAAGGCGTTAAAATTGTATTTACCTCGGCAGGTAACCCCAAAATATGGACTCCATTTTTAAAAGCACATGGCATTACAGTGGTGCATGTAGTCAGTTCCTCTAAGTTTGCACTAAAAGCGCAAGAGGCAGGGGTTGATGCTGTTGTAGCCGAAGGATTTGAAGCAGGAGGACATAACGGAAGAGAAGAAACTACAACATTGACTCTAATTCCGATGGTCACTGCTAAAGTGCAAATTCCTGTGATTGCCGCAGGAGGAATTGCAACAGGACGTGCTATGTTAGCCGCTATGATTCTCGGAGCGGAAGGTGTACAAATGGGAACCCGTTTCATTGCATCTACTGAAAGTTCGGCACATGAAACTTTTAAAAATAGAGTGATTCAAGTCGAAGAAGGAGATACCATCGTTACGCTAAAAGAATTGGCTCCTGTTCGCATGATTAAAAATGAATTTTATCAAGGAATTGAAGACCTGTATAAGAAGGGAGCAAATGTGGACGAATTAAGAGCCTATTTAAGTAAGGGACGCTCCAAAAAAGGAATGTTTGAAGGCGACTTAGTGGAGGGAGAATTAGAAGCAGGACAAGTAGCGGGGTTAATCCGAAGCGTAGAACCTGTCGCACAAATTATCTCAAGCATTATGGAGGAGTTCCGAGCAGCACAACAAAAAAGTTTCGATTTTTAATCGATTACATCCAATAGATAAGACCCAATGACGCGTAAAAATGGAGGGGATCTTTTGTGATATTCTAAAAACCATGTGAATTTTAAATAAAAAGTTCGTATGGTTTTTTGCTATATACTAATAATCCTTTATTTTTATAGGAAGTAAAACAAAATAAAAAATCTACACACTACATATGAGTTATTATAAGATAGAAAACCTTGAACAGTATTTTAAACATTATAAAAAATCTGTACGAGAGCCAAGAAAGTTTTGGAGTAAGATTGCGGAGGAAAATTTCGTATGGTATCAGGTATGGGATAAGGTTTTTCAATTTGATATGGAAGAATCTAAATTTGAGTGGTTTGTCAACGCCAAATTAAATATCGTAAAAAACTGTGTCGATCGTCATTTGGCGAAAAGAGGAGAGAAACCGGCTATCATTTTTGAACCGAATAATCCGGAGGAATCCGCTCAAATTATTACGTATAACGATTTGTTTAATCGCGTTTGTAAAATGGCAAACGTATTAAAAGAACAAGGAGTTAAAAAGGGAGATCGCGTTTGTATCTATTTACCTATGATTCCAGAATTAGCAGTTGCGATGTTGGCTTGTGCTCGAATTGGAGCTATTCACAGTGTAATTTTTGCTGGATTTTCTTCTTCTGCTGTAAGTAAGCGAATTAACGATGCGGATTGTCATTATGTGATTACTTCGGATGGAAGTTTTAGAGGAAACAAGAGCATTCCGTTAAAACCAATTATTGATGAAGCATTAAAATCATGTCCTTCTGTTGAAAGAGTATTAGTTGTACAACGTACAGAAGCAGATATTGAAATGATGGCGGGTAGAGATATTTACTTAAACCCTTTATTAGAAGCAGCTTCAACAAACCACGTGGCTCAAGTGATGGATGCAGAAGATCCGTTGTTTATTCTTTATACCTCAGGGTCTACAGGAATGCCAAAAGGAATGGTGCATACTACAGCAGGCTATATGGTACAAACGGCTTATTCGTTTAAAAATATATTTGATTACAAAGACGATGATATTTTCTGGTGTACAGCCGACTGTGGATGGATTACAGGACACTCCTATATTGTATACGGTCCGTTGTTAAACGGTGCTACTACTGTAATGTTTGAAGGTGTACCAACATATCCGACTCCAAGTCGTTTCTGGGATATTATCGATAAATACAAAGTAACACAATTCTATACTGCACCGACAGCTCTTCGTTCTTTAATGACAGAAGATTATAAATATGTAAATGAACATGATTTATCGAGCTTACGTGTTATTGGTTCAGTAGGAGAACCTATTAATGAAGAAGCTTGGCACTGGTACAATGACCACGTAGGGAAGAAAAAATGTCCGATTGTTGATACATGGTGGCAAACAGAAACAGGAAGTATCTTAATTTCACCACTGCCTTTCATTACTCCAACAAAACCAACGTATGCTACGTTGCCTTTACCGGGAATTCAAGCCGTATTAATGGATGAAAAGAGAAATGAAATCGAAGATAACCAAATTGATGGATCTTTGTGTATTAAGTTTCCTTGGCCTTCTATGGCAAGAACAATTTGGGGAGATCACCAACGTTATAAAGATACCTATTTCAGTCAATTTCCTGGAAAGTATTTCACAGGAGATGGTGCTTTGAGAGATGAGGTGGGGTATTACAGAATTACAGGACGTGCAGATGATGTGGTGATTGTATCTGGACATAATTTGGGTACTGCACCAATTGAAGATGCAATCAATGAACACCCAGCAGTTGCAGAAAGTGCTGTGGTAGGTTACAAACACGACATCAAAGGAAATGCATTATATGGTTTCATCACGCTAAAAGTGGAAGGGGAATACAGAGATCGTGAAAACGTGAAAAAGGAGATTAACCAATACATTAGCAGTCATATTGGCCCAATTGCGAAGCTGGATAAAATACAATTCGTTGATAGTTTGCCTAAAACTCGATCAGGTAAAATCATGCGTCGAATTTTGCGATCTATTGCGGATGGAGAAACAAAAGATTTTGGAGATGTATCTACATTAATCAACCCAGAAGTAATTGAAAAAATTCAGCAAGAGAAATTGTAATATAAAGGAGATAAATCAGTTATATAACGGAATTATTTTATAAAAAAGAAAGAGAAACAGGGGAAATACCCCTGTTTTTTTTTGTGCTTTTTTTACCCTTAGTATCGTTTTTTTTGCTTGGTGTTTTTTCGCGAAAAGAGATTTTTTTAGAGGTAAAGTACCGTGTTTCTGCGATTTTCTGCTGTTTGTTACTACTCAGTTGTGCATTTTTGGTTTATAATGATGTTATTTATTGGTGTTTTTGATTTTTTTTAGGGTGTTTTTTACGTTTTATTTGTTAATTTCAACGAAACCGTAATTTGCATTAATTACTTATTGTTTTACTTTTTTACTTATTTGAGTACACCATTTTCTTTCTATTTATCGTTTTTTTGATGATTTCAGACTTTTATTTTTATAAGAAATATTTTTTTGAGAACATTTTATTGCGTATTAATCGCAAAAAGGGACTTTAAAATGGAGATAATTTAAAGTATCCTTTTGGTGTAATTATTGGTTCTTTGGCTTTTTGGTGTTTTTGAGGTTTTAATTATGTTTAATTTTAATAAAATGTTGATTAAAATTTATTAAAAATTGTAATATGATTAGAAAAGTTATTCCATTGATGGCATTGTTTGCAACTGGTTTTGCAACTGCCCAAGTTGGTATAGGAACAGTAACTCCAGCTAATTCCAGTCAACTTGATATTGTCTCTGATAAGAAAGGGGTCTTATTTCCAAGAGTCAATTTAAAAGGTGAGAGAGATAAAGATCCGATTGTAGGTGATTTAACTGAAAGTTTATTTGTATATAATTTAGGACATGGCGGATTACCTGCGGGGTTCTACTATTGGGATAAAGAAAAATGGGTTCGCCTGTTGAATACTCAATCCTACGTTAATACAACTAACGTAAGTTTTACTTTGATTAATGATGATTTAACGATTACAGATTCAGAGGGTAATACAGTTTCAATGGGAATAGATGAAATTGTTAATAATTCGAATTTCATCACAGAAATCATCAATAAATTAAAAGGGAAATTCGGTAACGTGTATTATAATACCGTAGACCATAAGTTTTATTATATCGATGAGAATGGTGCACCAAATTTGATTACTTGGGAAGATTTAAATACAACAAACGTAAGTTTTACTCTAGAAAATGATTATTTAACGGTAACCGATTTAGACCGTAGTATAGTACAATTACACGTAGATGATATTGCGAACAACTTAACCTTTGTAACCAAATTAGCAGAAAATCAAAATTTCATTACTGAAATTATGAATAAGCTAAAAGGGAAATATGGTAATGTGGTGTACAATGCCACAGAAAATAAATACTACTATATTAAGGAAGATGGCACACAAGAGGAAATTGATTGGTCATCGATTAATACAACTAACGTAAGCTTTACGTTAGAAAATGATAAATTAACTGTAAAAGATTCAGATGGTAATAAAATACAATTAGACGTCAAAGACATCGCGAATAATACCGTATTTATTTCAGAACTTACGAATAATGAAGACTTCGTTACAACTATTGTAAACAAGCTGAAAGGTAAATACGGAAACGTATTCTATGATGTGACAAACAACAAATTCTACTACATCAAAGAGGATGGAACTCAAGGCGAAATTGATTGGTCATCAATTAATACAACCAACGTAAGCTTCACTTTAGATGCAGATATGCTAACAGTTACGGATTCCGATGGAAACAAAGTACAGTTAGACGTTAAGGAAATTGCGAACAACTCAACATTCATTACAGAGTTAACGAATAACGAGGAATTTGTAACTGCAATTACCAACAACAACGAATTCATCACGGAAATCATCAACAAGCTAAAAGGCAAATACGGAAATGTATTCTATGATGTAACAAACAACAAATTCTACTACATCAAAGACGATGGAACACAAGGCGAAATCGACTGGTCTTCAATCAATACAACCAACGTAAGTTTTACGCTTGACGCTGATATGTTGACGATTACCGATTCTGATGGAAATACAGTACAGTTAGACGTAAAAGAAATTGCGAACAATTCGACGTTCATTACCGAGTTAACGAACAATGAAGAGTTTGTAACTGCAATTACCAACAACAACGAATTCATCACGGAAATCATCAACAAGCTAAAAGGCAAATACGGAAACGTATTCTATGATGTAACGAACAACAAATTCTACTACATCAAAGAGGATGGAACTCAAGGCGAAATCGATTGGTCATCAATCAATACCACCAACGTTAGCTTCACTTTAGATGCTGATATGCTAACGGTTACCGATTCAGATGGAAACAAAGTTCAGTTGGATGTTAAGGAAATCGCGAACAACTCAACGTTCATTATGGAATTGACTAATAACGAGGAGTTTGTAACAGCGATTACCAACAACAATGAATTCATCACAGAGATCATCAACAAGCTAAAAGGCAAATATGGAAACGTATTCTATGATGTAACGAACAACAAATTCTACTACATCAAAGAGGATGGAACCCAAGGGGAAATTGATTGGTCATCAATCAATACAACCAACGTGAGTTTTACGCTTGATGCTGATATGCTAACGGTTACCGATTCTGATGGAAACAAAGTTCAGTTGGATGTTAAGGAAATCGCGAACAACTCTACGTTTATTACCGAGTTAACGAACAATGAGGAATTTGTAACGGCAATTACCAACAACAACGAATTCATCACAGAAATCATCAACAAGCTAAAAGGCAAATATGGAAATGTATTCTATGATGTAACGAACAACAAATTCTACTACATCAAAGAGGATGGAACTCAAGGTGAAATCGATTGGTCATCGATCAATACCACCAACGTAAGTTTTACGTTGGACGCTGATATGTTGACGGTTACCGATTCTGATGGAAATACAGTACAGTTAGACGTTAAGGAAATCGCGAACAACTCAACATTCATTACAGAGTTAACGAACAACGAAGAGTTCATCACAAACTTAACGAGTAACGAAACGTTGATTACTGAGATCGTGAACAAGCTGAAAGGCAAATATGGAAACGTATTCTATGATGTAACGAACAATAAATTCTACTACATCAAAGAGGATGGAACCCAAGGGGAAATTGATTGGTCATCAATCAATACAACCAACGTGAGTTTTACGCTTGATGCTGATATGCTAACGGTTACCGATTCAGATGGAAACAAAGTTCAGTTGGATGTGAAGGAAATCGCGAACAACTCTACGTTCATTACCGAGTTAACGAACAATGAAGAGTTTGTAACGGCAATTACCAACAACAACGAATTCATCACAGAAATCATCAACAAGCTAAAAGGCAAATACGGAAACGTATTCTATGATGTAACGAATAACAAATTCTACTACATCAAAGAGGATGGAACTCAAGGCGAAATTGATTGGTCATCAATTAATACAACCAACGTAAGTTTTACGTTGGACGCTGATATGTTGACAATTACCGATTCAGATGGAAACAAAGTTCAGTTGGATGTGAAGGAAATCGCGAACAATTCTACGTTCATTACCGAGTTAACGAACAATGAGGAATTTGTAATGGCGATTACCAACAACAACGAATTCATCACGGAAATCATCAACAAGCTGAAAGGCAAATACGGAAACGTATTCTATGATGTAACGAACAACAAATTCTACTACATCAAAGAGGATGGAACCCAAGGCGAAATCGATTGGTCTTCGATCAATACCACCAACGTAAGTTTTACGCTTGACGCTGATATGTTGACGATTACCGATTCTGATGGAAATACAGTACAGTTAGACGTGAAGGAAATCGCAAACAATTCTACC
>NZ_JBQZGD010000025.1:0-46481 GCF_052691955.1 Myroides sp. TSA_177.3
GGGGTTTTTGTTTCTTTTTTACCCTTTAAAAAAGAAAGGGGTTGTGAGGGTTGCTTTTTGTGAGATTTATCGATTAAAGAAGAATCTATCATCATCTCGTAATCTGCACCCAGTATGTCTCCCCGACGAAGGAGGGGCCGCATCCGTCACTCAACACTAGTTATTCCCGTTCAGTAATAGGTGAGCGCTGGATACGACCCTTCCTGCGTCAGGGAGATTACTATTCGTGAGCGCAATCGGACTGGTAATCCCTTATAAAAAAAGGAATAAACATTCTATCACAGCGAATCTTGCAACTTCACAAAAATGAAAGATAAAAAAACGCAAGAAATCACACATAATTCCTAAAAATTATCACAAAAAACGACTTTACTGAAAAAAAAATTTAATTTAAAATTCATACAGTTTACACAATGATAATTAAATATTAACGCTAAATAAAAACTACGTTCCTTATACTTCTTGGTAAAAAACCAAACTTCCTTCAGTAATTTAACAGACAAAAACTACAATATTATCATTTTTCGATTTGGAAACTTGAGAAATTCTAACTAAACTAGCATTGAAATTGCATTATACCCCATATAATGTGATTTTAACCAACAAACAACACGAGCTAACCTTATGAAACTTGAATTATTTGAAGAAGTACAAAGTACGCTGCAGCACTTTGTACGGCATTTTTCTAAAATTGCCCCCTGTGGGAATTTAAATTCCCTTGCTTTTCAACATTATCACTTTAATAATTTTAAAGCAATGACCTCTACCTTATTTGAAGCCCTATTGCATATCAACTATGCACAGCTTCAAAAAAGTGAAGACAAAATAACGTACAACACTCCTTTTTCTCTTACACTTAATGAATCCTTAGGACTTATCAGGGAAATTGAATTCACTAGAATTAAACAAGACAAACGAGAAAAAATACTAGCAGCAGTTCGTCAGGAAATTAAGGATAAGTTTAGTCATCAACCGGCTAATACGTATACCAATATCCACTTCAACTGCCTAGATCGAACCAAACAGATGTGCTCCCTAGTTGGAACCATTCACATCTCAACAAATAGGGAATTTACAGTCAACCTATTTTACCTCAAAATTGAAACCCAACTGGAAGATCTCCTTTTAGATTTTAATTTTTATCTCAAAGACAAAAACAAACATCAAACCATCTATCACAACTTATTACAGACAGAAACTGCCGATGATCTAAAACTACTTTCCCTACTACAAAACCACAATTTATCACTAGAAGAGTTTCATAACAACTTCCTATACTTTTATGGGGATACTTTGACTAACTATCAAAGAAAAGAACGTTTCTTAAAATCACTTGAATTACTCCTTTTCTCTCAAAATTCGATGGAAGAGATTAAAAAAACATGTGAAGAAACGAGATCTCCGTATAGTTTGAATCAGTTTTTTAGTAATCCTAGAAGTTCTAGAGCTAATGCAGTTATCCGATATAATGTTAGTTAACGGTTGACGGTTTACAGTTAAAACTATAATACTGACGGTAAACAGTTTACGGTTAACCGTAAACTGTCAACCGTAAACATTTTTTTCCTATCTTTGTCTTTAGGTATATCACCTCTTTTAACTATTAATTCAAGTTAATGAAGAAATATTTATCCATAGTATTACTCTCGTTATCCGTACTTGTTACAGCGAATCCAATCATCAGTTGGAATTGCAACGACATGAGTACGGCTATGGCTGGTTGTATGGAGATGGAGGAAGATGTGATGCCTTGTTGTGCTACGGATGGCATGGATAGCCACAGTAATATGGCTGATATGATTTGCTGTTCGCCTATGGCGCGCATTCACACCGTTCAGGCTGACTTGCAAATTGAACAAACGGCAGCAACACCTAAAAACAAAGAAAAAAGAGCTGTAATTCAAGTAAAATGGTTTAATTCCAACTACTTAACCGATTTACAATCGGTTGATCTTACTGCCTCTTATACTACTCCTATTGCTGGTGATGGATTTAAATTTACTTCCGTCGACCGGCTTTCCTACATTTGTCTTTATCGTATATGATACCGCTACATCTTAGTTAGCCACCATACTCTATGAGGGTTCTTCCTCTTTTTGAGCTAACTCAGATGATTTTCCAATATTTTTTCGAAACCCAATTTCTGTTTAGTTTACACTAAAAACAGACCGCACAACTGATTTATTTTCAATCATTTGTACGTGCTTTTTTTATATCTTTAACTAAAAAGATTGCTCAATTCGTATGAAAGATACTGATTCATGCGAAGTCCTTGGTGTTTCCTCTAGCGTATTATTAACACTTTAAAGAAATCTATATGCTTAATAAAATCATTAAGTATTTCCTACATAATCGATTAATTACGATGTTAATCTTAATTATCGTTATCGTATGGGGATTAATCACAGCCCCATTTAATTGGCATCAAAACCTATTGCCAAGTGATCCTGTTCCTGTAGATGCTATTCCTGATATCGGTGAAAACCAACAGATTGTAGCTACAGAATGGATGGGACGTTCACCCAAAGACATTCAAGAACAAATTACATATCCTCTAACGACTTCCTTATTAGGCGTTCCAGGAGTAAAAACCATTCGAAGCAGTTCGATGTTTGGTATGTCTTTCATCTATATTATTTTTGAAGAAGATGTAGAGTTCTACTGGAGTCGCTCTCGTATTTTAGAAAAATTAAACTCCCTACCAGCAGGAACACTTCCAGAAGGAGCTATTCCTACATTAGGTCCTGATGCTACGGCTTTAGGTCAAGTATTTTGGTATACCCTAGAAGGTCGAAATCCTCAAACGGGAGAGCCTACTGGGGGTTGGGATCCTGACGAATTGCGTACCATTCAAGATTTTTACGCGAAATACAGCTTAGCTGCTGCTGAAGGAGTATCTGAAGTAGCTTCTATTGGAGGCTATGTCAAAGAGTATCAAGTAGAAGTTAAGCCCGATGCGATGCGCGCGTATAATGTGTCTATTATGGATATCATGAGCGCCATTCAAAAGAGCAACTTGGATATTGGTGCTGAAACCATTGAAATTAATAAAGCGGAATATCTGGTTCGCGGTTTGGGGTACATCAAGAGTATCAAAGACCTAGAAGATGCTGTGATAACTGTGCGAAACAATGTTCCAGTCAAAATAAAAGACGTTGCCTTCGTCAACTTAGGCCCCGCTACCCGAAGAGGTGGTTTGGACAAAGAAGGGATTGAAGCAGTTGGCGGTGTTGTTGTTGCTCGTTATGGTGCAAACCCGATGGAGGTTATTGACAACGTAAAAGGTAAAATCAAAGAAATGGAAGCAGGTCTTCCACAGAAAACACTTGCTGATGGAACAATTTCTAAAGTAACTGTCGTTCCTTTTTACGATCGTTCTGGTTTAATCAAAGAAACTATCGGTACACTAGAAACGGCTTTAGCACATGAAATATTAATCTGTATTATTGTCGTTATTGTTCTTGTTATCAATCTTAGGGCTTCGGTCATTATTTCTAGTATTCTTCCGATTGGTGTATTGGCGACTTTCATTATCATGAAATACATGGGAATTGAAGCTAATATTGTAGCCTTATCGGGAATTGCCATTGCCATTGGAGTGATGGTCGATGTCGGCGTCGTCTTTGTGGAGAGTATTATCCGGCACATGGAAGAAGAGCGAGAACGCGGGGTAGAAAGTCGAGGACAAGCATTTATCAATCTGATTATCAAAGCGGTTTCCGAGGTTTCTGGTGCTTTATCCACGGCCATGCTAACGACAATCATCAGTTTCTTACCTGTTTTTGCTATGGAGGCACAAGAAGGGAAACTCTTTAAACCTTTAGCTTATACTAAAACATTTGCCTTAGTTTCTGCTTTTTTACTGGGTATTATCATTTTACCTACCCTAGCCTATTACATCTATTCCATAAAAACAGACAAGGCTAAAGTGCGTAGAATTGCCAACTATATCTTGTGTGTATTAGGTATTGCTTTATGGATTTACACCGGTGTATTCACGGCATTTGCCCTAACCTTAATTGGGATTAACAACCTTTATACTCCAACTTGGCGCAATGAAAAAACGGCAAATTATGTCAATGTGGCCATTACATTATTTATTGCTGTTTACTACCTCGCTATTGAATGGTTGCCTTTGGGAACGCAAGCCAGCACAGGGCTTAACTTTGTTTTTGTCATTTTAGCTATTGGTGTTATCCTAGGGGTATTGTGGTTGCTGGTGATTTATTATGAACAAATCTTGCGATGGGCCTTAGCCAATCGTTGGAAATTCATGACTATTCCAATTATTACGGTTGTTTTTGGTATGTTGGTTTGGCTAGGTTTCAATACGTCTTTTGGTTTTGTTGCCAAAGGATTTGAAACTGTAGGTTGGAAATCATTTAGAGAAACCGCCTTTTGGCAGAAATCTTCCGCTGCTTTCCCTGGTATTGGTGAAGAATTTATGCCGAGTTTAAATGAAGGGTCTTTCTTATTGATGCCAACGAGTATGCCGCATACAGGAATTGAACAAAACTTAGCTTTTATTCAAACCTTAGATAAACGCATTCAAAATATTCCTGAAGTCGAACTAACCATTGGAAAATGGGGACGTGTAAACTCAGCTCTTGACCCTGCTCCTACGCAGATGTTTGAGAACACCATCAATTATAAACCAGAATATTTCTTGGATGAAGATGGACATCGAGAGCGTTTTAAAGTAGCCAAAAATGGCGAATTCGAATTATTGGATGGTTCTACCTATGCTGTAGCAAATGGATATCGTCAAATTCCAAGGGATAGTTTAATTCCAGATAAAAAAGGGAAATTCTTTAGACAATGGCGTCCAGAAATTAAAAATGCAGAGGATATTTGGCAACAAATTGTCAATGTTTCTCACCTTCCTGGGTTAACCTCAGCACCGAAGCTTCAACCGATTGAAGCGCGTTTGGTGATGCTGTCAACGGGAATGCGTGCTCCTATGGGATTAAAAGTTTCTGGTCCTGATTTGGAATCGATTGAAGAAGGAGGAAAAGCCTTAGAAACGGCTTTGAAAGACATTCCTTCTATCATGTCGTCTACGGTCTTCTACGACCGTGCAGTTGGAGCTCCATATGTTGAAATTCACCTGAATCGAAACAATATGGCGCGCTACGGAATTACCGTTGCAGATTTGCAAGAAGTACTCGGAGCCGCCGTTGGAGGCATGCAGCTGACAACAACTGTTGAAGGGCGTGAACGCTTCCCTGTTCGCTTGCGTTATCCAAGAGAATTAAGAGATAGTCCTGATGCCTTAGGTAAACTATTAATTCCAACGGCTACTGGAGTGCAAATTCCACTTAGTGATGTTGCTGATATTACCTATGCCAAAGGATCACAGATGATTCAAAGTGAGAATACCTTCTTATTGGGGTATGTTATTTTTGATAAGATTAGTGGAAAAGCAGAAGTAGATGTAGTACGTGAAGCAGATCAAATTTTAAAAACAAAGTTGGAATCGGGTGAACTAACGTTACCTAAAGGGGTGACCTATACGTTTGCAGGAAATTACGAACAGCAAGAACGCGCTGCACAACGCTTACTTTTTGTTGTTCCGATGAGTTTATTGGCTATTTTATTGATTTTATATTTCCAATTTAAAACCATCACAGCTTCCTTGATTCACTTCTCTGGTGTATTTGTTGCTTTTGCAGGAGGATTCATCTTGTTGTGGCTATATGGACAACCGTGGTTTATGAATTTCTCTATTGGTGATATGAATATGCGGGATTTATTCCAAATGCACAGCATCAATTTGAGTATTGCCGTCTGGGTTGGGTTTATTGCCCTATTTGGATTAGCTACCAATGATGGAGTATTGATGGGAACTTATATACACGATACATTTGAAGCCAGAGATCCAAAGACTAAACACGATATCCGAGAGGCTGTTGTTTATGCTGGACTTAAACGTGTTCGTCCTGCAGCTATGACAACCGCTACGGCCTTAATTGCGCTGCTTCCTGTTATGACTTCAACTGGTAAAGGAGCGGAAATTATGATTCCGATGGCAATTCCAACCTTTGGTGGAATGCTCATCCAATCCATGACCATGTTTGTTGTACCCGTATTTCAATGCTGGTGGAGGGAATGGGCCATTAAAAAAGAACAAAAATCAAATGAAAAAATCGTCGAAAATGAATAAGATATATGCTATACTTCTTGTTGTTATGGGGCTATTTGCACCAATGACAACGATGTGGGCACAAGAGAGCAAGGTAGATTCGTTGGCCTACTATACCCAATTGGCACTAGAGAACAATCCTGGGCTGAAATCACAGCGATTGGCCTATGAAGCTTTTTTGGAAAAAATTCCACAAGCTGGTGCATTTGAGGATCCGGAATTATCGATGGGTTTCTATACTAAACCCATGGATATTGTAGGAGGAAGACAAATTGGAGATATTACTTTAATGCAAATGCTCCCGTGGTTTGGTACAAAAAAATCAGCCAAAAAGGAAGCCAATCACATGGCTAGTATGCAAATGCAACAATATAGAGAAGCAAGAGAAATGGTTATTTTACAAGTGCACACCCAATGGTATGTACTACAAAAGCTACAGCAGCAAGTAAGCAATGCCCAACAAAACAAGGATCTCTTGGAGCAATTGGAACAATTAGCCATTAAGAAATTCTCTTCTCCTTCTGGAGCTACTGCTTCTAACAGCATGGCTTCAAGTACTCCCGCAGCATCCACTACAACGAATAGCAGTGGTGGTATGGGAGGCATGAATATGGGAGGTGGTGCAACAGCAGCAGCTAATACACCTACTTCTACCCCTTCATCCTCTAGCAGTAGCGCCATGGGGGGTATGAGCGGTGGTGGCAGTGGTTCTGGAATGTCCGATGTATTGCGCATCCGATTGGAAACCATTGAAATTGAGAATACCATCGAAAGTTTACAAGCGCAAATCAAAGCTGAAAAGGTAAAATTCAATGCCTTACTTGACCAAGAAATCCAAGCAGTAGTTACTGTACCGCATGCCATTGAGAAAGTGCCTTTTTTCCTCACAGATGAAGAAGCACAAACCATGATTGAGTCCAATAACCCCATGTTGGCCATGCTTACAGAAGAAGGGTTGGCGTATCAGGCAAAATCGGCCATGGATAAAAAAATGAGCTATCCTATGATTGGATTGGGTGTCCAATACATGATTATTGGCAAAACGAATGACCCTATGTTGGCCATGGGGGATATGAATGGAAAAGATATGATCATGCCCATGGTAACGGTGTCTCTTCCTATATTCAGAAAAAAATACAAAGCCCAACAAGAAGAAGGGAAAAAATGGTGGAAGTCTAGTGAGGAGAAGTATAAAGACACCTACAATACTTTACTCGCTTCGTATTACAGCTTTAAAAATCAAGTGGAAGATACGGAACGCACCATTACTTTATTAGAAAAGCAAACCACCTTAGCAGAAACGACGTTTAACCTAATCGTCAAGGAGTTTGTAACGGGAAAGAGCGATTTAACGAATGTGATTCAAGTACAACGCCAATTATTGGATTATCAGCTAAAAAAAGCAGAAGCCATTGCCAATTACAATACGCTTGTAGCCTCAATTGAAAATATCACGGCTACTCCTAACGATTTATAATACAGAAACCATGAGTAAATTAAACGATATATTTAAAAATAATGCAGTAAAATACGGAGCTATTTTACTAGTTGGACTTCTTTTGGGCTGGTTGGTTTTTGGAGGATCAGCTACGCATGAACACAATGGAGAACCTGCACCGACAGAAGAGGCTGCAGTCGTTTGGACTTGTTCCATGCACCCTCAAATTAAAATGGACAAACCAGGAAAGTGTCCTTTATGTGCGATGGATTTAATTCCACTGAAATCTTCAGGTGGTGGAGAGGATGCCATTGATGATGATGCCATCCAAATGTCAAAAGAAGCCGTTGCTTTAGCGAATATTCAAACTACAGTGGTAGGTCGTCAAGATGCAATCAAAGACCTACAGCTCTATGGAACTATTCAAGTAGACGAACGTTTACAGCAATCACAAACGTCACACGTCAATGGGCGTATCGAGAAATTATTTATCAATTTCACTGGTGAATCTGTTAAACAAGGGCAGCTTATTGCAACCATCTATTCACCTGATTTGTTAAATGCACAACAAGAGTTATTAGAAGCGAAGAAATTAACGGATTTCCAACCGCTATTACTCGATGCTGCCAAAGAGAAATTGAGGTTGTGGAAAATGTCTGATGCTCAAATCAACAAAGTTCTTTCAACGGGTAAAGTTTCGCCTTATGTGAGTATAACAGCAAATACGAGTGGGATTGTAACAGCAAAAAATGTCAATCAAGGGGATTACATCAATCAAGGATCAGTCTTGTATAGTATTTCGAACATGACTAAACTTTGGGCCGTTTTTGAGGCGTATGAAGCGGATTTACCTTTCTTAAAAGAGGGAGATGTATTGGAATATACGCTTCAAAGTATACCTGGAAAAGTATACCGCGGGAAGATTTCCTTCATCAATCCTATTATTGATGCAACTTCTCGTACAGCCAAAATTCGCGTGGAAACAGATAATAAAGATCAAGCGCTAAAACCGGAGATGTATGCTACAGCAACGGTTCAAGCACCAATTCGAGAGCACAACAATCAATTGGTTATTCCAAAATCAGCTGTATTGTGGACGGGAAAACGCTCTGTTATTTACGTGAAA
The DNA here is from genome assembly GCF_052691955.1 of Myroides sp. TSA_177.3. Classification (NCBI taxonomy): domain Bacteria; kingdom Pseudomonadati; phylum Bacteroidota; class Flavobacteriia; order Flavobacteriales; family Flavobacteriaceae; genus Myroides; species Myroides sp. TSA_177.3. The sequence continues at coordinate 8,707 of NZ_JBQZGD010000025.1, forward strand.
CAACCTGATACTAATACACCTGCTTTCAAAATGAGGGAAATTGTTTTAGGCCCATCTTTAGGGGATAATTACGTAGTCACTTCAGGTTTACAAGATGGAGAAGAAATTGTAACTAGAGGGGTATTTACTGTTGATTCTAGTGCGCAATTGGAAGGAAAACCAAGCATGATGAACAATGACACACCTACTATTACACATGCAGAAAATGAAGGACACGCGATGTTTACTGTTTCTGGTAATTGTGATATGTGTAAAGCGCGTATTGAAAAAGCGGCGAAAAGTGTAGCTGGTGTAGTAAGTGCAACTTGGAGTTCCAAAGACCAAATGCTACATGTGAACTTTGATAAGACCAAAGCAGATCAGCGCAAAGTAAGTCAAGCTATTGCTGCTGCAGGTCATGATACGGAATTGGACAAGGCATCAGACAAAGCCTATGATGCATTACCTTCTTGTTGTTTGTATAGCAGAGATCAAGCGAAACCGAAGCAACAAGAACAGATGAAACACGATCAACATCAAGCGACACCTACGAAACCAATGGCAAAAGACGGCCATCAAGGGCATGCCATGCTGAAGGTGAAAGGAAACTGTGTCATGTGTAAAGAGCGCATTGAAACAGCAGCTAAAAGTGTAGCAGGCGTTTCTACGGCTACTTGGGATGTAAATGCAAAAGTATTACACCTCAACTTTGACAAGGCTAAAACCGATGAAAAAAAGGTAAGTAAAGTCATTGCAGCGGCAGGACATGATACTGCTTTTGACAAAGCACAGGACAAAACCTATAACAGTTTACACGGTTGTTGTCAGTATGACCGCTAATTTAGCTTAGAAACCAAGGAAAATCGCTAAAAAGAAAAGGATTCAATTTTCTAATTTCCAATCAGTTATTTTATTATTTTCATTTTTATGCGATTATCCTTGGTGTTTCTATAAAAAATAGAATATATTTGCACCATCAAAATGAGAAAGTATCAGTACTATTTCTTTTTGATGGTCTTTAAATCATTCATGATTTAATGGTCCAGTAGCTCAGCTGGATAGAGCAACTGCCTTCTAAGCAGTAGGTCTCAGGTTCGAATCCTGACTGGATCACAAAAAAGCCTTCGAAAAATCGAAGGCTTTTTTTATTTATTTGAAGGAAACTTGCGTCTAAACTTTCGAATTACTAAATCCGTTTTCTTCTTTCGTACTTCTCAGAAAAATCAAACGGTCTTTAAAAATCAAATATTCTACCTGCATAGGAGTCTCTACCGAATGCAAGAAAGTATTATTAAGAGCTGATACATTAGATTGAATATGATGTAAACCTCCTGATAATCTAATCCACCCCTCTTGTGTTGCAGCACTTCTGTGTCGTACTTCCGTCAAATACCACTCTGCGGCAGTACCCCGAAAAACCTGTACTGTTACTGATGCATCTCTTTTATTTCTAAGTGCCTGTATTTGGGATAGATTCATCAATAGATATATAGTAAATAGCAAAAGAATCGTCGAACCAAAAATAACACACATATAACCAAACATTTCCCAACTTGCACTCCCCTCTTGATATTCAACTAATCCTAAAGTTCCAAGAATGATAAGTAAAATAATCCCCGCAAGTAATGCAAATTCCCCTACCCCTTTCCATTGCCTACGAGATACGATTCGCCAATCTTCTGCAGTTGCCTGTCGGTCCTTCATGCATTGATCTTGATTAGGGTAAATAGCTCCAGCAATCTTCCCATTCGGTAATAAGTAAAGTTCTATCGCTTCATTGGTTTTGGCAACAACCTCCTTAAATTGAATCCCCCGAAATGTTCCAAATCCTGGAATTATTAATGTGCTTTCGAAAACTTGTCCATCGATGATATACCTTACGCGTTTTCTAGGCAACGACTGTATATGTTCCAATTGTCCTTTAATCACTGAAAAATCCCCCTTATCCAGCGTATTATCTAACAATTTTGTCCATTTATAATGATAGAAGGCAAAGTAGCTACAGAGAGCAAAAAAAAAGAATAAGATAAGCACTAAAGCCAATTGAAAACCTATGTTTTGCCCCATAAAAGCATTAATAGCAACGAGGAGTACAACAAAAGAGAAGCAAGCTGCAACACCTGAGATAAACGAGAAAATATGATGATACCTCCTGTGCTCTTGCAATATCCTGCGAATTAACGATGGTAAGATGGAGGACGTTTTTTGATTCATGCGGTTACTTTATCTTTTGCTGTAAAGTTAATTTGTTATTTCTGATAAAACAATGCAGTCAAGTTGCCCAATTACAAATCCAGGCTTCGCTCTTTGATACAAAATTAGAACTTGGTTATTCTCTTTTTATTTTCTGTAAAAACCAAGGTCAAATGAATGAAAATAAAAGAACGCTATCTACAAAAGAAAGAAAAACTGCCTATCTTGTTAAGAATTAAAGGTTTATTTTTTTAACATTTTAACTTCTTCTATCTTTAAAAGAACCAATTTTAAACGATAAATAAAAATGAAAAAATTACTAGTAGGATTAGCCTTAGCACTTTCTTTTGGTTCATTTGCCAACACTAAAGAAAACGATAAAAACGAACAAGTCATAGAAGTACAAAATTGTTATCAGATAGAAATATACGCGGTTGAATTTTTTCAAGGGATAAAGCTTGGTTCCATGAAAATTGGAACCCATCGCAATCTCTGTACGAGTTCGGAAGCGTGGACGTGGTATAATGAAGTTATAGCCTCTTATGACGGGGTAGGTGGATATAACCCATTGACAAAAACCGAAGTTCGAATCCAAATTCCTTTGATGCCTGAGCTATTAGCAAAAGATAAATGTAATGATTTAGGATTCAGTGTTGTAACAAAGCCATTACCTTCGGAGATCATGTAAAAGAAAAGAGAAACTTTCTTTCTATAAAAGCACCAAGCTACTAAGTAAAATTAGTAGCTTTTTTTTTTTAAAGCAACCTATTGTTCATTCTTCTATCTTCTCTTACTTTCATTGAATGCTCTCTTCTTTCAAGATGGTAAGCATCGAATAAATTCGCAACCAAACTCGTGATTTTCCAATACAACAGTCAGGCTTACTAGTTTAAAGAACGCCTCTTATTTTCTCTTTCACAAAAAATGAATACAACAGTATATCACTGTTTGCTATACAATAGTTATAAAAGAAAGAAAAACTACCTATCTTGTTAAGAATTAAATGTTTATTTTTTTAACATTTTAACTTCTTCTATCTTTAAAAGAACCAATTTTAAACGATATAACAATGAAAAAATTACTAATAGGGTTAGCCTTAGCACTTTCTTTTGGTTCATTTGCCAACACAGAAGAAATAGACAAACAAGAAGAGCAACGATTAGAAAGAATCAACTGTTACGAAATACAAATTTATGCAGTAACATTTAACCAAGGAGTTGAAGTAAATTCTACACGAATTGGAATACATCATAAAAGCTGTACAGATAGCGAATCTCGTATTTGGTATCAAGAGGTTGTATCCTCGTATGACGGGATGTTCCATTACGATCGTCAAACACAAACAGGGACATTAGTACAAATACCTTTAATGCCTCACCAAATGGCTGATGACGTTTGTGGAATATACACAACCATGCCCGTTATTACTAAATAATATACAAATAGGGTGTCTTTTTGAGACACCCTATTTTTTTTTTACAAAATATATTCGCTTCTATTTCGCAACTGAGTTAGAATACCAATTCCATACAAACCTATTCTTCTTTAATTGCATAGCAAGCTAGATATAGCCCATGACAAACAAGTAAAGCTAAACCAGTTAAGAGCAATAAATCTACAGGAATTAAATTGGTAGCTGCAGAGATAATAAAGGTCAACATCAACTGCAAAGACCCTAACAAAGCAGATGCAGATCCGCTATTTTCATGGAAAGGTTCTAAGGCTAATTTAGTTGTTGCTGGGAATAAAACACCCAAGGTCAAAATAATAAAAAACAAAGGAACTAAAAGCCATTCAATGGGTTGTTGCATCATACACAACCCGAGGAAAATTATACTACAAAAGAGTCCTAGTATTGTGGTGTATAAAATAATCTGACGAATGGACCACCAACGGGTAAAGGCACTCGATACCCAAGCCCCTACCATCAATCCAACTGCATTAAAAGCAAAGATATAGCTAAATATTGCAGAGGATAATTGACCATATTCCATGATCAAATAAGGTGCGTTTGCCAGGTAAATCATCAATATACTGTAAGTTACACTGCCGATTAAAGTATATTTTAAGAATATTTTCACTCGTAATACCGCTCTAAAATCTTGAATTAAATTGCGCTTTTGTATAGGATCTATTGCCTTGACTTTCGTTTCAGGCAAGAAAAATACAACCAAAAGCAACGAAACAATACCAAGTACAAAAAGGGTAATAAACGTAGATTGCCATGTAAAATGAGACACCAAAAAGTTTCCTGCAACGGGTCCAATAATTGGAGCAACACCCGCAATAATAGCTAAGAGTGAAAATACACGCATAGTATCATCTTGTTCGAAATACTCATTGACAATTGCCCTCGCGATTACCACACCTGCACACCCCGCAAAAGCTTGGAAAAAACGAGCAATCCAAAACTGTTCAATATTCACGGAATAAATACAAGCAATAGTCGCGGCTATAAAAAGCAACAATGAGGCAATTGTTGGCCATTTGCGTCCATACTTATCTGAAATAATTCCCCAGAATAATTGACCGACAGCAAACCCTGCTAAAAACGTCGAAATAGAAAATTGAACTGCCTTTAAATCGGTTTGATAGTATTGAGAGATTTTTAAAAATCCTGGCAAATACAAATCAATACTAAAAGGCTCTAATGCAGATAATAGGGCCAAAATAAAGACCACAATAAACTGCTGTTTCTTTAACTTACTCATACTCTTTTTCTAAAAGTGCAAAAATACATCGAGGTTAAAGAGTAAAACTTATCCTAATAGGACTTATCCTTGGACTTTTTTCACCTGGGCTCTAAAATCTTTGGGAGTTTGATGTGTGAGTTTCTTAAAAAAACGATTGAAATAGGAGACGTCAGAGAAATTTAATGTATCAGCTATCGTTTGAATATTCTCTTCGCTATAGCCTACTAATCGCTTTGCTTCCAGTGCTAAACGCTCTTGTAGCTGTTGTTTTAATGTCTTCCCAATAGCCTGATATAAAATTTCATTCATTCGCTTGACAGAGAGCGCAACTTGATCCGCATAAAACTCGTTTTTTCGCTGCGTAATATAATGTTCTTCTATGAGTTGCAATAATTTATGCATGCGTTCATCTAATACAATATGCTTTTCTGCTATTAGGGGTAAATCCTGTAAATGAACAATATACAATTGTAAATACTGTTCCAAAACGGTTGGTCGTTGATGCGTATTGAATTCAATTTCAATCAACAAATGCAGATATTCTAAGCGTAAACTTTCTTCAGCAGTTACCTCGAATTTCAACTGGTTATGCCCCGTAAAAAATTGCTGTTTGGCTTCTTTAAACAAGACACTGTGAAAGTAATGTTTATCAATAGCTAAGCAATAACCTCTACTGAAGCGCGGATCAAAATGGTGAACCTGACCTGGATAAATAATCCAAATTTCTTGGGGTTTAATCGGATAGGATATAAAATCTATTTCGTGTTCTTGAGGGGAATCGACAGCCACAAACCAATAGATTTGATAAAAGTCGTACTGATAATGCCCCTCAAATTCAAACAGATCAATACTCTCCTCGATTCTGTAAAATTCAATGGGTATATTTTTATCACTTTGCTGAACTTGAACAACTTTTGCTTTTGTCTTCATGAGTACTTTAGATGAGTTCACCCTGCAGTATTTGATTTCCACTTCCTGCAGTTTGTCTACTAAATAAGAACAAAGATAAAGTTTTAAAAAAATAAAATGCCTTTATTAAATCAATGCTATTAGACTTTCTATCTTTCCTTATTTCTCTACTATTATCCTAAAAACAAGTTTAACAACAAGTACAGAAAAACCTCCTAAATAGTTAACAATCAGACTTATTTTAATAAAAACACGTATTTATTCTTAAATTAGGTTAACCAATTTTTAATTTATACGATTATGAAAAATTTATTTTTAGTATTGACTTTATTCTTGTCTTTTAGTGCTTTTGCACAGTATGATAAACCAGCACCAAAACCTGATATATCAGGCTGGTTTCGATATGAGTTCTATACTTGTGACAGTAATGGCCACCGAATTACAGATCATAGGAATCCAAAGTACAAGAAATTTACAGTAGAAATATACCAAACCATTTATGGCACACCACCTACGGGTATTTTATATACTATTGTTCAACAAGTTTCAGATCAAATCTGCCAATATGGTGAACTTTCTCGTTTTTATCCTAATGTAAGAATACTTGATATTGAATACTCTTCTTATATTGGTATAGGAGACCCAATAACACCAGATCCAATAATAATTAAACCCATAAAATAATAAAAAAGGCTCGTATATACGAGCCTTTTTTATTATTTTACAATTGAGTCATTGTTACTAATTGAGCATGAGGCACTTTAAAGTGCTGCATACCATCACTAAAAATATAATGATTGACTTGTTGTTTATCTGTATAATCTAACGCAATTAATTTTTTATCTCTACTTACAGATTCTACTTTTCCATTGCGTTCTTCTTTATACGAAACCATAAACCTTTTTCCAACTAATTCGCAAATGCTAGTGGTATCTAGCTCAAAAATCTCATTTGAGGTCATATTTTTAAATTTTAAATGATATTCTTGTAAGATACTAAAAATTAAGCAGATAAACTAATTTAGCTACGGTAGGCAGACAGTTTAGCTTCTCAAATGAACCTTATTATCGAATGAAATCACGTTTTCTTATAATTTTGTCGACCAATTATCTTTCATCCTTATATTCAATACATAAAAAAACTATCTTTATTTTCTAATTGTTAGCATCGATGAACATGTCTTCTTTCAACTTAAAAACAATAGAACTAAAGAGTTTTATTCCGGCAAAGGATTTTCAAACTTCCCTAGCTTTTTACACCGCTTTGGGTTTCGAAATTTTGTGGCAAGATGAACAACTATGTCTATTTGCACTAGGGCAGACCAAATTCTTTTTACAGAATTTTTATACCAAAGAGTGGGCAGAAAACACCATGCTCCATTTACATGTAGAAAATGCAGATGATTGGCATACCCACATACAAGAATTAAATCTACACCGTACCTTTACTTTTACTTTGACAGATCCTGAAGATCGAGCATGGAAAATGCGTGATTTTGTTCTCATTGACCCTTCTGGGGTACTTTGGAGAATTGCACATAACATCTAAGGGTATTATTTTTTTATTCCACGCTTTACTTATTTCTACTAACCCAATCAATATGTATACTTCTCTTCAACTTGAATTCCAACACATCGTTGGTCAATATTCAACAGATCAAAATTTAATTCAATCCTATTGGCTTGAAATAAAAAAGCAATACGAAACAGCTGGGCGATATTATCACAACTTAAGCCATCTCAACAATATACTAGAGGAGTTAAATGAGATACGTGCTGAAATAAACGATTGGGAGGCAATCTTATTCTCTGTTTTTTATCATGATATCATCTATGATGCCCGTGCTCAAGATAATGAAGAACAAAGTGCTCAACTTGCAAAAGAAAGATTAACCATTCTTCAACTACCAGAATCAAAAATAGACTTAATTTTCAATCAAATAGTAGCAACTAAGCAACATCAAAAATCGACAAATTCAGACACCAATTACTTTTTGGATGCAGATCTTAGTATTTTAGGGAAGGATTGGGAGCAATACAAAACTTATTATCAAAATATCAGAAAAGAATATGCCATTTACCCTGATGATATATATAACCAAGGTAGAAAAAAAGCACTTACTCATTTTTTAACCTTTGAGACTATATTTAACACTCCTTATTTCAAGTCAAAATACGAAAATCAAGCTCGACTGAATATAGCAAGAGAAATTAATCTTTTATAATTATCTCTCCATTTCAAAAAACCTTAAATAAACTGTTTTAACTTTAAAAAAATAAAAATATAATGATTATTTAGGCATTAATCACTATTAAAAATAAAACAATCATATTTGTTAAATTATTTTTTGTTAAATTTAACTAACTAATCTTTTAAACTATTTAATTATGAAAAAAGTTTTATTAGCATGTTTAACATTAACATTACTATCTTGCTCAAAAGATGATGCCTCATCAACATCAACGCAATTGGATAAAAGCATCCAAACCTCAGATTCCAACATTGGTTATGAATCCCCTTATAATTTCTATGGGTCTGGATCAAATATTGAGCATAATCAAATTGATTATTATTTTATTAATGAAACAGATTATTATTTTTATGTCACTCCGAATTTTGGAATTGGCTTTCACATTAATGACGGAAACTACTATGGAAACGGCTCAATGTTTAATATCTTAGGCACAGGTGGTCAAGTATATGGAAATTATGTACCCGCAGATGAACTGATTATAAAACCATATTCTTCTCATCTCATTTCTTCCTTTTTACCTGTTCCTAATACTGCTATAATGTCTGGTCCTAATCTTTTTAGTTTTTCAAACCCTATCATTACGAGTTCAGAGAAAAGTGAACTAACCAAACGTGGTAAACTTTTCTTCTATGATTTCTCTGTACTTGACAACAATACTCCTATTGTGGCAAATGAACGAGTAAAATTAAATTTCCCTTATGATGTTAATAGCAGTACAGGATTACCTGCTCCATGGGTGTATTTACCTTTTAATGATAACCACTTTGCAGATGAATTAATTTTCAATAAAGAAACTTTAGAGGTTTGTTCAACTATAAGTTCCTCAGGTATATACAAAAACAAATATACGTTTAATTATGGAGGTGTTGATTACTTAGTCTTTGTTGAACAAAGTACTTATAAAGTAATTATCACCTTACAAAAAGTGATTTAACTAATAGATCAACAAAAAAAAGTCTTTGGGAAACCAAAGACTTTTTCTTTTATTTTGCTTGAATTAACTCGTCCAATGTTACTCTAAATTTGGAGCTATTCCAATCTGCAGCTCTGAATTTTTTCACTACGATATTCCCGTGTTTATCTATGACATAAGAAGCGGGTAATGAAGTAGAATATAAAGCCGCTGGTGGCCCATCTTGTTGAAAGTAACTCGGTAAGGTATATCCATGTTTCTCTTTAAACGCTTTTACTTTCTCAGGAGTATCTGTTGTAACAAATAAGAAGACAACGCTATTTTTATAATCATCATATAAGGCTTGAAAACTAGGTTTTTCTGCAATACAAGGAGGACACCAAGTAGCCCAAAAATTCAAGATAACAACTTTTCCTTTTGTTTGGTTTATATCAAATACACGACCTTCTTCATCTAATAAAGTCCAACCGTCCAAGCTTACCTGCTCAACATCTTCTTGCTTCTCTAAACTGGGACTCATCGCTATTAGTCGATTCACCCAAACCTTAAACGTTGTCCCCAATGGAGTGAATAACAGCACAAAAAGAATAAGGATAAAAACCAGATTGCCTATCCACCCTTTTTTCTTTTTTTCTCCTTTATTAAACATACCTAAATTTATTTAGCATAAATATATAAAATTTACACCCATACTGCCAAATAAAAATTATTAATTTTATTTTTAATAATTTTTAACCTTTTTTATTTAATATATTCACAATATTATTCCTTAAACATATCATCAAAGGTAATTTCTTTCCTTCCTGGCAATACAATATTTAAAATAATACCAATAATGGAAGCCAAAGCCATCCCCTCAATAGACATTAAATCACCTATATGGATCGCTGCACCCCCTATTCCAATGATTAAGATGACAGAAGAGATAATTAAATTGCGTTTTACTTTAAAATCCACATTATTCTCTACTAACATACGCAAACCACTTGAAGCAATAATTCCAAACAACAAAATTGATACTCCGCCCATTACAGGAGAAGGTATAGTAGCTAACAAAGCTGTTATTTTTCCACAAAATCCAAATAAAATAGCAAAACAAGCGGCTCCAATGAATACATAAATACTAAAAGCACGCGTGATAGCTAATACCCCTATATTTTCTCCATAGGTTGTATTAGGTGGTCCGCCAATTAAAGACGCTAACATCGTAGCTACTCCATCCCCTAACATAGAACGATCTAGTCCTGGGTCCTTGATTAAATCTTTATTGACTACTTTACTCAATACCAATTGATGCCCGATGTGTTCCGCGATAGGTACAATCGCCACAGGTAGCATCACAAATACAACATATAGGGTTACAGTTGGTGTATAATCTACAAAAGGAATGGTAAAATTAGGCACCTGAAACCAAGCAGCTTCCATCACGGGCGCAAAGTTGACAACTCCTATACTAGCTGAAAACACATACCCTCCAATAATTCCAACTAAAACAGGAATAACACTCAAAAAACCTCTGGTAAAAATAGCCGCTATAATGGTAATAGCCAAAGTAACTAAACCAATGGATACATAGGTAATATCATATTCATTTGATGGATTATTGGTAATCATACCAACAGCTGTACTCGCCAAGCCCAAACCAATCACCATAATCACAGGCCCCACTACAATAGGAGGTAGTAATTTCATCAACCAATTGGTACCTGCTTTAGCAATTAAAAGTGCTACTAATGAATATACCACACCTACCAAAAAGCTTCCTACTAAGAAACTTCCCACAGGTACATCATTTGTGGTTACTTGTTCCATTGCCTTAATAGCAATGATGGGATTAATAAAAGCGAAAGAAGATCCTAAATAAGAAGGGACTTTTCCTCTCGTAATGGCGATAAAAACCAGAGTACCTATCCCACTTGATATCAACGCAATGGCAGGATCCATTCCCGTTAAAGTAGGTACTAATACCGTCGCCCCAAACATGGCAAATAGATGTTGAATACTCAACAATAACCATTGCCCTAATTTGGGTTTTTCATCAATAGCCAATACAATGTTTTGATCTGTACTTTCGTTCATGTTGTTATTTATTTAAAAACAGGTACGAAAATAGAGCATTTTCACACAAAACGGAAACAATAACAGCGTATACTTCTATTTAGCAGTTCTACTTCTCGTTGTTGCATAAGTAGATAGCAAAGCTAGAGAAGCTAAAATTACAAGGGTAATAAAGAATCCGCCCCAATTATCGTTGTTGATAAAAAAACCAGTTGAACTTCCAATTAATGTAGATCCCATATAGTAAAAGAACCAATACAAAGCAGTCGCTGAACTTTTCGCCTTGCCTCCCAATTGAGTTACCACACGACTGGCGATGGTATGCCCGCTAAAAAAAGCAACCGTAAAAATGGTCAAGCCCAATAAGATGACTACTAAATTCGCTATATACATCAACCCTAATCCCAACAACAATAATCCCAAGGCTAATAATAAGATATTTTTGGCTGCATAGCGATCAGATAAGCGTCCAGCAACTAAATTACCGACAATACCAAAGGCATACATCAAGAAAATTAAAGCAATAATATAATGAGGTAAACTATAGGGTGGTGCTTCTAATTTGAAACCTAAATAATTATAAATACTGACGAAAGTTCCCATCAAACAAATCCCTACCACATACATGGCTAAGATTTTTTTATTTCGAAAGATGCTTTGCATCTGACGCATTTTCTTATTGAATTTTACTTTTTGAGGTTGAAAAAATTGAGATTCTGGAAAGAGATAGTAAAATACAATGGCAATACTAAAAGCAAGCAAGCCAATGGTAAGCACTGCAATTTGCCAATTGAACCATCCACTGACTAAAGCGGCAATAATACGCCCAAACATTCCTCCAAAGGTATTTCCGGCAAGATAAAAACTAATCGCCGTTCCGATGGATTTAGAATCGATTTCTTCTGCTAAATAAGCCAACGTAACCGCTGATACTCCAGAGATACAAATCCCCTTTAAAAAGTTAATATTAATCAGTAGTGCAAAATCATATACAAAAACGGAAAGCAACGTCAACAAGGTCGAAGTCACCAGAGAAAATAACATGATATCTTTACGAGGATAACGATCTGCAATAAAAGCGAACAATAGTAACCCAATAGCCATCCCAAAGGTAGAGGCTGAAACCAAATAACTACTTTCAGCTGGAGTTACAGCAAAAAATTGCGTAATTTCTGACAAGAGCGGTTGGTAGTTATACAATTGGGCAAATACAGATACGCCTATTAAAAAGATGCCCCATTTGATTCGCTTATAGCGCACACTACCTTTGACTGCTTTTTCTGCTTCGCTAAAGTCAATATAAGCGGTTGTTGCCATTTTTATCTTGATATTTGAAGTAAAGTTAAGCTTAAGTTCTAAATTTGTAAAACGGTATTTTTCTATAACATCAATCGATAAAACCGATTAACCCATGGAACTAAGACAACTCAAATACTTTTTAAAAGCCAAAGAACTGCTCAATTTTACGGAAGCAGCAAAAGAGCTTTACATTACACAGAGCACATTATCTCAACAGATTAAGCAACTGGAAGATGAATTGGGTATTCCCCTATTTGATCGCATTGGTAAACGCGTCTCTATTACTGAAGCAGGCGAACTCTTTGCAACATATGCAGAAAAGAGTATCCAAGCTTCCAATGATGGTAAACTCATCCTCGATGATTTAAAGCAAGTGAACACAGGTACGTTGAGTATTGGTTTGACTTGGGGACTCAAATCTATCGTTATTAATGCGTTTAAAAATTTCATTGCGCAATTTCCTAAAATCAAATTGCAAGTGACTTTTGGAACGACAACAGAATTAATTGACGCTTTGCTTAAACAAGAGATTGATTTCGCCTTGACGTTTTATGAAGGCAAACACAGTGATGAACTTGTGCACGAACCCATTATGAGTTCAGATATGGCCGTTATTGTAGCTGCAACGAGTCCTTTAGCAACGAAGGAGAGTATTGGCCTTAAAGAAGTGGAGCAATTGACTTTAGCACTTCCTGTCAAAGGATTCAGTACCCGCGACTTCTTAGATCGTCAATTTGAAAAATACAAAATTCACCCAAATGTAACTGTAGAAGTGAACTATACGGCTACAATTGTCGATTTAGTGCGTACTGGAGCTTTTCAAACGATTCTAACCCTAGCGACTGTACATGGTGAAAAAGATTTATGTGCCATTCCTATTCGAGGTAAGAACATGAGAAGAGAAGCGGTAACCTTGCGCTTAAAAGACAGCTACCAAAAGAAAGCAGCTATTTATTTTATTGATTTATTAAAAGCGGAGGATAAAGAGGAATACAACCAACTTTAAGTTGGAGATTGGAAAGTAGAAATTGGAAAAGGGATTAACTGATACCCCTTAACTTCTACCCCTTAACTTCTAACCCTTAACTTCTAACCCTTAACTTCTAACCCTTAACTTCTAACCCTTAACTTCTAACCCTTAACTTCTAACCCTTAACTTCTAACCCTTAACTTCTAACCCTTAACTTCTAACCCTTAACTACTAACCCTTAACTTCTAACCCTTAACTTCTAACCCTTAACTTCTAACCCTTAACTTCTAACCCTTAACTTCTAACCCTTAACTTCTAACCCTTAACTTCTAACCCTTAACTTCTAACCCTTAACTATATAAACCAATAAGCAACTAATAATAAAAAAAGCGAAAGAGTTTATCTTTCGCTTTTTTTATTTGATATATATTCTTAGTTGAGAATCGGTTAGTCAAATTTCCAACTTCCCATTTATCTCACAAATTTTATATTTGTTTTCGTGTTCGATGAATCTACACTGCGTTTCGATTTCCAATCTCCAATACGCTATTTACCAGCTGCAATTAAATTCAAAGCAGATCCTGCTTTAAACCAATTCACTTGACTCGCATTATAGGTATGATTGGTTGCAATTACATCCTTAGATCCGTCTGCATGAACAAATTCTAAGTGTAATTGTTTCCCAGGAGCAAATTCAGTTAAGTCTAAGAAGTTGATGGTATCATCTTCTTGTACTTTGTCATAATCTGCTTCATTTGCAAACGTAAGAGCTAACATTCCTTGTTTTTTCAAGTTTGTTTCGTGAATACGAGCAAATGATTTCACTAATACTGCAGTAACCCCTAAATGACGAGGTTCCATAGCCGCATGTTCACGAGAAGATCCTTCTCCATAGTTTTGGTCTCCCACAACAATAGAAGGGATTCCAGCTGCTTTATATGCGCGTTGTACAGCAGGTACTGCATCATATGCTCCTGTCAATTGGTTTTTTACTTTATTCGTTAAGTGATTGAATGCATTTTCAGCACCAATCAACATGTTGTCTGAAATATTGTCTAGGTGACCGCGGAAACGCAACCATGGGCCTGCCATAGAGATGTGATCCGTTGTACATTTTCCAAAAGCTTTAATCAATAATTTAGCTCCTGTAATATTTTGTCCATTCCAAGGAGTAAACGGCTCTAACAACTGAAGGCGACTAGATGTTGGAGAGACAATTACCTCAACACTTGAACCATCTGCGGCTGGTGCTTGGTATCCTGGGTCTTCTACATCAAATCCTCTTGTTGGCAATTCATCTCCTGTCGGAGGAAGTAATTTTACTTCTTGCCCTTCGTCATTGATTAATGTATCTGTAATTGGGTTGAATCCCAAATCTCCTGCAATAGCTAAAGCAGCTACCATTTCTGGAGAAGTAACAAAAGCATGGGTATTTGGATTCCCATCAGCGCGTTTAGAGAAGTTACGGTTAAACGAGTGTACAATTGTATTCTTTTCTCCCTTATCTGCTCCTTCGCGATCCCATTGTCCAATACAAGGTCCGCAAGCATTTGTAAATACTTTAGTTCCCATTTTTTCAAACGTCTCGATGATTCCATCACGTTCAATAGTATAGCGAATTTGCTCTGATCCTGGATTAATTCCAAATTCAGCTTTAGGTGTAATTCCATTTTTAACAGCTTGTTCAACAATCGAAGCTGCTCTTGACATATCTTCATACGAAGAGTTTGTACAAGATCCGATTAATCCCCACTCTACTTTTAACGGCCAGCCATTTTTCTCTGCATCTTCTCTCATTTTTGATACAGGTGTTCCTCTATCTGGTGTGAAAGGTCCGTTGATATGTGGTTCTAATTCCGATAAGTTAATTTCGATTAATTGGTCAAAGTATTGCTCTGGGTTTGCATATACTGCAGCATCTGCTGTTAAGTGTTCCGCTACTTTATCTGCCGCATCCACTACATCTTGGCGTCCTGTAGCTGCTAAATAACGACGCATTGAATCGTCATATCCGAAAGTCGAAGTTGTCGCTCCGATTTCAGCTCCCATATTACAGATGGTTCCTTTTCCTGTACAAGACATCGATAAAGCCCCTTCTCCGAAGTATTCAACAATAGCTCCAGTTCCGCCTTTTACTGTAAGAATATCTGCTACTTTTAAAATCACATCTTTCGGTGCCGTCCATCCGTTTAATTTTCCGGTTAACTTCACTCCGATTAATTTTGGGAACTTCAATTCCCAAGCCATACCCGACATAACGTCTACAGCATCTGCTCCTCCAACTCCGATAGCTAACATTCCCAATCCACCCGCGTTTACCGTATGTGAATCCGTTCCAATCATCAATCCACCTGGGAAAGCATAATTTTCTAAAACAATTTGGTGGATAATTCCAGCTCCTGGTTTCCAGAATCCAATTCCATATTTATTTGATACAGAAGATAGAAAATTAAACACTTCTGAAGATTGTGTTTCTGCTACTTTTAAATCGGTTGCAGCTCCAACTTTTGCTTGGATCAAGTGGTCACAGTGCACCGTAGTAGGCACGGCTACCTTTTCTTTTCCAGCATGCATAAATTGCAATAACGCCATCTGTGCTGTTGCATCTTGACAGGCTACGCGATCCGGAGCGAAATCTACATAATCATTTCCGCGTTCGAAAGTTTGCGTAGGCATTCCCTCCCATAAGTGTGTATATAAAATTTTCTCTGTAAGTGTCAAAGGACGTCCAACTAATTCACGTGCTTTCGCCACGCGATCTGGCATCTTTTCATACACTTTTTTAATCATTTCGATATCAAAAGCCATAATAACAATTCTTTTATTTATATGAATTAAAATTTCAAAACAATTTACAGTTTTTTACCTCTAATAAGTTCTATACAAATGTTAAAACACTGTATTTAAAATGATTCCACTTAAATGAATTAAATTTATGAGGAATACTTTAATGCAATGTTTAAGGACGATATCTCAAAAGGTGATTAGTTAAGTATTTTTTATAAATTTGTCTATCAATAGGTTGTGGTTATGTAGATTTAATTCTCAGCATTAATTCCTATCCTAACCTAGTAAATAAACGTTATATCCTGTTATATGAGAGTACTACTCTTAACAATTTTGTTCTTATGTAATATCCAACTATTACTTGGAAAGAGTGAAAGTGATAAATATAGATTTGCAAAACAAACTTTCAAGTCTCAAAATTATAAACTACATGATTATGTTCGATTTAATGGAGAAATAAGCAAACTTAAGAATGGTACCTATAAATTTGATGAAAAATATTTGAACCTTCAATTAGATAATCCTAAATATGAAAATATTTTCAAATTAGGAATTTTTAACCCTGATATTGTATTTGGAAAAGAAACATCTAAAAAAACTCAAGCTGAGCTAGATACTTTAACTCAAAAGCAAAAAGTTTTTTATAATCTAATAAGGAATGATAGTTTAGTTATCTGTTGTGTAAAAGAATTAAAAGAACTGAATCCAAATCCTCAAACAAAGAGATTTGTTTTTTGGTTATTTAGAATGGGAATGGCAAATCCAACAGAATATTACTTTGAACTATATAATAAAAATGCTACTAAAAAAACTACTATTGAAGAATTTATAGAAAATGCGAGAATGACTTTCTTTTTTATAGGTACAATTATAATATAAAAACGATCTATACTATCATCTTCATCTCTTATTTCAACACTTAAACCAATATACACAACCTCGCTTAAGACATTTATTATGTACAAACATCTTTTTAAAGCAGCCCTAAATTGGGTGGCTACGGACAAAGTGAAAGAGCAAAACATAAAGGTATATGCCAAAAGCCATACCATCAAAATAGAAGGAAAAGATATTTTATCTATTTCAGCTGCCAAAGCTTTTAAAGGAGATCCTGCATTACTAAATCCAGAAGACTTACTGTTGAGTGCTCTTACATCGTGTCATATGATGTCGTATTTATATATATGCCAACAACACAATATAGAAGTGCTTGCTTATGAAGATAATTCGGAAGCTACATTGATACTAAATGCTGATGGTAGTGGACGTATAACCAAAGTAGTTTTAAATCCGATAGTACGCATCAAAGATGAATCGCAAAAAGAATTAGCCCTACAACTTCATATTCAAGCCAATAAACTTTGTTTTATTGCTAATTCTTGCAATTTTGAAATAGAACATCAGGCACAATGCTTTAATTAAAGTACATGTTTGATTAAAAGCTAATACACTATAAAAAAGCGAGGTAATCTACACAGACTACCTCGCTTTTTTTATAAATACTATTCTAATTATTTTGTCGAAATTGGTTTAAACTTTGTCAAGTTAATTCCTTCTACAGAAGCTTTATATTCTTCCATTGTTGGAACTCTACCTAAAATCGCAGAAAGAACAACTACTGGAGTAGAAGCTAATAAAGATTCTCCTTTTTTGCGTTCTGAATCTTCTACTACACGTCCTTGGAATAAACGCGTTGATGTAGCCATTACCGTATCTCCTTTTGCTGCTTTCTCTTGGTTACCCATACATAAGTTACAACCAGGACGCTCTAAATACATGATGTTTTCATATTCAGTACGTGCATTGTTTTTCGGTAAAAGGTCACTGAATTCGAAACCAGAATATTTTTGTAAGTATTCCCAATCTCCTTCTGCTTTTAACTCATCAATGATGTTGTATGTTGGTGCTGCCACAACAAGTGGTGCATTAAATTTCACCGCACCTGTTTGTTTTTCAATGTTTTTCAACATTTGAGAAACAATTTTCAAGTCATCTTTGTGAACCATACATGAACCTACGAAACCTAAATCTACTTTTTTATCTCCACCATAGAAAGAAAGCTCTCTAATTGTATCGTGTGTATAGCGTTTAGAAACGTCATCATTGTTTACATCTGGATCAGCAATCATTGGTTCTTCAATGATATCAAGATCAACTACAACCTCAGCATAGTATTTTGCATTTGCATCTGGCATTAAAGCAGGTTTATCACCTGTTCTAATTTCTTCAATACGCTTGTTTGCTTTGTTGATTAACCCTTGTAACACTTGGTTTTTGTTATCCATTCCTTTATCGATCATGATTTGGATACGGCTTTTCGCAATTTCCAATGATTCGATTAAAGTATCATCTTGTGAAATACAGATAGACGCTTTTGCTTTCATTTCAGCTGTCCAGTCTGTGAATGTAAATGCTTGATCTGCAAGTAAAGTACCGATATGAACTTCGATAATTCTACCTTGGAACACGTTTTCACCTCCAAATTGTTTCAACATTTGTGATTGAGTTGCGTGTACTACGTCACGGAAATCCATGTGTTCTTTCATGCTTCCTTTAAACGTAACTTTTACAGACTCTGGAATTGGCATTGAAGCCTCACCTGTTGCTAACGCTAAAGCTACTGTTCCTGAATCTGCTCCAAAAGCAACCCCTTTAGACATTCTAGTATGTGAATCCCCTCCGATGATGATAGCCCATTCGTCCACAGTAATATCGTTCAATACTTTGTGGATAACGTCCGTCATTGAATGGTATTCTCCTTTAGGGTCACGTGCAGTAATTAAACCGAAATCGTTCATGAATTTCATCAATTTCGGGATATTTGCTTGTGCTTTTTTATCCCAAACTGATGCTGTATGACATCCTGATTGGTAAGCTCCATCAACGATAGGAGAAATAACAGTTGCTGCCATTGCTTCTAACTCCTGAGCAGTCATCAATCCAGTTGTATCCTGTGATCCTACGATATTCACTTCTACGCGAACGTCAGAACCTGCATGTAATACTTTTCCGTTTGTTACTCCAACTGCATTTCTATTGAAGATTTTTTCAACTGCTGTTAATCCTTGTCCTTCAACAGAGATTTCTTTAGAAGGAGCAAAAACTACAGGAGCTTCCATTCCTAATAATTTTGCAGCGAATGTTTGGATTTTTTTACCAAATACGATAGCATAAGATCCACCAGCTTTGATAAATTCCATTTTTTGTGGAGTTAAAGCTTTCGAAATATCGATTAACTCTTGATCTCCGTTGTATAATTTTTTTGTTTTTGTATTAATTGTCAATACAGTACCTGTAGCTACAGAATAAACTTCTTCTAATACTGGCTCTCCTTTTTCATTGCGAACTACTTCACCAGCAGCATCTGTTTTTTTCACCCAGTTTTTCAAGTCAATTCCAATACCTCCAGTTACGTCAACTGTAGTTAAGAAAATTGGAGAAATTCCGTTTGTACCTGCAACAATTGGAGCAATGTTTACGAATGGAACATATGGACTTGCTTGTTTACCTGTCCAAAGTGCCACGTTATTTACTCCTGACATTCTTGAAGATCCAACTCCCATCGTTCCTTTTTCAGCAATTAACATCACTTTTTTACCTGGATGTAATTCTTGTAAAGCTTTGATTTGTTGTTGTGCTTCTGTACTAATCATACATAATCCGTGAAGTTCACGATCTGCACGAGAGTGCGCTTGGTTTCCTGGAGAAAGTAAATCTGTTGAAATATCTCCTTCACCAGCGATGAAAGTAACTACTTCAATTTTCTCATCTACTTCAGGTAATTTCGTAAAGAACTCTGCTTTTGCATAACTTTCTACGATATCTTTTGCTACAGCATTACCGCTTAAAAACGCTTCTTTTAAACGATCTGTATCAGCTTCGTACAAGTACACTTGTGTTTTCAATACTTTAGCAGCCTCTTGAGCGATTGCTACGTCATTTCCTAAAGCTAAATCTAATAACACCTCGATAGAAGGTCCACCCTTCATGTGTGATAATAATTCAAAAGCAAAAGCAGGTGTAATTTCATTTACCACAGCCTCACCTAAGATGATTTCTTTTAAAAATTTAGCTTTAACCCCAGCAGCACTAGTTGTACCAGGTAAAACGTTATAAATAAAAAGCTTAAGAGATTCTGCACGGTGTGCATTCTCTGTATCTTTAATCTGTGCTATAATTTCACTTAATAGCTCAGCTCCATCAATTGGCTTAGGGTTAAGTCCTTGATTTTTTCTTTCTTCAATCTCGTTGATGTAATCCTTATAAAAGCTCATAATTCAGATCTATTACTTACAGGTTGTTGAAAATCAAAGATCTCCTCTTCCCCATAACTGATTATTTTGTATTAGTTATTTTTTCACTTGTACTTCTTCTCTCTCCAATCTGTTGGTTGTAAATTTCTTCTGTTGAATCAGCCTAATTGCTTCTTCTTTTACAGCCTCTAAAAACATCTAGTAAAGTACTTTATAATACTTCTGGTATTCCTATCATTTGTTCTTCAGCTGATAAAATCAAAACTTACAATCTTCTACTTCGAAAGAGTATTTGACTTGTATTTTATTTTTTGTCGTCGCAAATTTAATCAATCTAATTAATTTTCAAAAGTTTTTAATATTTCCCTCAAATCCAAAAATTATTATTTATAAACATTCTACTTTGATGAAAAAACAACAATACTTTTAGCGTTTCTAATCAATTAATCTGAAATAAATTATTTTTTACCTTATAATTTTAAGATATTTCAACTTTTCATTCCTATTTAATAAAAAAACGACATTTTAGTCTATTGCTAAAATGTCGTTTTCAATCGTTTAGATTATTATTTTCTTATTTTTTGAGCCAATTATTATGGAATTTGCAGTCTCTATATTCCCCTTGAATGTTAATATAGGCATCATTTATCTTCTTTGTAATCCATTTTTGAAGCTCACCTTCTTGTTTTTTGTTCAAAGCCATGTTCTTTACCTTCGTATAATCGTCAACAAAGTCGATTTTATGCGAAGCAATTTTCTTATTGATGGTTACAATACGATAGCTTTTTTGATCTCTATAATCCGTTTTTAACGCCACAGGAGAGATTTCTTTTTCTTTAAGTGAATTAACTAAGAAATACAATTCTCTATCTTCCATTTTATTTAGGTCAAAACGAGGGTCCATGGTCATTGGATCTCTTAAAACTCCACCATTTTGTTTTGTATCCTTATCATCAGAAGACGCTGCTGCTGCTTCAGCAAATGTAATTTCATTGTTTACAATTTTCTCGCGAATGCCTTCTAACTTTTTCTTAGCATCTTCCAACGCTTGCTCTGTAGGTTTAGGAACCAATAAAATATGGCGAACATCTAAATGTTGTCCTCTAATCTTCTCTAAGTAGATGATGTGGAATCCAAACTCCGTTTCGAAAGGAGCTGATATTTCTCCCTCAGCTAAAGTAAAAGCAACCTCTTTAAACTCTTTAGCAAAAGGGGATTTTTTCGTAATGGAATAAAATCCACCATTAGCCGCTGAACCTTTATCATCCGTAAATAAAACTGCTTTACTGAAGAAACTAGCACCATTGTCTAATACGTCACTACGCATTTCGTTTAAACGGTCAATTACTTTTTGCTTTTGTTCTTTTGAAATTTCAGGTTTTACTACAATTTCTGCAATTTCTACCTCATCTCCTACTGTCGGTCTTTCATCCTCTGGAATAGCCTTAAAGAACTGTCTTACCTCTTCTGGTGTAATCGTTACTTTCTCAACAATGTGTTTTTGCATTGCTTGAGTTAATTTATTTTGCTTTACAATATCAAAGAAATAATCTCTAAATTCTTCCTCTGTTTTTTTGTTGTAAAACCCTAAAATACGATCAATTCCACCAACTTCTTCCACCATTCTGTTGATCTGATCATTCATAAATCCAGTTACTTCTGCATCGTTCACTTCGATACTATCTTGAACCGCTTGGTGGGCATATAATTTATCTTCTAATAAACGCTCAAATAAATCACATTTTGACAAATTATCAATAGGAATACGCTGTGCTTTTAGCTCCAACAAGGTTTTATCAATTTCGGATTCTAAGATTACATAATCTCCAACTACCCCAACTACCCCGTCAATTTTTCTCTTTCCCGCCGGATTTTGCGCTTGCATACCGCCTATCATCACACATGATAGTCCTAGTGCAAACAGCACCTTCTTACTGATAAATTTCATAATTTTTATCTTTTTTTGCATCTTTTAAAATATCTTCTTCTATCTGTTTTAGTAATTCCATTTTTCGATTATTTAAAACCATCAATCGCAATGAGGGTTCTAAATAGGAATAAGGAACCATATCTCCTTTTTTCAAAACTTGATTGATACGCACAAAGTACGTACTATTTTCATCCTTAACCTCGAAATAGGTATTATTTTTTAAATATTGTTCTCTATTTTCTGCATTAATAAAAGGTAATTTCTCATAGATTTGAGAGACATTCACCCATAATGAATCATTCAAGACATATGATTTCATTTGTAAGGACAGTTGATCTAGCAATTCATACTTGATCTCCTTCCCTCCATTAAATCCACTCTTCACCTTATTAAAATGCGTATTGGAATTTAATATATTGACATAAGAAAGTTTGACCAACATATCATCTACTCGAAATCCTTGTTTCACTTGATCATAATACGTTTTGAGGTCACTTGCTCGAACAACCGTATCAATCGATTGTTGTACTAATTTTTCCAGATATCCTTTAATGAGTAATTCCGATTTAAAATTAGCAACTAACTCATCTATCTCTTTCTTCTTTTCATCGGATAAATTAAACTCTGCAGCATCCATTAACAGCTGTTTAGTGGCCCATTTATTGATGAATAATTCCACCATTGCAATACTGTCCTTCACTGTACTTTGTGGGGGCACGATACTCTGCAAAGAAGAACGTTCTAAATATTTATTATCCACTCGAGCGACATATTTATCTCCATCGAGTTTCTTTTGCTTGTCACAACTAGTATAGCCCAAAAGTACCGCTAGTAAAACAACGCTATATTTGATGTATCTAATTTCTCTATACTTCATTACCTATACTTTATATTTCTTATTCGCTAACAAAAATAACATTTATAAGCCATAAATGGGATTATTTTTAAAAAAACGAATCAAAATACGCTTAAATAAACGAGTTAAAAAACGTAATTAACAATATTACTAATACCTCATTTATTTACCTTAAGGATTAACATTCTATTTAGTTTTTTCAATCGAATTTCCCTTTCTTAGCTTCCGTTAATTCCTTTGTCCCAATTCGTTTAGCTCTTCTTTTTACTAAAGAAACTATACCTTAAAGAAACGATTGCGATTCATTATTATTATTTTCAGCAAATAATGAGTATTTTTGCAACCTAATTTTTTTAGAGATGAGTTTTTTAACAGAAATAGAACGCAGAAGAACATTTGGTGTAATTGCTCACCCCGATGCTGGTAAGACAACCTTAACAGAGAAATTGCTACTTTTTGGAGGGGCAATTCAAGAAGCAGGTGCAGTAAAAAATAATAAGATTAAAAAAGGAGCTACTTCCGATTTCATGGAGATTGAGCGCCAAAGAGGAATCTCAGTTGCTACATCTGTATTAGCCTTTAACTATAAAGACAAAAAAGTCAACATCTTAGATACACCTGGTCACAAGGATTTTGCTGAAGATACCTTCCGTACCTTAACAGCTGTTGATAGTGTGATTGTGGTTATTGACGTTGCAAAAGGGGTGGAAGAACAAACGGAAAAATTGGTTGAAGTATGTCGTATGCGCAACATTCCGATGATTGTTTTCATCAATAAATTAGACCGTGAAGGACGTGATGCTTTTGACTTGATGGATGAAGTAGAACAAAAACTTCAATTGAAAGTAACCCCTTTGAGTTATCCTATCGGAATGGGGTATGATTTCAAAGGAATCTACAACATTTGGGAAAAGAACATTAACTTATTCACGGATGACAGCAGAAAGAATATTGATGATGTGATTAATATTTCTGACTTAGAATCAAAAGAATTAGACGAATTAATCGGTACTAAACCAGCGGATAAATTAAGAGAAGAATTAGAAATTATTCATGAGATTTATCCTGATTTCGATCGTGAAGCTTATGTACAAGGGCAATTGCAACCTGTATTTTTTGGTTCAGCTTTAAACAATTTTGGAGTTAGAGAATTATTGGATTGCTTTATTCAAATTGCACCTTCTCCAAGAGCAAAAGAATCAGATACGCGAGTAGTTGAGCCAACAGAAAAAGGATTTAGTGGTTTTGTTTTCAAAATTCACGCCAATATGGATCCAAAACACAGAGACCGTTTGGCTTTCATCAAAATTGTATCAGGTACATTTGAGCGAAATACTCCTTATTTACACGTTCGTCAAAATAAAAAATTAAAATTCTCAAGTCCGAATGCTTTCTTCGCAGAGAAAAAAGAAATTGTTGATATTTCTTATGCGGGAGATATTGTGGGCTTACACGATACAGGAAACTTCAAGATTGGAGATACCTTGACAGAAGGAGAAATCATGAGCTTTAAAGGAATTCCTAGCTTCTCTCCAGAACACTTCCGATACATCAATAATGCAGATCCGATGAAATCAAAGCAATTGGAAAAAGGAATTGACCAGTTGATGGATGAAGGAGTTGCTCAGTTGTTTACGTTAGAAATGAATGGTCGTAAAGTAATTGGAACCGTTGGAGCGTTACAATATGAAGTTATTCAATACCGTCTAGAGCACGAATACGGAGCTAAATGTACGTATGAAAACTTCCCTGCTTACAAAGCATGTTGGGTACGACCTGAAGATCCGAAGAATGAAGAGTTCAAAGAATTTAAACGCATCAAGCAAAAATTCTTAGCGACAGATAAATCAGGGCAATTGGTTTTCTTAGCAGATAGTGAATTCTCCGTTCAAATGACACAGAGTAAATTCCCAACAGTAAAACTAGGATTTACTTCAGAAGAGATTGACAAATAATTAGTTATATAGATACGCAAGTATTGTTCAAATAAGAAGAGGGTGTTTTTTACATCCTCTTTTATTTTTTTGTGAGGTTTGTGAAGTGGTGAGATTGGTGAGGTGGTGAGATTGGTGAGGTTTGTGAAGTGGTGAACCCTATTAAGATCTCACCAATCACACCCTCTCACCCTCTATCTCACCTATTTTATATTGGTTTTAGTGTTCGATGAATCTACACTTCGTTCCGATTTCATCACCTCACCCTCTTTCAGCTGTTTCAAACTGCGATTCAAACTTCGCACTGAAATGCCAAGATAGGCTGCCATGTCCTCTTTTGATAAGGTAATGGCTTGTTTTTTCTGCATTTCGACCAATTGATGTAAACTATACTCTATGGTATACAACTGCTGATAAGAAGCTCTACGTGCTGTATTGACAATGCGTGAAGCAAAGGCATCCAAGAGCAATTCGTATAACGCACTATCTTTGTTGAGTAAGGATTGAAAAAAAGAATAGGACAACACATAAGTTTCTACCACATCTAAGGCTTGTACATTACACAACCCCTCAATTTTTCGGATGTATTCAATATCCCCAATAATCTCTCCTTTACCCAAAAACTCAACGATGTATTCTTTTTCATTTTCTTCTTCAAAGAATACTTTAGTCACTCCTTGCTTGATTAATAAAACATGGGATGCTTTTTCATTTTGTAGAAATAAATAATCTCCAGGAGCAAATGTCACAATGGCAATAGCGTCACTGGGATAGGTATGCTGAAGATAAAGTTCATCAAGATAGTGTAAGAAAGTTTCGTTGGTTCGTATCATAGCTTGTAAGACAATTGTCCCTTTTGTTTATTTTAATTTACAGAAATTTACCGCATAAATTGCAAAAATACAAAACATGCGACTACAAAATAAAATAACGACTCTTGCTTTTGATGCTGATGATACGCTCTGGGTAAACGAACCTTATTTTCAAGAAGCGGAACAGCAATTCGTCCATCTTTTACAAGATTATCAAACGGCAGAACAACTTTCAAGTGAATTATACCAGACTGAAGTTAAGAATTTACCTTTGTATGGCTTCGGTATTAAAGGATTTATCTTATGTATGATCGAGACTGCTCAGCGAGTTAGTCACCATCAAGTGTCCCCACAAATTATAACTAATATCCTGGATTTAGGTCATGCTTTATTGCAACGTCCCGTTGAGTTACTCGCGGGTGTGCAACAAACGCTCGATGCACTGCACGGCAAGTACGATTTGATTCTCGCTACCAAAGGAGATCTACTCGACCAGCAGCGAAAAATAAAAAATTCTGCTCTCGGTGATTATTTTCATCACATTGAAATTATGAGTGATAAGCAAACCGTAGATTATGAACACTTGCTGCATCGCTTGTCGTGTAAACCCGAGCAGTTTTTTATGGTAGGTAATTCAATGAAATCGGACATTCTACCTGTATTGGCCTTGGAAGCACATGCGGGTTATATTCCCTATTCCGTTACCTGGTCTCATGAACAACATGACACTCCCCTACAGCACGAAAAATTAATTACCTTACAAACATTACCAGATCTTTTACACTATTTATAGCTTATGAGACATTTAATCCACCTAGAAGAATGGAACAGAAAAGAACAATTTAAATTCTTTTCCACCTTTGATGAACCTTTTTTTGGTATTACAGTGACTATCGATTGTACACATGCTTATTCCCAAGCCAAACAAAACGGGCAATCATTTTTCTTGTATTACTTATACCGTGCTTTACAGGCCGCTAATCA
Organism: Myroides sp. TSA_177.3; assembly: GCF_052691955.1. Taxonomy (NCBI): domain Bacteria; kingdom Pseudomonadati; phylum Bacteroidota; class Flavobacteriia; order Flavobacteriales; family Flavobacteriaceae; genus Myroides; species Myroides sp. TSA_177.3. Next base: position 35,531 of record NZ_JBQZGD010000025.1, read on the forward strand.
CGTAGAGAATTTCCGCTATCGCATCGTTGATCAAGAGGTTTATCTGTATGATCAAATTCACGCTTCCCCAACCATCAATAGACCTAATGGTACCTTTGGTTTTGCTTATATGAATTACCATATCGATGAAGCCACCTTCATTCAACATGCACAAGAAGAAATTAAAAAAACACAAGAATCGACCGCTCTACTCCCTGCAATAACAGGAGAAAACGTCATTCACTTTTCTGCAGTTCCTTGGCTAAATTTCACCTCTCTTTCACATGCGAGAAGTTTTTCTTTTCCCGATAGTTCTCCTAAGATTTCTTTCGGAAAAGTCACAGAAAGTCAAGGTGTTTTAAGTATGCCTGTGTCTATTCATGCCCACCATGCGCTTGTTGATGGCTATCACGTGGGGCTGTTTGTGGAGGAATTTCAACGATTGATGGAAGAGGATGAGATGGGAAATGAGTTATAGGGTTAGGAGTTATGGGTTTGGGGTTATGGGTGAGGTGGTGAGATTGGTGAGGTGGTGAGGTGGTGAGATTGGTGAGATTGGAACGAAGTGAAAATCGAAACGAAGTGAAAATCGGAACGAAGTGTAGATTCATCGAACACCAAAACCAATATAAAATCTGTGAGATATATTCATCGAACAACAAAACAAAACAGCAATTCAGTGAGATATATTCATCGAACACCAAAGCCAATAAGAAATAGGTGAGATATATTCATCGAACACCAAAACCAATATAAAAATAGGTGAGATAAATTGGAGAAGGGAGAAGAGTGAATTTTCGAATTTAGAAAAATCTGCTGTTAAGTAAAAATTAATCCATTGTATAAAAAACAAAAAACCATCCCTATAAAGGATGGTTTTCTTATTTCCGATTTTGTATACTCTTACCCCTTAACTCTTACCCCTTAACTCTTAACTCATAACTCCTAACCATAAACTATCTAATCCCCGATTGATTCAACCAAGCACTATATTTTCTACTATTCTGATTGTGTTGTGCTAATGTTTCAGCGAATTCATGGTACCCCATGCGATCAACACTAGCGCAGAAATAGATATAATCGTGTTTTTCAGCATTTAATACAGCATCAATGGTTCCTTTATCTGGCATAAAGATAGGCCCCGGAGGAAGTCCAACATTTTGATAGGTATTATACGGAGAAACAATTTCTGTATCCTTGTGGTATACTCTTTTGATTACTTGATCAAAATCATCCGTGTATAATTTTTTCGCGTATACCACGGTTGGATCTGCTTGTAATGGCATTCCAATACGCATGCGGTTTAAGTATACACCCGCTACTTTAGATTTCTCGTCGTTTTTACTTGTTTCTTTTTGCACGATAGAAGCTAAAATTGCTACTTCTACTGGTGTTAATCCTAAAGCTGCTGCCTTTTCTTTTCGCTCTTCATCCCAGAATTTCAGGTATTCCTTATGCATTCTGTTGCGCATTTTCAATGGAGTAACCGTCCAATAGAATTCATATGTTTCAGGTAAAAAACCAACTAAAACACTTTCTTTCGTAAAGCCATTTTCTTCCAAGAATTGAGGATCGTAAAACACCTCCATCATTGCAATACTATCAGCTTCTACTTGAGAAGCAATTCTTCCTGCTAAATTCTCAATACGTTCTTGATTATTAAACGTTAAACGCACAGGAACATTTTTTCTCAATGCTTCAATTAAGCTATAGCTATCCATCCCATTAGTCAACTTGAAACGCCCTGCAATTAGGTTGCTGTTAAAGCTTCGTTGACTTGCAATTTCTTCAAATCCTTCTGGATTATTCAAATAGGGACGTAAAGCTTGCAATACATCCATGAAATTATCGGATGTACGGATATAAAAGTACTCTTTTTCATCCCAGTTTTTTAAATTGGGCGAAAAGGCCTTCTGATACCATACATACAAATAACCCAAAAAAACAAAAGCACCTACTACCGAAAGTGCGATCAGTATATTTTTTAATTTCATCTTTTTTTTAAAATATTAACTGGTACATTATTTCATCTTTATACGTTTGACCCACTCTAGTCCACGCTTTTTTTATTCCAATTTCGCTAAAATCAAACTTTGTAAACAGCTGAATACTCGCTTGATTATCGGATGCAATATTAGCATAAAGTTGGTTCAAATATAGATATTCTCTACTATAATTTAGTACTAATTCCAATGCCTGAGAACCAATTCCTTGCGCTCGATTAGTATCTTGTTGAATCACAATTCCCACTCCTGCTCTTCCATTCTTCGGGTCAAAATCAAACAAATCAATCAATCCCAAGGTTTCATTTGTTGCCTTTGAACAAATTACCAAACGCAATTGTTTCGCTTCATAGATATCCAAATGGGCATTTTCTAAATATTGGTGAATCAAGAATCGGCTGTATGGTGTTTGTGTATTACTCACTTCCCACAAGCTCAGATCATTTTCTATTTGATAAATAAATTCTAAATCTTCCGGTTCTAAGGCACGAAGATAAATCGTTTCGTGTTCTAATCTAATCATAGTTATAGGTTAATGGATCCTTGAAAAACTAAAGTTGCAGGTCCTTTTAAAAATACCTTTTGATACGTTTGGTTTATGTATTCAAAATGAACAGCGAGTTCACCACCTTCTACTTCTATCTTCACCTCGTTGCTATCTACCTTTCCTAAATTGTGCATCGCCAAAGCTACTGCTGTAGCTCCAGTTCCACAAGAAAGTGTTTCATCTTCTACCCCTCTTTCAAACGTGCGAATTCTAAAGTGATTAGGACCTTCTTGTTCTACAAAGTTGACATTGGTTCCCTTGGGTGCATACGCCTCACTATTTCGAATCTGTTTTCCTTTTTTATACACATCAAAATAAGCCAAATCTCGTACAATCTCAACATGATGAGGGGAACCTGTATTGAGAAATGCACCTTTCTTTTGTAGTTCAATATGATCTACATCAATCATTTGTAAGGCAACAATCCCCTGCGAATCAATCGTTGCATAATGCAACCCATCAACTGCCGTAAAACGACACGTGTCTTCTATGATGCCCAATTGCTTGGCAAAGGCAACAATACAACGTCCTCCATTGCCACACATGGTGCTTTCTTTTCCGTCAGAATTGAAATATACCATTTTAAAATCTGTCTGTTCATCTTCTTCTACAAGAATCAATCCGTCTGCTCCTATTCCAAATCGGCGATCACATAAATAAGCAATCAACTCTTCCTTGGACGCATCAAAAGTTTTATTGCGGTTATCGAGCATAACGAAGTCATTTCCTGTCCCTTGGTATTTCCAAAATGATAACATATCCAATTATTTTTTCTGTGTTCGGAATCAAATTTACGAATAATCCGTTGTATTTGATACATTGTTAACCATTGGTTAAACACTTTTTAATTCCCGACATCCTTTTTTAATTTTACTAGAATCACATTTTATTCGTTCTATTATGAAAAAATTTTTTACAACTTTTTTCACCTGCCTTCTTACTGCAGGTATTACGTTAATAGGCTATACATATTATTTGGACAAACGAGCAGCAGCTGGAGAATCAATCCCTTTACTTGAGTCTTCCTCCTCGTCTCATCAAGTGCCAACGGCGTCACCTGTTGACTTTACAAGTGCGGCCGAAAACACCGTCAATGCTGTGGTTCACGTAAAAAACTTAAGTTACATCACCACGCGTAGCAATCCTTTATTGGAATTTTTCTACGGGTATAAAGGCGGTACACAAACCCAAGTAGGGACAGGTTCTGGTGTAATTATTTCTGAAGATGGGTATATTGTGACAAATAACCACGTGATTGCCAATGCTTCAGAATTGGAAATTACCTTAAACAACAACCAAACCTATAAAGCTCGATTAATTGGATCCGAAAAACAGATGGACTTGGCGTTACTCAAGATTGACGCACCCGAAAAGCTCCCTTTTTTAACCTTTGGAGATTCTGATGCCATTCAATTGGGAGAATGGGTATTAGCTGTTGGGAATCCATACAACTTGACCTCTACCGTGACAGCGGGTATTATTTCAGCAAAAGCGAGAAATTTATCCGAAACAGGGATTCAATCGTTTATTCAAACAGATGCAGCAGTCAATCCAGGAAATAGCGGTGGTGCTTTGGTGAATGTAAAAGGGGAGTTAATTGGTATTAATACCATGATTTCATCCAATACGGGTTCTTATGTTGGTTATGCCTTTGCTGTTCCTTCTAATGTAACAAAAAAAATTGTAGAAGACTTCTTAGAATTTGGCAATGTACAACAAGGAGCACTGGGAGTATCTGGTTTTGAACTGAATGCTAATTCGGCTAAACAACTCAACTTAGCAACAAATCAAGGATTCTATATCCAAGAAGTCGTACAAGGTTCCGATGCAGCTAAAGTTCAGCTAAAAAAAGGAGATATTATTACCGCTATTAATGGGCGAACAATCACCTCTTTTGTAGATATTAAAAATATCCTCAATACCAAACGCCCTGGAGACCGAGTGCAACTAACGATCAATAGCAACAACAACATCCAACAAAAAGAGATTCGCTTAATTGCTGCTCAAGCCCCTACTTTTGCATTTAATGGCATCGAATTCGAAGATTTAACAGCAGAAGAACAAGCCAAATACAAGGTAAACTATGGAGTTAAAATCACAGCAATTACCAATACAAAATTTATGCCGTATCGAGGGGAGCTAGTAGATGCTATTTTACTGGCTATAAATGGGCAAAAAATTAACTCGATTGACGAGGCGAAAACATTATTTAGTCAAATCAATGAAAATCAACGCATCAAATTGGATATTTTATCTCCTAAGGGTGAACTAATTAAGGTTTATTTATAAAAACGGGAGGGTTTAAATCAAAATTTAACTTTTGCTTTATTCATAAAAAAAGTAGACTTTTGCACTAATTTTATACAACACAATCTAACACAATATGAAAGATACAAGTTTATACGAAAAGGAATTGGCTTTTCAAGCAGACAGAAGAAAAGCATGTGTAGAGTTTATCAAAATCGTAAGTGATTTATGGTTTGACAAATCTATTGAATTATTAATGTTCCGCAATCAATTAATTGACCGTAGCGTTAGTGATATCATCAATTTACATGAATATGCTGCTAAGTTTGTTGAGAAACCGATTAACATTTTTGATACGGTTGAAATAGCGAAAGCAATTCAACAAGCTGATCTTCCACCTTCACGAATCGATATTGGTCGTTTAACGTATGAATATCATTTAGAAGACAACAAGCACAGCAATGCGTTAGGTTTTGTTGTTAGCAAATTAAAAGATGCTAAAAATACAGGAGAAATTGTTCCTAAAGATGTAGTTCTTTACGGTTTTGGACGTATTGGTCGTTTATTAGCTCGCGAGTTAATGAACAAAATTGGAAAAGGACAACAAATGCGTTTAAGAGCTATCGTTACTCGTGATAAAAACGATGCAGTTTTATTAGAGAAAAGAGCTTCTTTATTAAAATACGATTCAGTACACGGTGATTTCGAAGGTTCTGTAATTGCAGATCCAGCAAACAATGCTTTAATCATCAACGGAACAACTGTTCACATGATTTCAGCTAATACTCCTGAAGAAATTGACTATACTGCTTTTGATATTGACAACGCATTAATCATTGACAATACAGGAGCATTCACTACAGAGGAAGCGTTAAAACGTCACTTATCATCAAAAGGAGCTTCAAAAGTATTATTGACAGCACCTGGAAAAGGAATTCCTAATATTGTACATGGAGTAAACCACACAGAATACAACCCTGCGGAAGTAAACATTTGGTCAGCAGCTTCTTGTACAACAAATGCGATTACGCCTATTTTAAAAGTTATGGAAGATAACTTTGGTGTAGTAAAAGGTCACTTAGAAACTATCCATGCGTATACCAATGACCAAAACTTGGTTGATAATATGCATAAAAAATACCGTCGTGGTAGAGCAGCTGCATTGAACATGGTAATTACAGAAACAGGAGCAGGAAGTGCTGTTGCGAAAGCGTTACCTTCATTAGCAGGTAAATTAACTTCAAATGCTATCCGTGTACCAGTTCCAAACGGATCTTTAGTTGTATTAAACTTAGAGATTGGAAAAGAAACTTCAGTTGATGCATTAAACGAAGTAATGCGCAATGCTGCATTAAACGGTGATTTAGTAGAGCAAATCAAATATTCATTGAACAACGAGTTAGTATCTTCTGATATTGTTGGAACATCTGCACCAGCTATCTTCGATAGTAAAGCAACAATTGTTTCTGCAGACGGTAAAAACGTGGTGATGTATGTTTGGTATGATAACGAATATGGCTATAGCCACCAAGTTATCCGCTTAGCGAAGTACATCGCACAAGTAAGACGTTATACGTACTATTAATAGATATAAAATCCCGCCAAAAGCGGGATTTTTTTATGGTATAAGGTGAGTCTCTAATCTTGGTATAAAACGAGGATACATTGGCATCATTTTCTACCCGAGTTTTCCTCATCGCACAAACAAAAAAGAGAGCCTAAGCTCTCTTCTTTTTTAACTAACTGTAACCAAAACCTACTTTTGTCTGAATATTTACTTCTTATACTTCTTGCATTTCTATTTGACTTAGTTTTTGATGTAAGGTGGGTTTGTCTTCGACATATTTTTCAACCCACTGTTCTAATCGATCTACATCATAAGGCACCATTTGGAGTAAAGCTTTATTAAATTCTTTTACGAATAACGCTGAATCAAAACTTACATTTTCTAAAATTCTTTTGGTGTAATCAAACATTAGTCTGTTTTCCATTGTATTTATTTCTTTTTCACATTAAACAACAATCAAAAATAATGTATTAACAAATAAAAAACAAACTCAATACGTTTTTTTACATTTTTTTAAACTAAAATCAATACAAGCGAAATATTATAAGAATCCTCTTCCTATTATTCCAATTTTGTTTACATTTTATTCATCTAATTTGACTTTTCACCAAACAATAAGTAGGAAATGACTCTTTCTATGCTTTTTAACTTTTTCGCTATTTATCTTAGGCTATTTTCGTCTTTCCTACACTACAACTAAGATGAAGAGTTTAAACAATAAAAAAGAGAGGGTTTGAATAGCCCTCTCTTTCGTTTAGTTTTTCTTGTTATTGAACTTGATAATTTACATCTGTATTTTCTTGTACATATTTTATAGCCCAAGCAATTGTATTGGCATATATAAAACTGTTAAATACCGTAACTCCGCCATTATAAGCTTTACTTAGAGGAGCTCCTCCAGACGTAATAGCAGCAGGCCAAATTGTAATTGAATTATCACTAGCATTTCCCGAAGTCCATCCTGAATCTCCAATATAAACATAACCTAATGTATTGTGTTTCAACATCCACGAACGATTCGAATCATTATTTTGATGTGATAAACTGGTAAATTCAGCTGAATACCCTGTTACATAATAGGAATTATTTACATCACTTCCTCCATGTTTCCCTCTCACATCACCAAATGGTCCATTCAATAAAGGATCATCAATATTTAAGATTGGATTAACATAGGTCGTTCCTGTTCCAGATACGGTAGTACTTGCTGAAAAAGCAATGGCATTGATTAAATTTTTAGCCCCAGGAGCATCATTTTCTTGAGAATGAATCAATACTCCTTTTTTATTCTTAACGAAATCTGTCAATATTGCTATAGAATTTGCATTTGGTGTATAGTTATAACCAATGACAATCACGTCAATTTTATTGTTATTGATGCGGTTTCTCAATGTAGCATCATTAGCATAATCACCATTAAAGATTGTAATACCATCTACTTGTACTATTCCATTTGGTCCAAAATTTCCATCAGATTGCAATAAAGCTCTTGAAGTTTGAGTATTAGAAGCTGACCCTGGTTGATAAGTTCCACCTCCTAATCCAAGAACGTTTATTTTGCGATAAATAAACTCTACATTTTTATTACATGTATTTGCTCCGATAGCACTATTTGTTGATAACGTATAACGATGTGTACCTCCACTTACTCCTGTACCTGAAGCCTGCAGTGTTACATCTTGTGTGCCAGTCAAAGTAAATGTTCCACTTGCCGAGAACGTCACACCATTTACTGTATTAGTAGATATGGTATAAGCCCCTGGATATTGTACGTTTACACTTAATGTCATTGTATTCGTAGCATTCATTGCTATATTAGGAGCATACGTTCCATTCACCACTATAGTAGAACAAGTTAAACTATAAGCTACCGGTTGTCCTGTTACTGTAACATCAAATGCACAAGTAGCAACCATTCCTGGTACAGCATCTAAAGTAAAGGTATTTACACCTGGAGTAGTTGGTGTTCCCACTGCTGTCAACACAATATCTCTATCTCCTATAGTATCAAAAGAAAGTGGCCCTGAAGTGAAATAAATACCTCCAACTGTATTAGTACGAATTGTAGTTTCACCCGTTGCTTGTACATTAGCTTTTATCGTTACTGTATTAGCTGCGGTCATCGTTTCATCTTGTTTATAAACTCCATTAACAACCACTTGTGAACAATCAACTGTATATTTAATTGGCTGTACAGTTATTTGAATACCCATGCAATTCGTTCTTGTTCCAGCATCAGAATTAGAGGTTAAGTTGAATGAATTTGTCCCTGAAGCAATAGGTGTTCCTGTACCTAGTAATTCTATTGTTTGTGGGCCTCCCGTTTGAGTAAACGTTCCAGATCCTCTAAATGAATAACCATTTATTGTATTGGATGATATACTCCAATATCCAATAGATTGTACGTCAACTTCTAAAACAATTTTATGTGTATTATTTAAAGTTTGCCCAATCATATAACTACCTTGAACGATTGCTGCATTACAATCGATTTCATAGCTAACACTTGCATTTTCAACAAACACATGTTTGTTCACACATGTACTCGGTTTATTATTTAATGAAATGGTCAATAGATCGCCATCTTCCCCTGCATTATATCCTGTATTTGGCGTTCCTACTCCTTCTACAATCAATGTATATGTTCCTGAAGTTGGAAAAGTTCCTTTGGTTGTAAAGTAATAACCATTTGCTGTCGCAGCTAAAATCTCATAAGTACCCGCTTGTGATACGGTTACAGGTATGGTCAAATAATTAGATGCTTTTAAATATTCCCCTTGTTTAAAATCTCCATTTACAGTAATTTCTGAACATTGTACTGAACTAATTTCAAATATAGCAGGAGGAGGTGTTCCACATAAACTCAACCAAGTATCTTGAGCCTCACTCCAATAATTAAAACAGCCTGTTGTTTTATTGTAAATCAATAACCCGTCTGTTCTATTAGCAACCGCAATAGCATCTCGTTGTTGAGTTGTCAATCGCGGGGTTAAAAATCCTTTATTGACACTCTCTAGTTCCAATATTACGCCTAAACCCGGTACAGCAGGTGAACCTGAAATTGTACCGTCCTTAATTTTAGTCATGTTCGTTTGGGCGCTACCTGAAAAGATGCCTATAAAAAGTAGCAATAGTAATGAAATAACATATTTCATTACTTTATATCTTGTATTATTATAACGCATAATTAATCGTTTAAAAAGTTAGTTTTTTTGCATGAAGTCTAGCAGCATTTTCTCTAATTGCTCTACTTTTTGTTGCACATTTTGATTAGCTTGTTCTAATTCTTTAATTCTAGACTCTTTTTCCTCTAATTCTTTATTTTGCTCAATAATATGTAAATACAATTCTTCTGTTTTTTCTAAAAGTTGAATTGACAATTCTGAAACATTAAAAGCATAACCTTCCTCTGATTTACTCAACTCATGAATTGGCGTTATCCCAGGTAAGTGACGATTTTCTTTAATAAAGTCTTCAACAACATCTAAGCTTTTAAACTTATAATCATATTTTAAGGATGAATATCCATCAAAATACTTTTCAAACACATAATCTGCATAGTAACTATTTACAGCTGTGATACTTCCATTAACTCTTAACTTCTCATTAGGTGCTCCTGATGGTTCTGTAAAACCAATCCCAACCCATCCTTTCGTGTAAATATTTGCTGAAGGAGAAGTTGCAACTTTATGTGTTGTCGTATCTAACCAAGGATGTTGATTGATTGACTCAATTTCAATCGTATGGATAATTTGTTCTTCGTCTGTATATAACAACGCATTATTTACTGCATCAAACTCTAATTTGGTCAAAGATTCTCCATCACCTACTAAATCAGTCAAAATCAAATCTGTTTTTTCTCCTTTTTCATTGGTATAAGTTAAAATATGCTCTTGTGGATCGTAAATCAAGGTCGTTACCGTTTCGGTTCCTTTCACCAATACTTTGATGTCAATTGGGTGTTCATCTCCATTTTCATCCTTATAGGTTAAGGTATAAACGTCTAATTCTTGTCCGGATTCATCCTCTTCTTGAGTTACGACATTTTTAAGAACAGTTAAGGTCTCATTGCCTTTTACTAAACTTGGAATATTAACCACAACTGGTTCATTAGCTTCATTTGTATAGGTTAACACACCATCTACATTGGCTAAAGTAGTTATCGTTTCATTATCTTTCACAAACTCCTCCAAATCAATATTATGCGTACCTGTTTCATCTACATAAGTAAAGGAAGTTCCATCATAACTTACGTTTCCATATTTGTCTTTCAACATATCGACAATTGTCGTAATAAAAGTAGGATTATCGCCCAACTTGGTAATGAAGTCCTGATTTGTAGCAATGTGCTCTACAAAGGTTTTGTTACTAGCAATATCCGTTACTGCTAACTCAACCACATTTTGTTCTGAATCCGTAACAACCAACTTGTCATTCACTAACGTGAAGCTAACGTTAGTTGTGTTTAAGGCACTCCAATCAACGTCGTGCTCTGCTCCATGTTCATCGTAATAAACAAAAGTATTAGTCGTTGGATCGTAGTTGACATTTCCATACTTCCCTTTTAACTCAGTAACGATATTGGTAATAAAATCCTCATTGTTTGTG
>NZ_JBQZGD010000026.1:0-45562 GCF_052691955.1 Myroides sp. TSA_177.3
GGTGGTTACTTGGGGGTGAATATAACACTCGTCATTCTGCATCGTCGCTCCATACAGTATCCCGGCTAGTATGTCACCCTGACGAAGGAAGGGTCGCATCTGTTACTCTGTCTAGTATCCGTCTAGTCACTCCGTTCTGTATTGTGTCAGCGCGAGATGCGACCCTTCGTTGCCTCAGGGTGATATACTGGGTGTGGATTATGAGATGATGAAAAATTCTTCTTTAATCGATAAATCTCACAAAGAGCAAACCTCACAAAGCACAAACCTCACCCCCTCATACCCTCCATTTCTCTTTCAGCAGTTCTTCCAATTGACCGATTTCTGCTGCATACATGGTTTTCTTTCTCGTGCCGAAGTACAAGGTATTTTCTAACGGTTGGATTCCTTCCCATACCAATTTAATCTTACCAGATTGGATACTATCCTGACAAAGGAAATCGGGTACAATAGCAAATCCAACACCATCACTTAAACAGCGAATAATAGAACTGATATTAGGAACGATGTAATTCGGACTAAAATCAGGGTGTTGTTTAAAATGGGCCAACCAGAAATTCTTTAAGTGCTCCATATCTGCTGCAGTACTGTACCACAGCTGTTGTTTAAGTAACTCGTTTACTGCCGTGATTTGTTGATTGGCTAAGTGTTGTTCGATTTCTGTCGTATCGGTTTGGTTACCCGCAATAAGTACCAATCGCTCTTTAGAGAAAGCGGTGTACTCCAGGTTTTGTTGATTTCCTTTTTGTGGGGTAATAATTAAGTCTAGTAATCCATGATCTAGATCCTGTTGCATTTGTGGATATTCGCCAAACTTAATAATTAAATTAAAGGGAAGCGTAGCAATATGTTCTTCTAGGGTATATTGAAAGGTTTCAAAACACATGCCCACGCTAATTGTTGTGCGATCTGTTTGGGCGCGTTTGTGAAAATGTTGCTCTGCAACTTCTAATTTATTGAGCGATTCTAATACAAAGTTATACAGTATTTTTCCTTTTTCTGTAGGAACCATTTTCCTAGCAGAACGATCAAAAAGTTTATATCCCGTATAAGCCTCTAGGGAGTTTAGATGTAAACTTACCCCAGGTTGGGAGATAAACAATTCTTGAGCAGCAGCAGATAGTGTGCCCGTTTCGTAAATCGCTTTAAAGGTTCTGATCCATTCTAGATTCCAACGCATAAGGTATAATATTTATAATACAAAAGTAAGATTTAATTCATTACAATAGTACATTGAAGCTGTTGCAAATTGGGGATAGTTCTGTAAAAGAGGGAAGTTATACCCTTGAGCGATTGTTGACTGAAAACGTGAAAACACCTTATTTTATTGGGTTGAACGTGTATTATGCAGCATAGAATCGATTGTTAAGTATTATAATTCTAATAGTTTGCTATCATATAAGTTATTTTTGTAATACATATAAATGATAGAACTTTGCCCTATCAATAATTAAAATAATACCTATGAAAAAGATATTTATTATTAATGGGGGGCAGACGTTTGCACATTCTGGGGGTTTATTCAATAATACCGTAACCAATTGGACAGCAGATACGCTTCGTGAATTAGACCATGAAGTACGCATCACCAATATAAATAATCCTTATACGCCAGCAGAAGAAGCTGAAAATTACAAATGGGCGGATGTCATCATTTACCATACACCTATCTGGTGGTTCCAAGTGCCGAATGGGTTAAAAAAGTACATTGATGAAGTATTTACGGCAGGACATAACAACGGCATTTACGCCAATGATGGAAGAAGTAGAAAAAATCCAGACATCAACTATGGTACTGGGGGATTAATGCAGGGGAAACACTATATGGTGACGAGTTCATGGAATGCGCCTCAAACGGCCTTTACACTAGCAGGTGAGTTTTTTGATGAACATTCGGAAGACGAGGGTGTTTTGTTTGGCTTCCACAAAATGAATCAATTTATTGGTTTAACCAAGTTAGAAGGATTTCACTTTCACGATTTAGAAAAAAATTGCACCGCGGCGAGATTACAAGCGTATCATCAGGACTATGTTGCACACCTAAAAAAACAATTTACTAACTTTATAGGAGTATCATGAACATTAGTATAACTGCTATTATTAAAGCCAAACCTGAATATCGAGCGGGAGTTTTGGCTGTATTGCTTCAGATGGTTGAACAGAGCCGTAAAGAAGCGGCTTGTTTGCAATATGATTTACACCAAGACCAATCCGATGCGTGTACGTTTGTTTTTTATGAGATTTGGCGCGATCAACAAGGATTAGACCAGCACAATCAACAGGCTTACATCCAAGAATTTGGCGCCTTAATTGGAACTCAATTACAAGAACAACCACAATTATTTATCACAAAAAAAATATAATACAATGGAATACAGAAAATTAGGAAATACAGATTTAGAATTATCGGCAATCACCTATGGTGCATTTGCTATTGGAGGAACGATGTGGGGCGGAAATGAACAAAAAGATTCTATAGCATCAGTTAAAGCATCCATTGATCACGGGGTAACCACGTTAGATACAGCACCTTTCTATGGATTTGGATTAAGCGAAGAAATGATTGGTCAAGCCATCAAAGGGTATGACCGAAGTAAAATTCAATTGCTTAGTAAATTTGGTTTAGTATGGGACGGAAGCAATAAAGGCAAAGGAGAATTCTTCTTTGATGCTGGAGAAGGAGGAAAGCAAATTCCGGTATATAAATACGCTTCTAAAGCCAATGTAATCAAAGAAGTGGAAGAGAGCTTAAAACGCTTGCAAACGGATTATATCGACTTGTTGCAGATTCACTGGCCAGATCAAACGACGCCTATTGCAGAAACCATGGAAGCATTAGAACTGCTACTTCAACAAGGAAAAATACGCGCTGCAGGGGTGAGCAATTACAGCGTAGATCAGGTAAAAGAAGCCCGTCAAACGTTGAATATCGCGAGTAATCAAGTAGGATATAGCATGTTAAATAGAGGGATAGAACAAGATTTAGTTCCTTATGCCTTGGATCACAACTTGGGTATTATTGTTTATAGTCCAATGGAAAGAGGATTATTAACAGGGAAATACTTTAACGATGGAAAACTAAAAGACAATGACCACAGAAACGGGTATTTCCAACAGTTTGATTTGGCGAAAGTAGAAGCGTTTCTACAAGCGATTACGCCATTGGCACAAGATAAAGGAGCAACACTTTCTCAATTGGTATTGCGTTGGACTACTTTGCAACCCGCTATTTCAGTGGTATTAGCAGGTTCTCGTAATGCAGAACAAGCCATCGCCAATGCTCAAGCGATGAATATTAACTTGACAGATGCAGATTTGCAATTTATTCATGCGGAATTAGCTAAAATCTAATTGCAGTAAAAGAGTGTAATACCAAACAAAAAGCGCGAATCACAGTTCGCGCTTTTTGTTTGCTTTATTGGGTATACGCAATGTATGACATTGCTTGCTGCTTACATTCGAGCGAGATGTTCTTTTAGGTACTGACCGGTAACAGAAGTCGTATCTTGAATTAGATCTGTTACAGTACCTGTAAAGACAAGAGTCCCTCCATTTTTTCCAGCTCCAGGGCCGAGGTCAATAACCCAATCTGCTTGAGCAATAACATCTAAGTTGTGTTCAATCACAAGAACGGTATTCCCTTTGTCTACAAGCGTATGGATGTAATCTAGGAGTCTTTGTGTATCATTTGGATGAAGTCCGGTACTAGGTTCATCTAACACAATGATTTGATTAGTTTTTTTTAATTCTTTCGCTAGTTTTAGTCGTTGTCTTTCCCCACCAGAAAAAGAATCCAGGCGTTGTCCAAGGGTTAAATAACCCAAACCCAATTGAAGGAGAATAGAAAAGACGGATGTGTAACTAGGAGCGTTCTTAAAGAAAATAAGAGCATCATCAACGGTCATATTCATAAGGTCTACAATGGTCTTGTTGTGGTAGGTATAGTGTAAAACCGCAGGCTTAAATCCAGATCCTCCACAAACTTCACAGGGTTGTTCAATATCATCTAAAAAAGCCAAATCGATTTTCTCTGTGCCCAATCCTTTGCAATTTTCACAAGCACCTTCACTATTGCGGCTGAAGTATTTATCCGAAACGGCATTGGCTTTTGCAAATCGCTTTCTTAGGTCATCCGATAAACCTAAAAAGGTCAGCATATTGGATCGCACATTCGCTGTAAATGGCGATTGATCAATCACAGTAACTGCGGGGTAATATTGAGGAAGCACCTGGTTGATGAGGGTACTCTTCCCTGAACCAGCGACTCCTGTAACAACTGTCAGGATCTGTTTTGGTATTGCTACGCTTATGTTTTTTAAATTGTGCAACGTAGTCGGACCAAGCTGTAAATACGCCGTGGCTGTTCTTGGTGTTGTATTACTCGTAGGTGGTGTAGCAAAATAGCGCCCTGTTGCCCCTGTAGAGGTTGACAACGCATCAAAAGGTCCCGCATAGCAGATGGTTCCGCCAGCTTTACCTGATTTAGGCCCCATATCAATAACCCAATCCGCTATTTTGATTAAATCAGGATCGTGTTCTACCACTAGAACCGTATTGCCTTTATCTCGGATTTGCTTGATGATGTTTGCAATATTGTGTAAGTCTTTGGGATGTAATCCGATACTGGGTTCATCAAAAATATAAAGCAAATCCGTGAGGCTGTTGCCTAGATTTCGCACCATCTTAATTCGCTGACTTTCCCCACCTGATAGGGTTTCTGTTCGTCGATCCAGCGTTAAATACGGCAATCCAATAGCAAGTAAGTTTTGAAGCTTTTCTTTTAAATCGTCTAGTATAACTTCAAATGTATCAGATGGAAGCGATTGGATAAAATCCAGTAATTCGTCGATGGATAGGGCAGTAGCATCAGCAATATTCAACTGATTTATCGTACAAGATAAAATCGTTTCGTTTAATCGTTGTCCGTTACAACTCGGACAGGTTACGGTAGTTGTTACAAGATGTAAATCTTTCTTGCGCCTGCTGTTTTCCTTGGAGTTCTTCTTTAAGAACGTTTGTTCAATTCGAGGAATAAGTCCTTCGTATTGGACTGTTTTTCCCCATTCTTTGCTGGGATTTAAGGGTTTGTGTGCTGGAGCATACAACAGCATCTCCCATTCTTCAGGCGTGTAATCGGCTAGTTTCTTATCTGGATCAAAATAGCCCGATAACGTATAACGGGTTAATCTCCATCCTCCAGGTTGAAACGTTGGAAATAAGATGGCTCCTTGAAGCAAGGATTTACTTTTGTCTAGCAGAGCTTCGATATTGATTGTTTGCGTAAACCCCAGTCCTTCACAGGCAGGACACATCCCCAGCGGATTATTAAAAGAAAAAGCGTTGGAATAACCTACAAAGGGCGTTCCCATTCGAGCATATAACAAACGAAGAGAAGCGTAAATATCTGTTGCTGTTCCAACGGTCGATCGGGCATTACCTCCCAGTTTCTTTTGGTTGATTAAAAGGGGCACATTTAAGTTTTCTATTTTATCCACATCAGGAATCCCCAAATGCTGTAATCGATTGCGTGTAAAACTGTCTTGCGTCTCATTGAATTGACGTTGAGCCTCGGCTCCAATCGTTTTAAATACCAAAGAAGATTTACCTGATCCAGAAACACCCGTAAAAACAGTGATTTTGTTTTTGGGTATCGTCAAGGATAGGTTCTTGAGGTTATTTTGTCTTGCGTTTGTGATTCGAATGTGTTTCATAGTATATAACTTAGTTAATACTTAACAAAGTTAATCATTGTTTTGGATAGAAAAACAAATGGTAGTCTCAAATTAATATTTAACTTTGTTAATTAGTAAGGAAGGAAACGAGGAAATGAAAAGCAAAGAGAAAGCGTTTTACAATCTTTTCACGGAACTTCAATGTTCGGTGTTAGCCAATGCGAGTAAAAGTAGTGTAAATGGTATTACAGCTACGCATTATACTATTTTGGAGTACTTGTATCACAATGACATGAGTACGGGCAAACAAATCGCCCAGGATTTTCAAATCAGTGCACCTGCAATTTCTCGACAGATCAAGTTTTTATTGGAGCATGATTTTATTCAACAAACCCAATCTACAGCAGATCGTCGAACGTTTTATATGAGTCTGACAAAAAAAGGCAAAGACGTTGTTACACATTCCGAAAGTTTCAGAGCGAGCTTTACTCAAAAAGCACATGAAGTATTAACCAAAGAAGAAATAGAAGTGTTTCAAACACTTTTAGCCAAAATATTACAATCAACAATATAAATGAAAACATTAATACAACCACAGCGCCTACAAAAAGGAGATACCGTAGCCACGATTTCCTTGTCTTGGGGTGGAGCAGGTGATTTACCTATCCGCTATCAAGCTGGTAAAAAACAGATCGAAGAACAATTTGGATTGAAGGTTGTTGAAACCACACATGCGTTACAACCAGCGCAATGGATTTATGAGCATCCGGAAGCGAGAGCGAATGATTTAATGGAAGTATTTAAAAATCCAGCAATTAAAGCTATTTTTTCTACTATTGGAGGAGAGGAAAGTATTCGCCTCCTGAAGTATATAGATTTTGATGTTATTCGTCAAAATCCGAAGATTTTTTTGGGGTTTTCTGATACAACTATCACGCACTTTATGTGTTTAAAAGCTGGATTAGGTTCTTTTTATGGAACTTCGGTTTTAGTTGGTTTTGCCGAAAATGGAGGCATGCATTCGTATCAGATCGAAGATATTAAACGCACCTTTTTTGATACAGCTCCAAGGGGAGAAATACAACCCAACACAGGGTGGACTACGGAGTTTTTAGATTGGTTTGATCCTTCTTTACAGCCTGTAAAAAGAGCACTTACTCCGAGTGAAGGATGGGATTTCGCAAGGGGCAAAGGGAAGGTACAAGGGCCTCTGATTGGCGGTTGTATGGAAGTCCTGGAAATGATAAAAGGGACGGTATTATGGCCAGAATTGGAGGTATGGAAAGGGGCTATTCTATTTTTGGAAACCTCAGAAGAAAAACCAGAACCGTTTTATATCAGACATTGGTTACGCGGGTATGCTGCCATGGGAATATTAGAGGTAATAAACGGCTTGATTATTGGACGCCCGTATGATAATCTGCATGCGGCGGAATATAGACAAGCAATTTTACAAGTATTGGATGAGGAGGGATTGACGGATTTACCTGTAATTATGCAGATGGACTTCGGTCATACTTGCCCTACGTTTACCTTGCCGTATGGACGATTGGCTGAAATGGATATGGAAGCAAAACGCTTTGCTATTTTAGAGTCGGGCGTGCAATAAGAAAAAAGAAACTGGATAAATCTTTTTTCCGCTTGTTGGATTGTTCTTTTGGGCAATTGAATCAAATAGAACTTAGATTTTTTGTATCTTAGTTTATCCATCTATTCGTTTATTTTCTTGGTTAAAAAGAAAGTACAAGCAGAGAAATTTGAACTTTTGTTCTTGTATATAGAAAACCGATTAGTCCACTAATCGGTTTTTTTCAATTATACTCCAAAATAGTTGGTACGTGTATTCATCCAATTTAAAATCGAAATAAAATGAAAAAAGCATTGTTAATCGTCGATATTCAAAATGACTATTTTGAGCAAGGAGCCTGGGAATTAGTAGGATCTACAGCAGCAAGCTTACAAGCACAAAAAGTACTCCACCATTTTAGAAAAGAGCATTTACCCATTATTCATATTCAACATTTTGCAGTTGGAGAGGGACTTCCCTTCTTTAAGCCCAATACACCGGGTGTTGAAATACACGATAATGTGAAACCTTTAGCATCGGAAAAGGTCATTGCAAAGCATTATCCAAATAGCTTTAAAGAGACGGAGTTGTTGGAATATTTGCAAGAAAACGGAATTACATCTTTAGTGATTATGGGGATGATGACTCATATGTGTATTGATGCAACCACACGCGCAGCAAAGGATTTTGGTTTTGACTGTACGGTTATTTCGGATGCTTGTGCATCAAGAGATCTAGAATTGCAAGGAAAAATAGTAAAGGCCTTGGATGTGCATACGGCTTTTCTATCTGCCTTGGGGTTTGCTTATGCAAATGTTCTACCTGCTGAGGTATATTTAACTTCCAATAATCAATAAATTAAAAAAAAAGCATCCTTAGGTACAAGGATGCTTTTTCTTTTTCTCTTCTTTTTATTGGAGCTTTTTATAGGCAAATAGCCTGTGTCCATTAAATTCTGAAAACCTGTGTCTATATCTATTTTTTTGTTCGGCTTAGTTTTGTTACAAATAAAAAAGTATGACAAAAATACAAGAGAATATGACACAAGGCTGGATTAATGGCTTAATCGGGGTAATTCTGTTTAGTGGCTCATTACCAGCTACAAGGATTGCCGTTTTAGAACTAGATCCGGTGTTTTTAACGGTAGTTCGCGCTACGATTGCTGGTATTTTGGCCGTAGTAACCTTATTTATTTTTAAAGAAAAAAAACCAAGTAAAAGCCAAATAGGATCTTTGCTTATCGTTTCGTTAGGGGTAGTGGTTGGTTTTCCTTTGCTAACGGCTTTGGCTTTGCAATACATTACTTCTGCCCATTCTATTGTCTTTTTGGGAATCTTGCCTGTAGCGACTGCTGTATTTGGAATTATAAGAGGAGGGGAGCGTCCAAAACCTATTTTTTGGCTCTTTTCTATTCTTGGAAGCCTCTTAGTTATTGGTTATGCGGTAGCTCAAGGTTTAACGGCTTCGCCAATTGGAGATCTATTGATGATTGCTGCCGTTCTACTATGTGGATTAGGCTATGCAGAAGGCGCTAAATTATCTAAATCACTAGGTGGATGGCAAGTTATTTCTTGGGCTTTAGTACTTTCTTTGCCACTCATGTTGCTATTGTCTGTGGTGTATTGGCCTTCCACACTCGAAGGTATTAGTACTAGTGCTTGGGTGAGTCTAGCTTATGTATCTTTATTTAGCATGTTTATCGGTTTTATTTTTTGGTATAAAGGATTGGCACAAGGTGGAATTGCTACGATTGGTCAATTGCAATTGCTACAGCCTTTATTTGGGTTAGCCCTAGCAGGTTTACTCCTAAAAGAAGAAGTGAGTATCGGAATGATTATCGTAACCTTCTTTGTTATTCTTTGTGTAGCAGGAACCAAGAAATTTGCTAAATAACCTACACCTCCTTTTTTTGTTTACTACATAATTTTAAAACTATATACTATGTCTATTTTTGATAAAAGGGTGAGTTATAAACCTTTTGAATATCCTGGGGTTTATCAATTTACAGATGCTATTAATAAATCGTTTTGGGTACAAAGTGAAGTTGATTTTACAGCAGATACACAAGATTTTCATTCGCATTTGACCACAGATGAAAAATTAGCCATTAAAAATAGCTTGCTAGCTATTGCTCAAATTGAAGTGGCCATCAAAACTTTTTGGGGAAATCTGTATCTACATTTTCCAAAACCAGAGTTCAATGGCTTAGGCACAACGTTTGCGGAGTGCGAATTTAGACATTCTGAAGCGTATTCAAGATTATTGGACGTATTGGGATATAATGATGAATTTGATGCCCTTTTAGAAATTCCAGTAATTAAAGAACGCATTGAGTATTTGAGTAAAGTACTGGAAAATGCCAATCATACTGATCGTAAAAAGTATGTGGTTTCTTTGATTCTATTTTCATTATTAATAGAAAATGTATCCTTGTTTAGTCAATTTGCTATCATCTTATCTTTTACTCGTTTTAAAGGATTGATGAAAAACATCAGTAACATTATTGCTTGGACTTCAGTAGATGAACAAGTACATGCGAATGCAGGGATTTATATCATCAATATTGTGCGCAAAGAATTCCCCGATTTCTTTGACCAAGAATTAATTGATCATATACACGAAGTGGTTCATCATTCTATAGATATTGAAAGTAAAATATTAGATTGGATTTTCGATGCGAAAGTTATTGAAACCGTTAAAAAAGAAGATTTATTAAACTTTATGAAGTTTAGAGTAGATGAAAGTATGCTTAAAATTGGTTTGGATAAAGTATATCATGTAACAGCAGAAGAATATGCCCCAATGAAGTGGTTTGAGGAAGAGGTATTTGCGAATACTTTAGATGATTTTTTTGCCAAACGCCCCGTGGATTATACCAAACACGACAAGAGTTTTACTTCAGAAGATTTGTTTTAGTAGCCTGCTCAAATGTAAAAAGAGTGTTGTTCATGCAACACTCTTTTTTTATTTTATTTTTTGCGACATGACACGTTGAGGTCCTTTGACACCTTGATAAACCTTTTGCATATCTCGGTAGTGTGTTTTAAGATACAATTGATAGGCTTGTTCATTCTCAAAATTGACACCAAAAACAATTTCATCAATCGATGGATAATGGGTTTTTACAAAATCAGGTAATAATAGCATGGCTTGTTTGGCAATGCCCTTTCCTTGATATTGAGGATTGAGACTGAGTGCGCGTAGTAAAATAGCGTGTTGATTTGAGGTATAGACCAAACGATCAGTTGAGGTATCCAACGAAAAGAAACCTACGGGTTTAGCATGATATAAAATGCAGTATTGTGTGCGTTCAACTTTAGCCAGAACCTCCGGGTTATTTAATATTTGTTGTGGAATCATAGAAAATTGCGTTTGCTCTTCGTCTAAGCAATATGCAGTTAAATCATCATAATATTCGGGTATATAGGGTTGTAACGTGACCATAAGTGCATGTGTTTGTTTTAAAGTTTAGCGTAACTCAGTTTCTGTAGTACTTCCATAGCTTTTGTAAGCTAATTTTTAGGTACAAAAACAAGGTCATAAAAGTAAGCGGCAACTCCATTACAACTAATTCCTGCTTGACTTCATGCAATTGAAAAAGCAGTAATTAATTCCTCAGCTTCTAAAGCAGCGTGAACTTCTAAAGTAATTGTACCTCTCGTTCTGGTATTGTATGCTGATAAATAGCAATTAATTCCGTTGCGAGATTAAAGGTAGTAAAACTAGGTTGAATAGGAAGGTATAATAACTGAAAATTGACACCAAAAACTTGTATTTTTTCAGTAGTCAGGATTGCTCCATTTCTTTCGTAAAAAGCAATTCTTTTTTGACGTATTTCTTTTTCTTCTGAATCCGTTGCTTCTTCTGGAATTTCACATTCTAGAATTATTACTTTTGCTGACAATAAGGGAATCAATTTTTGAATAAATAAAGATCCAATGCCCTTACCTCGTCCAGCTTCTTGGGTTACGGCAAAATAATCCAACAATACAACATCTTTATTTTGCCAGCAAAAAGAAGCATAGGCTTTAATTTGTTGATTTTCAACTAGCGCATAAGCAGCATATTGATTATTTTTAAAGGCGACCTCTAGAAGCGATAGCGGTTTAACTTCTGCTGGAGGAAAATCCGCTAGTAGATGTTGTTTATAAATGACTTGAAACGCATGAAAATCGAGTGTAATACAATTCATCTATTTAGTAGTTATATGTTTAAAGACTTCAAATTCTTGCATAACGGAAATTAGGGCTTTTACACTTTCTAAATCTAATGCATTATAAAGCGAGGCTCTGAATCCACCATAATTAGCATATTGTTTAATTCCAATCACCTGGCGTTGAGCAGCGAAATCTAGAAATTCTTGCTCATGTTCGGGGTGATTCGCCAAGAAGGTTACATTCATTTTACTGCGTTGACTGATATTGCGTACTCTACCTGTAAAAAGACTGTTTCGCTCTATCTCTTGATAAAGCAAATCACTCTTAATCTGATTTAATTTTTCTATTTCTTCAACACCACCTTGCGATTCCAGCCATTGTAAATTGAGAAGAGTAGAATAGATAGCAAAAACAGGAGGCGTATTGTAAAGCGATTTATGTGTTGCTAACACGTTGTAATTAAATACATTTGGAATATGAGGATTGACACGTGCTAATAAGTCTTCTTTGATGACAACAATGGAAACCCCTGCTGCACCAGCATTTTTCTGTACACTTGCGTATACCATATCAAAGGAAGAGACCTCTATTTTTGCACTTAATATATCAGAAGAGCGATCACAAATTAGAGGAACATTAGTTTTAGGAACCTCGTATAAAGCAGTTCCATAGATGGTATTGTTTGACGTATAATGAAAATAAGCACTAGCATCAGGAATGATATAATCTACAGGAATTGCAGTATAGTCTTGCATTTTACCCGTTGCTACAACCTGTACGTTTCCATAGTATTTGGCTTCATTAATTGCATGAGAAGCCCAAACGCCACTATCTAAGTAGGCAGCTTCGGTCTTATTCGTTAAAAAATTCATCGGTATTTGAGCAAAGTGCTGACTGGCACCACCAGCTAAAAATAAAACGGCGTAGTTGGAAGGAATAGAGAGCAACCTGCGTAAACGTTCTTCCGTTTCTTCTAAAATGGCTGCAAAAGTTGGAGATCGATGGGAAATTTCAAGTAAAGAAAGCCCCGTACCTTGATAGTTTTTAATAGCATCAGCTGCTTGGTTGTATACAAAATCAGGTAAAACTGCGGGACCACCGCTAAAATTGTGAATTTTCATTTTACTATAAGTATTAGATGATACAAGGATAAAACAGAAAATAAAATAAGTACAGTCACAGTTTTAGTTTTAAATTGGACACAGATTGGGAGTGCATATCCTCCTTGTAATACCATTGATTTTATTCTAGATTAGACATGAAAAAGGATTTTTTATACAATGAATTAGCAGATAATATCGCCAATAAGATAAAAAAGGGAGTACTAAAAACTGGAGAACGCCTTCCTTCTGTACGGATGTTGAGTGAAGAACACGGTGTGAGTATAAATACAGCAAAAAGGGTTTTTCTAGAATTGGAAGCACAGTCATTAATCGAATCAAAACCTAAAAAAGGATACTATGTAAGTGCTTTAAATTATTTAAAACTACCCTTACCAGAAATCAGTCAACCCATGCCGATAGCTAATAATGCGGCTCCTAGTGAGTTAATGAATGGGGTGTATTCTACTATGGGAAACCGTGATTTAACGCTGTTTTCTATTGGAGTACCGTCTGGAGATCTTCTGCCTTTGGCAAAATTAAAGCATGAAATTGTTTTAGCAACTCGAGCGCTAGAAGAAGGAGGTACAGAATATGAACCTTTGCAGGGCAATGAAAAATTGCGCAGAATGGTGGCTGCTCGTTCTTTAGCTTGGGGCGGTAATCTAGTGGAAGATGATATTATTACGACCAACGGTTGTATGAATGCCTTGGTTCTATGTTTAATGGCTCTTACAAAACCTGGCGATACTATCGCTTTAGAAAGTCCATGTTATCCTGGTATTCTTCAGCTAGCTGTTAGTTTGGGGTTAAAGGTCTTAGAAGTGGCAACTCATCCGATAACAGGCATTGATATTGAAGGGTTAAAACAATTGCTCCCTCAAATTGATGTTTGTCTGTTAGTTCCCAATTTTAATACGCCTTTAGGGTATTGCATGCCAGATGAAAACAAACAAGAAATTGTTGCGCTATTAGCTCAAAACAATATACCCTTAATTGAAGATGATACGTATGGTGATTTGCATTTTGATTTAGAAAGACCTAAATCATGTAAATCATTTGATACAGAAGGAAATGTACTGTGGTGTGGTTCTGTATCAAAGACCTTGGCTCCAGGCTTTCGAGTGGGATGGGTTGCACCAGGTAAATACAAAGATAAAATCTTAAAATTAAAACTTGTTCAGTCGGTATCTTCTACAGCTTTAATCAATGAGGCAGTAGGGAATTTTCTATTGACGGGTAAATATGAATACCATCTTCGTCAGTTAAGAAGGAAACTACAGGAAAATTACCAAAGATATGTAGACTGTATTGTGCAATATTTTCCAGAAGGAACGAAAGTAAGTCGACCACAAGGAGGCCTCGCGTTATGGGTAGAGTTTCCAAAAGATATTAATACAAATGAGTTGTATAATCTGGCGCTAAAAAAGAAAATCAGTATTTCTCCTGGTCGAATTTTTACGCTTCAGGATCAATATCACAATTGCATGCGCTTGTGTATTGGTTTGCCTTGGACCAATCAGGTGGAAGTAAAGTTAAAAGAATTGGGACGTTTAGCTAAAATGATGTAAAAACTTCAGGCGTAGCAATCTTGTAAAACTGCAATTTGGTGTAGTTTCCATGCTGTTTGTCCTATTTGGGTAATGAAGATGCCTTTTATATTTGTAAAGGACAAGATGATATCATACATATTAAAACAAATCAAACTCAAAACAAAATATACGGTATGACATTACAAGAAATCAAAGGCATACGAAAACAATTTGAATATTATCAAATGCTTGCAGATAAAACAGTAGGATTACTTTCTCAAGAAGAATTAAATTGGAAGTATAATATAGAAAGTAATTCGATAGCAATGATTATGCGCCATATAACGGGTAATTTATTATCTCGTTTTACTAATTTTTTTTCAGAAGATGGAGAGAAAACATGGAGAGATAGAGACAATGAATTTGCAGATGGTATTTATGATAAAAATGAAATAATCACAAATTGGACAAAAGGCTGGACGGTTTTATTTGAAGTGTTAGAGGGTATAACAGAAGAAAATATCCATGCTGTTGTAAAGATTAGAAATCAGGATCACACAGTTGGCGAGGCGTTATACCGACAATTGGCGCATTATCCTTATCATATAGGACAGATTGTCTTTTTGGGCAAGTTAATTAAAAATACGGAGTGGGAATCGTTATCTATCCCTAGAAATAAATCTCAGGCTTACAATACAGAAAAATTTAACCAAGCGAATACAGATACTCATTTTACCGATGACTATTTAACTAAATAAATTTACACTTGTGATGCAAAAAAGACTTAGTTTACTAAGTCTTTTTTAATTCAATATACGATTATTATGATTCAAAGAACCTTTACATCTAACGGAGGGGAGGTCATTTTAGGCCTCCACCAAGCAGAACTATATTACGAAGTTATTGGTAAAAAAGGCGCTCCTTGTATTGTCCTTTTGCCAGGAGGCCTTGCAACAGTTAGTGACTTTAATACTTTTACGCCCTATTTGTCGCTGCATTATCAATTGATTGGTATTGATTTTAGAGGGCAAGGACGTTCTTCCTTGGGTACTATAGATCGTCTTACGTATCCCTTACTAATGGATGATGTGGAACGTATCTTAGTCAAACTCGGAATTGAGCATGCGGGTTTTATTGGTTTTAGCGATGGAGGTACGGTGGGATATCATCTAGGAAATAGCCAAAAAATTAAAATGGATTGGTTAATCAGTATTGGAGGAACCTGGTGTTATCAAGATACACAAGGTACAGATCATTTAACCCCAGCTCAATGTCAGGCTCTTTTTCCTGCGTTCTACAACCTGTATCAAGACGTGAATCCAGATCAGAATTTTACGCTTGTTGCTCAATTAGTTGTGGCGATGTGGCGTGATGGAAGTAATGAAAATCTCCCTCTTGATCTTGCCAAACAACTAAAATGCCCTGTTTTAATTGTGTGCGGTGAAAAAGACACTGCTTTACTTCCGGAAAGTGCGTTGAAATTAGCACAACAGATAACTAATTCAAGTCTTTTTATTGTTCCATTTATTGGGCATGATGCGTTTAATGTTCCAAATAATCTCTTTGTAGAAGGAATGCTTCATTTTTTAACTCGTGTTAGATCTACGTAATGAGTGCTGTGAATAGTAGCCTAAAATCTCCAAGATGTAGGAGGGAGAATTAGGGGGATAGTCTTATATTAGAAAGGATTAAAAGCATAAAGTAAAATACCAATGAAACATATTGTCATTATTAAGGGGAGTGCAGGACATGCGTCTGCCAATCATGTATTTGCAACCTATATGAAAGAGAAAATAGCAACTCGTTTTAAGGTTACTTTTTATGATGAACTTACGCAGTTGCCTCATTTTGTACCTGAATTATCTAGTGAACATACACCCAAAGCCATCCTGGAGTTTAGAACGCTAATTCAGGAGGCGGATGGAATTCTAATTTTAACACCGGAGTATATTTTTAGTATTCCCAGCGGACTGAAAAACGCATTTGAATGGTGTGTTTCAACTACTGTTTTTACCAATAAACCGATAGGTTTAATTACAGCTGCAGCAAATGGCGTAAAAGGACATGAAGAATTGGAGTTAATTACGCGAACGCTTGATGCTAAATTTACGACAGAGACGAGTTTGCTTATTGCTGGAGCAAAGGGGAAAATAAATAAGGAAACGGGTGAAATTGAAGAGAATACCAAACAGATATTGGATCAATTTATCCGTAACTTTATTACTTATATCGATAGGAAAGAGGATGAGATAGTAAGCTAATCTAAACTTCCACCAAGAGTGGATATTGTCATTGTAATTTGATGTACCACTCTACATTACCCTAACCGTTTAATTAAATTAGAGAAGTTATGAAAGTAAAGCATTTAGATCATTTTGTTATGACTGTTTTGGACATAGATAGAACCGTAGCGTTTTATACTGAGATCATGGGTATGGAACTAATCGTTTTTGGAGAAAACAGAAAAGCACTGAAGTTTGGGAACCAGAAGATAAACTTACATCAAAAAGGGAAAGAATTTGAGCCTAAAGCACTTTATCCAACAGTAGCAGCTTTGGATTTGTGTTTTATTGTAGCAGATAAAATGGAAGATATAGTAGCGGAATTAGAACTAAAAAAGATTGAAATTATCGAAGGAATTGTCGAGAGAACAGGAGCTTTGGGTAAAATTCAATCTATTTATTTTCGAGACCCCGATGGAAATCTAATTGAGCTAAGTAATTATGAAAAAGGAGAGAATGGTTCCATTAATCCTTGAAAAGAGAACGCAAAGTAAAAAGCCTTGAAAATATACGAGTATGTATTGATTATTTCAAGGCTTTTAAAATGATAGTTATACGAATAAAACGGAAGTAAAAGTAAAAGAATACTTTCGTTTATACTAAGGACAAACTGTAGTAAAATAGGTGGTTAATCACATTATTGCTATACAATCCATATTTTATTTCGTTTGTACGAAAGTAGCTTTCCAGATACTAACCTTGCGCGGAGCGGCTTCAAAAGGTTTAATTTGTTCCTCATAGGGAATTCGGTAGGATCTTTTCATTTGTACTGTTGTGAATTCTTCTTGATTTTCCCATCGTTCATACAGCATATACCGTGTTTCATTTTGAGGATCTCGATTTGCAATCAGAGTAATACAGGTTTCTTCTGCTGCTACTCGCTCTAAATGCGGAAGTAAAATGGCCTCAAAGGCTTTTAGTACATTTGGTTTTAAAGTGAATTCTACTGTTAGTTCAATACCAGGTTGTGTTTGTATCATTGTTTTAAAATTTTAATTGGATGCATCGAAACGATAAGTAAGCCTGTTCTAGGGTTGCTCTTCGTGTTTATTGAAGGCACGAAGCAACACAGGTATTGGTTTTCTGTTCTATTTTTTGGCGGATATAGATCATTAGCATAGCCAAAAAACCAAAGAGTACGGTGAGCCAAATTGTATGTTCAACACCAAAATAAGCGATGACTAAACCACCACAAGTTGTTCCCATCGCCACGCCTAAATTTCCAAAAGAAGTGGCTAGGCTATTGACAAATTCCAGTGAATCTGGAGCAGTTGAAATCATATAGGTGGAGGCATTTAAAAAGCTTGGTGAATAAGCAAAGGCCCAAAGGATTAAAACGAATACCGTTAACCAAAAGTGGGTATCGGAAAAATATAAGAGAAAAGGAACAACAAGTGTGCCTGTTAAAAATAGCAACGTCGTTTTTGTCACGCTTCTACTCAAGAGTTTACCTGCAATGAAATTGGAAAACAATCCCACTAATCCGAATAAGAGAAGCATATAACTAACCATCGTATCATCCATATTCTTGGCCTGATTGAGGTAAGCCGTAAAATAGCTATACGTGGAAAACCACGCCGAAATCATAAAGAAATTCATGAGAGCACTTAGGATGAAGGTCGGTTTTTTGAGTATACTAATCTGACTGCCTCTTGTTTGCTTTACTTGTACGGGTAATGAAGGCATGCCAAATACAATCAGAAGTAATGCAATAATACTGACTATGGCTTGAATCATAAAAGAGTAGGTCCAAGTAAAGATACTAGCCATATAGGTAGCTAGGGGAATGGTCGTAATCATGGCTAAGGTGATACCACTAAATACAATACTCATTAATTTATTGTGATCTTCTTTTTGGGCTTGAGAAATCGAAACGGATAAAGCCGTCGCAATAAATACAGGTTGTAAAAAAGCAGGTAATAACCGCACAACAAGAAGCAACCAAAAAGGAGGAGCAAAGGCAGAGACCACAGCTGTAAGCAAAAAGATAAAGATTGACGTTAACATGAGCGTCTTTTTATTAAAACCAGCGGTAAATAAAGTTAGTACAGGCCCTGCTAAAGCAATAATTAAAGCAAATCCGCTAAGTAGAACACCTGCTTGATCAATGGTAATAGCATAATGTGTAGCAATTTGTGGTAGGATTCCGACAATCCCAAATTCGGTTGTTATAATAGCTAGAAGCCCAATGGCTCCGATGATGGCGTATTTTTTCATTTTGTTTATATAAAAGTTGGGAGCAAAACTACTTTGAAAGCTCTATTTTTGCACGCTGTGCATTTAAATGTATGGTACGAACAATTTTGTATGTTATGGGAAAAAGAAAGGAAAATTCAACCAATAGTTTGAATCAAAAGTATATAATAGAGTGTGATTTAGCGTATTCCATCCATTTACTCGAAGGACGTTGGAAATTAATCATCTTGTGTAGTTTGGAGAAGGGAACAATGCGTTATAGTGAATTGCGCGATAAAATAGGAGAGATCACAGAGCGAATGCTGACGCTAAAGCTAAGAGAACTTGAACAAGATGGATTAATTATTAGAACCGTATATCCTGAAGTTCCACCTCGAGTAGATTATGAATTATCGGATGTTTCGAAAGATTTAATTCCGATTTGGAGATCATTGGAAACATGGGGAGCTAAGCATAAAGAATTAAAGGACGCTTCTTATTGAATCAAATAGAAAAACAGCCTTATTTAATGCATATTAAATAGGGCTGTTTTAGTTTTAATCCTAAAAGACGCAAGGAGAATTGGACAATAAAGAATTTAACTTTTTTTATCAAATAAGCTTTGTTTTGTGAGGTTTATACAGCATAATGTTTACCTCTGTTCTTTCCTTAGCCCTCTAATTTTGTAGTGTGAAATTAATAATTAGCGTAAATCTTATACGCAGGATTAATTGCATATCACTTAAAAATTTACAAATGATTAAAACAAAGAGAATAGTAGCCTTGTCAACCTTGGCTATGCTGTTGGCTTGTCAAACAAAACAAGAAGTTCAACAGCAAGAAACAGTAGAAGAATACCCTGTTGAAGTGCTTCAGATAGAGAAGACGACACTATTTAATGATTATCCTGTTACGCTTCAAGGGATTAAAGAAGTAGAGTTAAGGCCAAAAATTGATGGTTTTATAGAACAAATTTTGGTAGATGAAGGGCAGGAAGTTAAAAAAGGGCAACTCTTGTTTCGCATTTATGCTCCTCAATATAAAGAAGAGAATGCTGCGGCGATAGCCAATTTAAACCGTGCAGAAGCAGAGTTAAATGAAGCGCGAATGAGAGTGGCTAAAGCCAAACCATTAGTAGAGCAAAATATTGTTAGTGCTTATGAATTAGAAGCTGCTCAATATACTGAAAAAACAAAAGAAGCTTTGGTTATGCAAGCTCAAGCCAATGTAAGTAGTGCTGGAGCCAATGTTGGCTATACCCAGATTGTAGCGCCATTTGATGGTATAATTGGACTAATCCCTTACAAAGAAGGCGCTTTAGTGGGGAGTAATTCCATTGAACCGCTAACAGTTATTTCTGATATTTCAGCGATTTATGCCTATTTATCCATGAATGAGAAACAGTTTTTTGATTTTCTGCAAGAGAATCAAGCGCCTAGTGTTAAAGAACGAATTGCACTTCTACCTGAAGTTCAACTGATATTGGCAAATGGACAAGTTTATCCTAAAAGAGGAAAGGTTAATACCGTCAGTGGACAACTAGACCCCCTAACGGGCAGTATCAATTTTAGAGCATTATTTGATAATCAGGAAGGAGTGTTGCGTAGTGGAAATAGCGCAACAGTACGCGTTTATGAAGAAGTGGGAGAAGCCCTCTTAGTTCCGCAAAGAGCGACTTACGATTTACAAGGAAAGCGTTTTGTTTATGTTGTAGGAGAGGATGGAAGAGTGAAAAGTAGAGAGATTAAGGTGATGGAACGCACCCCTTCGAGTGAATTTTACATCCTAACTTCTGGGGTGCAACGAGGAGAAAAAATAGTGACGGCTGGAATAGGAGGCCTTAAAGATGGGGTACAAATTAAATTATAAGAAGGAGCAAGATTATGTTAAAGAAATTTATTGAGAATCCTGTACTATCTACAGTCATCTCTATTATTATTGTTATACTAGGAATCTTGGGGCTCATGCGTTTACCTATGACGCAGTATCCTGATATTGCTCCACCTACGGTAAAAGTTACGGCTAATTACCAAGGAGCCAATGCCCAGGCAGTGATGAAAAGTGTTATTATCCCAATTGAAGAACAAATCAATGGGGTAGAAGAAATGGCTTATATCAGTTCCAAAGCGAGCAATAATGGTTCTGCGGAGATTACCATTACCTTTAATCAAGGTGCAGATCCCGATATGGCAGCAGTCAATGTGCAGAATAGGGTAAGTCAAGCCATGAGTCAATTGCCAGAAGAAGTGATCAAACAAGGGGTTACTACAACCAAGCGGTTGGCAAGTGAAGTGTTTAGCTTCATGGTATATAGCGAAGCACCAGAGTTTGATGAGATTTTTTTGGAGAACTATACTCGTATTAATTTGATTCCCCAACTCAAAAGAGTCCATGGCGTTGGTGAAGCTGTAAATAATGGAAAAGGTGAATATAGCATGCGTATTTGGTTAAAACCAAACCTAATGGCAGCCTATGGTTTGACTCCAACAGATGTAATTCAGGCTTTAAATGAGCAAAACGTAGAAGCAGCACCAGGGAAAATAGGAGAAAATAGCAAACAAAGTTTTCAATATACGTTAAAGTACACAGGAAGATTGGAAACGCCAGAGGAATTTGGCGCTATCGTTATTCGAGCAACAGGACAAGGAAAAGTCTTGTATTTAAGAGATATCGCAGAAATCGATTTAGGGGCTTTTGCTTATGAAACCTTACAAACGGCTTATGGTTATGCTGGAACTTATGTTTCCGTGAATCAAACCGCAGGTTCAAATGCTTATGATATTATTAAACAATGTGAGCAAATACTAAAAGATGCAGAAAAAGTACTACCACAAGGAGTGAAGTTTGTGGTCTATACCAATTCAAACGATTTCTTACTAGCTTCCATTGACAAGCTGATTTATACGCTGATTGAAGCTTTTGTCCTTGTTTTTATTGTGGTATTGGTATTCTTACAAGATTGGCGTTCAACGCTAATTCCTGCGATAGCTGTACCTGTAGCCATCATCGGAACGTTTTTCTTCTTGAATTTATTCGGCTTTACGATTAACTTATTGACGTTGTTTGCCCTCATTCTTTCCATTGGTATTGTGGTCGATGATGCCATCATTGTGGTCGAAGCGGTGCATGCGAAGCTCTATGAAGGAGCTGAAACAGCTAAAAAAGCGACGATTAGTGCAATGAACGAATTAACGACCGCAATCATCTCCATTACATTGGTCATGTCAGCTGTATTTGTTCCTGTTACGTTTATCGAAGGAACAGTAGGTGTCTTTTATAAAGAGTTTGGAATTACACTTGCCGTAGCGATTCTAATTTCAGCGGTGAATGCCTTGACATTAAGTCCTGCTTTATGCGCCATTTTATTGAAACCAGAATCAGGTACCCATCAACAGAAACAAGGTTTTATTCCTCGTTTTAAATCGGCCTTCAATAGCAGTTTTGATCGAATGACCATGCGCTATGTTGGTGTTTTGAAATTGCTGAATAAACGATTGTGGCTGGTTCTCGCAGCGGTTATTGGTTTTGGAGGATTATTTATCTATTTAAATCAAACGACTCCAACAGGATTTGTACCCAATGAAGATAGTGGGTTTATTTATGGAAATATGATTATGGCTCCTTCAACTTCTTTAGAAGAATCTGAACGCATTGCCATGGAAGTAGATAGTATTGTCTCTACAATTCCTAAGCTTGAATTACGTGCCCGTTGGGTTGGAGGAGATTTCTTTAGTGGTATAGGAAGTTCTTATGCCGGTGAATTTATTAAGCTGAAACATTGGAATGAACGAACAGAAAAAGGAGAAGACGCTGAAAGTATTGTACAAGAACTCTTTGCTAAAACGGCGCATATTAAAGATGCGCAAATCGTTTTCTTTGCAGCTCCTACTTTACAAGGGTTTGGTAATAATTCCGGTTTTGAATTGCAAATGCAGGATAAAATAGGTGGAGATTACAAAGAATTTGAGCAAGCTATTGCTACTTTTCTGAAAGAATTAAATGATAGACCTGAAATTATGTACGCAACCACTTCATTTAATACTAATTTTCCTCAGTATGAAGTGTCAGTGGACGCGGTGAAAGCCAAACAAGCAGGAGTTAGTGTTACTGAAGTATTAACGACGTTACAGGGGTATTTAGGCGGAATTTACGCAACAAACTTCAATCGCTTTGGCAAGCAATACAAAGTTATGATTCAAGCTTCTCCAAACTTCAGAGAGAATAAAGAAGCACTAAATCGACTGTACGTTAAAAATAGTGAAGGCGTAATGACGCCTATCTCTACCTTTATTCACCTAACTAAAGTATACAGTCCTGAATTTTTAACTCGCTTTAATTTATTTAATTCAGCCATGGTAAATGGAGCAGCAAATGCAGGTTATAGCTCGGGTGATGCGATTAAAGCAATTGAAGAAGTAGCAGCCAAAACACTACCGAAGGAATATGGATTTGACTACTCGGGTCTTTCTAGAGAGGAAAGTAAAAGCGGTGGACAAACGGTGCTTATTTTTGTATTGTCCATTGTCTTTGTTTATTTCTTATTAAGTGCCCAATTCAAGAGTTATATTTTACCCTTGGCTGTGCTCTTTTCTTTACCGATAGGGTTAGCTGGTGCTTTTATCTTTGCGCAATTATTTGGGATTGACAACAATATTTTCCTGCAAATTAGCTTGATTATGCTCATTGGTCTATTGGCGAAGAACGCTATTTTAATTATTGAATTTGCGCTCCAACAAAGGCTACAAGGATTTTCTTTGCAAGAAGCAGCGATACAAGGGGCTAAACTCAGATTGCGTCCTATTTTAATGACTTCTTTTGCTTTTATCTTCGGATTAATTCCCTTGATGCTTGCAACGGGGGCTGGAGCTTTGAGTAATAAATCCATTGGTACAGCAGCGGTAGGAGGAATGTTGATTGGTACGATTATAGGAGTATTGGTTATCCCTGCTTTGTTTATTGTATTCCAATCGCTACAAGAAAAAATAGGAGGAAAGCCAGCATTTATAGCAGATGCATCAACGCATTCAATACAATAATTATACTAATTCTGCTGCGGTTATTTCAATGTAGCTTCAGTAGAAGCAATCCTTTAAAGATAATGAAAATACATACTATAGTAGTCTTTACTTTGTTTCTCTCAGGAGTTTTAACCTCCTGTGGAACAAGTAAAGCATATGAACCAGTGAAAGTGGTTCCGAATGCCTTATATCGTGATATCCCCTTAGATAGCGCGAGTATTGCCCAAATAACGTGGCAAGATTTCTTTTCAGATGTTCATTTACAAGAACTGCTAGAACTTGGGCTAGCGCGCAACTTAGATCTAAAAATAGGACTGGAGCGAATGCATAGCGCTTCTGCCTTACTCAAACAAGCAAAAGCCAACTTCTTGCCTAGTGTAGCAGTAGGCGCTGGTATGAAACAATCGAGAATGTCAGAAAATCAGAGCTTTGGGCAGATGAAAAATGCAACAGCTTATGACCTATTTGCAACTATGTCATGGGAAGTTGATGTGTGGGGAAAATTAGCGAGTAGTAAACGTGCGGCATTTTATAAGTTATTGCAAACCAACGAAACGCAACAAGCGGTTAAAACACAATTGATCTCGCAGATTGCGGATTACTATTATCAATTGGTAGCTTTAGACCGACAACAAGTTATATTGGAGCAAACTATTGGAAATAGAGTAGAGGATGTAAAAACAATGCAACGCTTGAAAGAATCAAGCGTAGTAACAGGAGCTGCTGTGGTGCAAAGTGAAGCAAACTATTATGCCGCTCAAGCTGATTTGCCCAATGTCAAAAGACAAATAAGAACAATTGAACATGCTTTGCAGGTCTTAATCGATAGTTCGGGAGCCGTTATCCCACGCGGTAATTTTGACAGCCAAAGGATGATGCAATCCATAGCAGTAGGTTTACCAGTTCAACTCTTAGCCAATCGACCAGATGTAAAAGCAGCTGAAATGGAAGTGGCTTCTTATTTTGAAGAAGTACACGTTGCCCGAAGAGCGTTTTATCCGGCACTGACCTTGACTGGAGGAACGGGCTATTCTACGTATGAATTTAAAGAATGGTTTAGCACCACCGGTTTTTTTGCGAATATTGCTGGCGGTCTTGTACAACCATTATTCAATAAAAGGCTAAATAAAACGAGATTAGAAATAGCAAAGGCAAACTATCAAGAGAAAGTGTATCACTTCGAGAAAGCTTTACTCGTAGCGGGGCAAGAAGTGTCAGATGCTTTATACAGCTATCAAACAGCAAACGAACAGGAAGAGAAACGAGCACTGCAAGTGGAAAAATTAAGCTTGGCTGTTGACTATACGAAGAAGCTATTGCTTTATCACTCTTCGACAAATTACACGGATGTTTTAACCTCTGAGCAAGCGTATTTAAACGCTCAAATACAGCAGACGAAGGATTGGTTATTAAAATGGCAATCGACGATTAAACTGTATCGAGCTTTAGGTGGCGGTGCCAAGTAGTAACATGTCGTTTATTTTTTACTTTATTTTTAGACCCTCTATAGCTGATATAGAGGGTTTTGTTTTTTTGTTAGATTGTTATGAAGCACAGAAATGCTATTTTAAGTAGTCTTGTATCAAAGCTTTTGCTAAGCTCTTCGACGAATCGATGAGGTGAATTTCGTTTGGAATTTCATCCATCACGGCGTTTAGTTCCGTGCAAGCTATGATAATTACTTCAACTTTTGACTTGACTTCTGCTATTAATTTGTTCCACAGGACTTTATTTAGGGGGTTAGCCTTCTCTTTTTTTATACCTGATATTATTTGGTTCAATTCAATTTGCCAATTGGATTCAAAAACAAATTCATGCCCTTTTTCTTTTATTTCTTTTTGATAAATAGAAGAATGATAAGTGGTTGGAGTAGCAAATAACGTAACCTTGACTTGTTTGAGAGGCAACTCTTTTACTGTTTCTTCTACCATATTGAATAGCTTAGTAGGGATGGAACGCTGTAAATCATCAATATAGAGATGAGCAGAGTTACAAGGCATAGCTATGGAATGAACACCATTTTTCTCTAACTTTTCTAATCCTTTTACAATTGTTTCTTGCATTAGGCGATGATCAATTTCTCGATCTAAATAAAATGGAGTAGGCAAGGAATAGATGATAATTTCAGGAAACTCTTCATCTAATGTGGCTTGATACTGGTTTTGACATTCATCAAGGACTAATTCCAAAAAGGGAGTCGTTGAACGAGGTCCCATACCAGCCAAAATACCAAGTGTTTTCTTATTCGATTTCATATTTTATCTTCTCTAATTTATCTTTTTAATTAAAATCAGTACGAATAGGGACTCAAACTGTAATTAATATTTTATTATTTATTTTAAATCTGTAAATTTATGGTTAAATAATTGATTATATTTTTTGGATAAGTCTAGTAATAAATCGGATTTTCTATTTTCTGAATAGAAAGGAGGATTAAAAAAACCAGTTAAACCTATGCGTAAACAATTTGTCGTTTTTTCAACATTACTTTTGATTGTAATGCTTCTACTTACTCTCTTTTTAAATAAGAATTGGGGCATCTTTTTTGTAATTCTTCTCGTATTTGTGATTATGGGATATCAGGATATGTATCAAAAGAAACATACACTGAGGCGTATTTATCCAATTTTTGGTCGACTTCGCTATGTGATGGAAGAACTTCGACCTAAAATGTATCAATATTTTATTGAATCCGATACGGATGGTAAACCGATTAGTCGTATCGACCGTGCAACCATCTATCAACGTGCTAAAAAAGAATTGGAAACAATTCCATTTGGAACGCAATTAGACGTGTATGCAGAAGGTTACGAATGGATGTGTCACTCAATTGCTCCAAAAGCCTTTGATAAACTAGATCACAACCCTCGTGTACTGTTTGGTAATAAAGACTGTAAACAGCCGTATTCAGCCAGTATCCTCAATATTTCAGCCATGAGTTTTGGTTCACTAAGTGCTCAAGCTATAGAAGCCATGAGTGGTGGTGCAAAATTAGGGAATTTTGCCCATAATACAGGTGAAGGGGGAATAAGTCCGTATCATTTAAAAGGTGGTGGAGACTTAATTTGGCAAATTGGTACGGGATACTTTGGATGTAGAGATGAGCATGGAAAATTTGATCCTACTTTATTTGCGGAAAAAGCGAAATTACCCAACGTAAAAATGATTGAGCTAAAAATCTCACAAGGAGCTAAACCAGGGCATGGGGGAATACTTCCCGCATCTAAAAATACAGTGGAAATTGCAGAAATCAGACACGTGAAACCGCATACGGTTGTGGCTTCACCGCCTTATCACTCGGCTTTTAATTCACCACTAGAATTAGTTTCGTTTATTAAGGAATTGCGAACGCTATCAGAAGGGAAACCGATTGGGTTTAAACTGTGTATCGGACACAAAGCAGAGTTTATCTCTATTTGTAAGGCGATGGTTCATTTAGATATGTATCCTGACTTTATCACCGTAGATGGTGGAGAGGGTGGAACAGGAGCTGCGCCACAAGAGTTCTCGAACTATATTGGAGCACCGATGTTGGATGGATTGGCGTTTGTACATAATATTTTAATGGGAATGGGAATTCGCAAACACATTAAGATTATCGCTTCTGGAAAAGTAACTTCTTCGTTTCATATTGCGCGTGCTATGGCTTTAGGTGCAGATACGTGTAATGCCGCTCGTGCCATGATGATTGCCATAGGTTGTATCCAAGCACTTTTGTGTAACACCAACCGTTGTCCTACGGGAATCGCTACGCAAGATCCTAAATTGACCATAGGCTTGGATGTTGCAGATAAAAAAGTACGTATGTCCAATTACCATAAAGGAACAGTGGAGAGCTTCGTTGAATTATTAGGGGCTTCTGGATTGGATGATATGAAAAATATTACACGTTCACATATTTATAGACGTGTTTCATTAAACGATATGTTGACGTATGAAGAGATTTTTCCTTCTCTAAAAGTAGGATCTTTATTGGAAGGGAATATTCCCGATCGATATAAACAAGATTTTGAATATGCAAATATGAACCGATGGGGGATTTCAATTGAAAACCAAGCTTAACTAGGCTTGGTTTTGAAATCCGCTTAAAAACAAAAAATCCGTAAATAGTAACTATTTACGGATTTTTATTGTATATCATTTGATTTTCAGTGCTGTATAAAAATACTACTCCAAGTATATTGCTTGTATTTTCTTTAAATCGACGTTTAATACTTGGGTTAGATAGTGATCTATCGATCCGTGGTCTGCCTTGATGCGGTTGAGTCCTGCTTGGATGAATTCGGGACGAACGACAAACAAACTTTCAAGTGTGGGATAGTCAGCAAGAAAGCCTGCATACTTATCGCCTAGGTATACGTTAGATAGTAAGTAATTGCTCATGATGGTTTCCTCATCAACACCTAATGCTGATAGAAATAAGGCGGCTGCCATACCTGTACGGTCCTTACCCGCTGAACAATGGAACATAAGCGGTGTGTTTTTCTCGTCTTGTAAAAGTGCAAAATACTTGCGATATTGGTCGATGATGGTTGGGTCGGATACGAGTGTTTCGTTCATTTCGATCATCTTTTTGCTTATTTCTTCACGATTCAAATCAACCATATCGCTTATAGAAGTTATACCTAAATTACCAGGAGCAATACTATAGTGATACGATTTAGTAAGGGAAGGTAACTGATCCGGAGCATTAACAACCTCTTCATTAGTACGGAAATCAACGACTGTAGTCAAGGGTAAGTGCTGCAAATAACCGAGGTCTTCGGGTGTGAGGCCAGCTAAGTCGCCAGCACGAAAGACCTTATTCCAACGCACATGTTTACCATTTTTAGTTTTGATACCGCCTAAATCTCTAAAATTGTAGGCTCCTTCCAGTGGAAGCAAGCGCTCCGATAGAATGGTCTGAGCGGTAGGCGTAACGAGCAAGTAATAAGTACGTCTAGTAGGGTCTGATTCGATGGAGTACACACCAGCTTTATCGTCGTTAGCTACAGGTTTATCGAGGTTTATTTTATCGACCGATGGCCCCGCATAGAGTTGCCAAGGCTCGTTGAGTTTGATTTCAAGACTGACCGATTTATCTTTGGCATCTCTCCATATACTTGCTTGATCCGAAATATCTTCACCTAAGTACTGAATTGTTTTTTTATTCTCCCCACACGAAACTAGAGTAGCTAGAATTAGTATTGAAAAAATAAATTTTGGTTTATTCATAATTGTATTATTTAGCTAAAGTTAACTGTTTTGAATAACAATAATACATATTTGAATTGTGATTTGGTATGTATTTATATGTTTTAACATCTATAGCTGGAGATGCTTTTTTAATGGAATAGGATACGAAATAAAACAAAAAACCCGCAAATTCTATGAATTTGCGGGTTTCTGATAACACCTAATGTAAGTGTTGTCGGGGTGGCAGGATTCGAACCTGCGACCTCCTGGTCCCAAACCAGGCGCGATGACCGGGCTACGCTACACCCCGAAGAAGCGGAGAGACAGGGACTCGAACCCTGGCGACCGTTACCAGTCGACAGATTAGCAATCTGCTCCGTTACCACTCCGGCACCTCTCCTGAAAACTGAGAAATCCCTCATTTTTACTGGAGCAAACATACCATTACTTTTTATTTTATGCAAATAATTTTAAGTCAAAAATAGAAGAAAATAACGCAGTTTTTTTTACTCCATTAAGTATGAGATGGATATGATTGAAAAAAAAATAAAAAAAGAAGAGGAGTCTATTCATTTTATTCTAAAACCACCCTATTTTAAAGGGAAGAAGAGGAGTTTGATTTAAATTATCTCGTATCTTTGTGCCAGAAATATAGATAGAGCGAAGAAAAAAAAGCATTTCTAGCCTAAATCAATGCAGCAATTTATGAAATTTGATACAACCCTAACTTTTTCAAGTGATCGCTTGAAATTTATTATTGTAAATGACCAATACGTAGAAGACATCTTTAGAGAGTTAACCCCAACAGTGGCTAAATTCTTACCTTTTATCCCTACCCAAAAAAAAGAGGATACTTTTGGCTTTGTAGCGTATAGCTTAGGTCAATTAGAAAAGGAAAAAGACATTACTTTACTGGCGATAGATAATCAGACAGGAGAATTTATTGGATGTTGTGGAATCCACGATATTTGTGATGAATCTATTTCGATTGGCCTTTGGATTAAAGAAAGTGCAAATGGAAAAGGATACGGAAAAGAAATCGTGAAAGCTTTAGAGCAATTTGTTTTTGATAACTTAACTGTTGATTATTTAATTTACAATGTGGAACGAAACAATGCTGGTAGTATTAATATTGCAGAAAAATTAGGTTACGCGTACCACAGTGATTTCAAGCGCAACATCAGTGAAGAAAAAATATTGGATATGTTGCATTACCGCAAGGCTAATGTAGCCAAGTAATAAATTCAATTCTAAATAAGAGATAAGAAAGTTCAGTTTGATTCGAAAGAATAAAATTGAACTTTTTTTGCATAACAACTCAAATAATCATGAAACAAAGATCCTCCTATACGCCAGAAAATCTTGCTAAACTTTCTTTTTTAGCGGAAGCAGATCGCGAATTGATAACCTTGTTACAAGCCTTGCTTCAAGGAGAAACGAATTGGTCAGATGTACTCCTACAAGTAGAAGAAGCAGAGGAGTTATCTGTGGTTCATCCTTGTATCCTTTCTATTGTATTGGGAAACATAACCCAAGAAGTGGCGTTGATTGAACGAGAAGTACAGCTAAGATTGCTCGGGGTATTGCTGCAAAAGATGGGAAAACACTGGAATAACTATCGTTCAGTTGCTATACCGAATACAGCAGCCTGGATAGAGCAATTGATTGAAAATCCAACAGAAGAGAGATCAACAGAGGAACAAACCAAGCAAGTTTGGTTTCACTTGTTGCAACTCTTTTTAGATGCTCAGAAAGACCTCAATCAAATGACAACCTACAATTTGATTCAGACAGGGATAAAACAAGAGGTTTGCATGATTGTAGCGATGTTAGCTCCGCAAGAGCGAAAAATATTTGCAGCCAATGAAGAATGGGAAACCTCTCGATTGATGTTTAGAAAAATCCAAGAGGAGGATAAGACCTTATTGCAAAACCATTTTACACCTGCAGTAGGGAAGTATTTGAGTATAGATGCCTTAAATCATCCCGTATTGGTACAAGCTTATATTCAACAGTCACAAGCAGAAATGCAACAGGGAACTTGTTTAGTGTTGATGGCTTTTGAGCGAGAAACGGAGGTGTTTATTGGGTGTTTAACCCTTAATGATATCAATCAAGAAACTGCCGAAATTGGATTGTGGGTGCGTGAAGATCAACAAGGAAAAGGGTATGGAAAAGAATTACTCAATCAAGCGATTGCGATTATAGAAGAAAGTATTCTGACGAATGAAATCATTTATACCGTTGAAAAAGAGAATCACAAAAGTATAGCCTTGTGTGAGAACATGGGATTTCAATTCGACAAGGAGTTAATCTTAGAACCTACTCCTTTAAAGAATAAATACAGGGAAATGTTGCGTTATGGTAAAACGGTAAAGGAGAAACAATAAAGAGTTGTTCCAACTGTAATACGAAGAAGAAACAGCAATAGTTGCGTTTACTTGTCCAAATGAGATAAAAAAAAATAGCGAGGGTTACTCGCTATTTTTATATCGTTATAAGAGAAAAGAGAAAGATCTGTGCATTAGAATTTGTAACGCACGGCAATACCTAAGTCTAGGTATAAACCATCTCGGTATGAATTGTTCAAATACAATTCTGGGCGTGCATCAATGGCAATTTGCAATGGAATATCTAGATTGTATTCCAATCCCACTGTTCCTGTTAATAGACCAAAAGTTCCATCATCTTTGTATCGATATCCATGATCATGGTATTTGTAGTCATAGGTTCCTACAGCTGCACCAGCACCAGCAAACCAATTCAGATTACCCTCGATATTCCAAACCCATTCGTACAATCCAGTAACCTTAACTGTATTGTAGTTATGGTTGTCTCTAAAACCAAGGTTAACCTCTAAGCGATTGTTGCGCATTAAATCTCTTTGGTAAGAAATCTCCGTACCTAGTCCTGAATTTGCTCCAAAACGCAAACCAATAGCATTTTTAGGTCCTTTTTGTGCAAAAGATGCCGTAGCAGCAAGTCCGACTAATCCAATTGAAAGCAGCAATTTTCTCATTTTCTTATTTAATTTTTAGTTTAAGAGTGCAAAAATAAGGAATCCAAGAGGATTATAAAAGAGGCGCGTGCAAATGAATTAAAGTGATAAAATCCATTTTTTTGTTGTCAATTTTAAATAAAGGATTTATCTTTGTCGCTTAATTATCAGGAATTTTTCTAAAAACAAGTAGAAAAATAGCAACCTGCAACAACAAGCAAGGTGCTGCAAACGATAAGCCAGTAATGGAAAAAATGTTGTATATACCGCGC
Organism: Myroides sp. TSA_177.3; assembly: GCF_052691955.1. NCBI lineage: Bacteria > Pseudomonadati > Bacteroidota > Flavobacteriia > Flavobacteriales > Flavobacteriaceae > Myroides > Myroides sp. TSA_177.3. The sequence goes on from NZ_JBQZGD010000026.1 coordinate 31,949, forward strand.
TTAGGTATGATTTATGTAGTATTTTTTTTCGTTCGGTACGCGTTGTTACTTGACTTTAGAATTGAAAAAAATAAACTATGTCAGACAATAAATTCTACACCCTCATTCCGTTTTTTGTATTTGTAGCTGTCTTTTTAGGTAGTGGAATAGCTTTAGACAACTTTTATCAATTGCCATCACCTATAGCCATTAGCTTAGGGATTATCACGGCTTTTGTGCTTTTTTATAAAACGCCAATTAACGATCGCATAACCGCACTTATTGAAGGTTGTGGGGATAGTAAAATCATCACCATGTGTTTGATTTACTTGTTAGCTGGTGCTTTTGCAACCATTACTAAAGCAATTGGTGGGGTTGATGCCATGGTGAACATTGGGCTACAATATATCCCAGTGGCTTATTTAGGTGTGGGAATTTTTGTGATTTCTTGTTTCTTATCTCTTTCTATCGGTACATCAGTCGGAACGATTGTCGCCTTAGGACCAATCGTGGTTGGTTTAGCTGAAAAAACAGGCAGTTCGATGGGATTGCTTTGTGGTGCGCTATTAGGAGGTGCTATGTTTGGAGATAACCTTTCTATTATCTCAGATACTACGATTACAGCAACCCAAACCATGGGATGCGAGATGAAAGATAAATTCAAAGCCAATTTTAAAATCGCTATCCCAGCGGCACTATTGACGATTGTCGTTTTGGTATTCATGAAAAATGATGCCGTAGATGTTGCTTTGACGTTAGATGAGCACGCCAATTATGTACTGTTAATTCCTTATGTATTGACGATTGTATTGGCTTTGGTGGGCATTCAGGTCTTCGTTGCTTTATTCATAGGAATTCTATCAGCGGGTATTATTGGTTTAGTACAAGCGGATTTTGATTTGGTAGGTCTAGCGAATCATACGTATGATGGATTTACGTCCATGACAGAAATCTTCTTGTTGTCTATGTTAACAGGCGGTTTAGCGCGTATGATTGAACAACAGGGAGGAATTGTATGGATATTGAGAAGCATGCAAAAGAGAATTCGAACCAGTAAAGGGGCTGTTTTTGGTATTGCCTCTCTTGTTTCAGGGATTGGGGTTTGTATGGCAAATAACACCGTTTCTATTTTAGTTGCAGGAAATTTAGCAAATGATGTTGCAACTGAATATAAATTAAATCGTCCGTATGTAGCTTCCGTGTTGGATATTTTTGCTTGTATTGTACAGGGAATTCTACCTTATGGAGCTCAAATCCTTATCTTACTGAGCTTTACAGATAAGAAACTAGGGTATCTTGAATTGGTTTCTCAAGGATACTACTTCGCTTTTCTATTCGTAGTAACCATATTTTACATGGTGTTCTTTAGAAAAGAGGTACAAACCACTTAAAATAGTTATACCGAATTACAAAATGTTTATATTTGCGCTTTGTCAAAACAAAATTTGAATATACATGAAATTATTAGAAGGAAAGATAGCAATTATTACTGGTGCTACACGTGGAATTGGGAGAGGTGTAGCAATAGCGTTTGCAGAGCAAGGAGCTAATGTAGCTTTTACTTATAGCTCATCTGTACAAGCAGCAGATGAATTAGTAAGCGAATTAGTAGCTTTAGGAGTTCAAGCAAAAGGATACCAATCAAATGCAGCTGAATATGCAGCAGCAGAACAATTGGTAGATGAAGTTTTGAAAGACTTTGGTAATATTGATATTTTAATTAATAATGCAGGTATTACAAAAGATAACTTGTTAATGAGAATGTCGGAACAAGATTTTGATGCAGTTATCGAAGTAAACTTGAAATCGGTGTTTAATATGACAAAAGCCGTACAGCGCACCATGTTAAAAAATAGAAAAGGTTCTATTATTAATATGAGCTCTGTTGTGGGAGTAAAAGGAAATGCAGGTCAAGCGAATTATGCGGCGTCTAAAGCAGGGGTAATTGGATTCTCTAAATCAGTAGCGTTAGAATTAGGATCTAGAAATATCCGTTGTAACGTAATTGCACCAGGATTTATCGAAACAGAAATGACTGGAAAATTAGCAGAAGATGTAGTGAAAGGATGGACAGATGCTATTCCATTAAAACGCGGAGGAAAACCAGAAGATATTGCAAATGCATGCGTATTCTTGGCTTCTGAGATGTCAGCTTATATTACAGGACAAGTAATCAACGTGGATGGAGGAATGTTAACCTAATCCATTTTTAAAATAGAGTAAAGAGGGTGCCTTAAACGGTCACCCTCTTTTTTTTGTGTTGTAAGGGCGAATGGTATTCGCCTTTGTGTAGGAGGAGTTTCTTTAAAGGAAAAAGCAAATGTTAAAAATATTTGATTTATAGACGAAAAAAGGATAATTTTAAGTTTCAGTTGAAATGAATTAACTGAGGTTTATACGTCAAAAAAAGTTGAAAGATTTTATCATACATAATCAAAAAGCTTGGGATAATCAAGCGAAGGCTAATGTAGCTTGGTCACAACCAGTTAGTAGCGAACAAGTAGAAAATGCAAAAAAGGGAATATGGGAGTTGTACATATTGCCAACCCCAATAGACAAAGATTGGATTGGCGATATAAAAGGAAAAAAAGTATTGTGTCTCGCTTCTGCAGGTGGACAACAAGGTCCCATATTAGCAGCTTTAGGAGCAGAAGTTGTGGTCTATGACTTATCCGAAGAACAGCTGAGTAAAGATCAAATGGTCGCGCAACGAGATCACTTAAATCTGCGTATTGTACAAGGAGATATGTGTGATTTATCTTCATTTGAGGACGCGTATTTTGATTTAATTGTACACCCTATCTCTAATTTATATGTCGATGATGTCAACAAAGTTTGGAAGGAATGCCATCGGGTACTAAAAGTAGGTGGAAAGCTCATCAGTAGTTTTTATAATCCTATTGTTTTCGTAGAAGATAGAAATGCTGAATTAAAGGAAAAAGGATTAATTCGTCCGCGTTTCACCATTCCATATGCGGATCGTGTGGATTTAACTCCAGAAGAATTACAGCAAAAAATGGATAGAGGAGAAGCCTTAGTGTTTGGTCATAGCTTGAAAGATTTAATCGGAGGACAAACACGCGCTGGCTTTGCTATTACAGCATACGATGAAGCAGAGCAGCCCAATCCTCGTTTCACCATAGACCCTTTTATTCCAACCTTTATTGGAACACAAAGTGTAAAATTATAAAACTCATAGTCTTGAATATATGGAAAAAAAACGTACGTGGTTAGGAATAGATACAATTTCGGTTGAGCATCTGACCTGTATTGAAAAAGAAGGCAGTTATCATTGCAAAGGAGAGCTTGTAGGAAATAAAAATAATCGCATCTACGGGGTGGAATACCAAATAGTAGCTACCTCCAATTGGGAAACCCGATTTTTTGATATTCGCTGTCAAGAAGGACATCGCTACTATCAATTAAGCGGGCATAAACTAAATGAACAATGGATGTTGGATGAACAAGAATATCCTCATTTAAAAGAATGCTTAGATATTGACATTTCAGTTACTCCTTTTACAAACACATTGCCTATTAATCGATTAAAGCTCAATATCGGAGAGTCAAAGACAATTCCTGTATTGTATATTAATCCTTTAGAGGAAAATTTTACAATGATACAACAACAGTACACTAAATTGTCTGACAATACTTATCATTATAAAAATATTTGGAGTGATTTTGAAGCTACCATTACAGTCGATCAAGATGGTTTAGTTGTAGATTATCCAGGACTTTTTAAAACCGTTTAAAACCGTTGCTAATACGAGTGTAAAACTTTTATTACACAATTATATAAGAATAGAAAAGAGCATTGATGATTCAATGCTCTTTTTTTTGTCCTACCCTAGAGAAGTAAAAAACAACACCGCTTGTTTTCTTTCTGCTATAAAATTCATTTTTTTGAAATAATTCATTTTTGTTAATTGTTTTGATTTTGTGATATTATTTTTAACATAATGAATGGAAATGTTGATTTAATTTCTGATAGTTTTATAATATTCTTTAAGTATGGGGCATATAAAATAAGCCGATTTAGCTATTGATTCCTATCGTATTTAATGGTCTGATAACATTAGCGTATAACTTCAGTTAATAGAATCTTTCCGTATAAGCAATCGTATTTTGAAAGTCACAAAAAGGAGAACATCAAGGTGATAATAAAAAGAATGGATAAAAGTGATGGACAATGGATAAATATAGAATTACTGATGAATCCATAGATTATAATGGGCATAAACTGTGGCGTATCGAATGTTTGCGAACACATAAAAAAGGAGGTTGGATTCAAAATGAAACGAATTTGAGTCAATCTGGTGAAGCGTGGATTGCTGACAACGCCAAAGTGTATGGAGACGCATCCATTTCAGATAATGCAAAAGTGAGTGGAAATGCCGAAGTATTTGGAGCTGCAAAAATTACAGCAGATGCACAAGTATATGATAATGCCATCGTTTCTGATTATGCTGTTGTAACGGCTTATGCACAAGTATATGATAATGCCACAGTAGAAGACTCTGCCCAGATTTATGGACATGCAACCGTTTCGGGGCATGCTCTTGTAGCGGCTTACGCACAAGTGTATGATTATGCTTCAGTTGAAGGTTGTGCACAGGTATATGATAATGTACAAGTATACGGTCACGCCAAAGTAAAAGACTATGCTCATATTTTTAAAGAAGCTCGAATTAAAGGACATACAGTTGTATTGAATAATGATCGAGTAAGTGAGAACTTATATAATTGGGAAGATATCAATGAGTTGTCTTTCTTGCAAATCTGTGATGTGAATAACAGTAAATCTACACAACTCTATGCGAATGGTCGACATCAAGTTGCGATCAAGGTTAGCTTTGAAGCAAAAGATCGTAATAAGAATGTAATTAAGATATCGGAGAAGGAAATTTTTGAAAATATTGAATTCGTAGATGAAGAAAATAGCCCCCTGTTGAATGGAATAACCTATACTGATACTCCAAGTATATATGTTTATCCATTACCAGATAAAACAAGAACAAGAAATAAGGAACCGAAATCAACAGCCTTGTTTTATTTCTCCATTGATCGCGTGATTAATGTATTTAAACTATGTGTGAGATGTAAAATAAAACAATGGTCGATAACTAATGGAATGGAAAAAATAAAACGAATAGAATATGCCACTGCAATTGAAAATAATAACGACCTAATGCAAGAGGATTTTTTAACTGTGCAAGTTGTTCCTAAACGACAGTTTACTCAATCCAATCTCGCTGTCCAAATCTTTACTGAAGTGGATGTTAATGGAATACCGAATTCTATTTTGACAAAATACTATGTTCAATTTGATCCACTTGATGGTGTCCTAACTCGCCAGGCGTCTTGTATTGAGAAGAATTGGTTTCATTATAGACAGGTGGGAATCTATAAAGGATGTAGTGTTTCTACAGATAGTTCTTTTGTGAAAAATGAAAATGCATTATTTACCATGAAGTTTGAATATACCTCCAGTAAATATAAAGTAATAACCTCCAAAAATCACGAGGCAGATGGCCTTTGTTTTTGGGTATATCAATTATGGGAAGGTTTACTGTGGTCCTATTATGAAGGAGGAGGTGAAATGTATTTTTTACTGTATGACCAATATGGTAATGAAGCCAATTTAAAGGCTCAAGTAGCAGAAGATGGTCGATTGAATTTTCATGTTCGATTGCAAGAATTAAACCAAGAGTAACTAAAATTAAATTTGCTATGAGTCATTTTTATTCACAAAGCCAGAACTTGGTGAGCACAATGCATACGGGTATTGATCCTAGAACTGGGGCATTTGCTTTGCGTATTCCGATAGCTTTGATTAACAGTAATCAAGGAAAGGGTCCTATTATTAATCTTACTTTATATCATCAAACGCGAAATACACAACAGTATGGATTAGGCCTTGGATTTAGTTTCCCTTTCACAACTTATGATCAAGAAAAGAAAATATTGAAACTAGCGACAGGAGAGCAATATCAAATGGAGGATCATGAGGCGTTTTTTGAAGTCAAGCAAAGTAAGCAAACTAATTTTGTATTTGAACGATTAACCGATTGTTATAAAATTACGTATGAAACTGGATGGATTGAAATACTAGATAGCCCTTCTTCAAATAAGAAAATTAAAAATACCTTGCGAATAGAGAATCAAGAAGGATATTATGTAACGGTAAAATGGGCGTTAAACGAGATAAATTATTTAGTTGAAATAGCAGATGAACAGACAAAATTAGTTCAAATTGATTATGAGGATGTACTTCATCCTGTTATTATCCTATTGCCAAATACAGTAGAAGAAGACAGGTTCGAATTGACTTTAGTTCATGATTATCTAATGGAGATGAAACAAGGGACAACAGAAGGTATATGGAAATTTGACTATACAACCGCTGGATTGCTTCAACAGATAGAACATCCAACTGGTGTCATAGAAACGATTGAATATCAATCTGAATACCTCCGTTTTCCGCAAGATGTGCATACTGCTTTGCCTGTTGCTATTCATCATATAATCACGTCAAAAAGGAATCAACTTCGTTCAGTTTCGTGCTTTACTTATACAAAAAACAATTTTTTAGGATTCTCTAGTGGAGTAGATTTTCAATGTAATCGAGATAATCTATATGATGTGCTGAAGGTTTATCGATACGGATCTGTTGAAACACAAATATTAGAGCATGGTGTGATAGAAACACAACGATTATATAATAATTATCATCTTCTTGTAAGCGAGATTATTTCTTTCCATTCCCCCGGTGGATTAACAAGTATACAGACTGAATTAGAATATTATAATCTTGTAGGTTTGCCTTTTGCTCAACAAAGGGATGAGTTTCAAATGTTAAAACGAAAAACTATCACCTGGAAGGATAATCAAAAGGAAGTAAAGCAAGAAGTTTTTCACTTTGAATTCGACTCACATGGGAATCTGCTATTCGAAATTCTCCCCAAAGGTATTGCTATTGCCTAAGTCGTTTTAAATCAATAAGCCAAAATAGGACTGAATGGATATAAAAACTATCCCATATCTTAAAGAAGGCAATAAAATAGAATGCGATTGATTTGATACGCATGAATCTACTTACACTTCAAGTAGAAGAGAAATTCCAAAATGAAAATATAGACTACTTGTCTAAAAAAAACTCCTAATAACCTCAATAGGGAGACAACAACTGATCCTCTTTATTTTTTACCATTTCTAACTGCTGATACTTAGAGATCAAGGGAAACAAAAAGCTTGTTTCATTTTGATGGAATAAATCCTGTTTTTTAAAAAAGTGTGATTTTGTTAACATAATGTGGTTTTTGATCGGCGATTTAACTTCTTTGTTGAGATTCTGATTGATAATCATGCTAGTTTTATCTAAGTCGTTTTTTTTAAAAAAGTGATTAATAATCAAATGAATGAAAGAGTAGAATATAAATTTTAAAAAGAAGGAAAAAATTCCATTATATGAATTCGGAAATAAATAAAAAAGAAATTCAAAAAAGTAGAATCCAAGAAATTTAAAAAAAATAAGAATATGAAAAAATACAAGCTTACGGATGAGTCGATGAATTATAGGGGGCGTACCCTCTGGCGTATAGAAGATATAGCAAGTGGTAAAAAAGGGGGGTGGGTTGAAAGTGAATCCAATTTAAGTCACGCAGGAAGATGTATGGTTTTAGATGAAGCCAAGGTATATGGAAATGCCAGAGTATATGATAATGCGATAATAAGCGGTTTTTCAAATGTATATGATGGGGCTGAAGTGTTTGGTAATGCTGTTGTTTCAGCGTACGTAAGTGTTTTTGATGAGGCTAAAATCTATGGAAATGCGGAAGTCACAAATGATGCTGTTGTGAAAAATGAGGCTCAAGTATTTGGTTATGCTAAAGTTGAACGATTCGCTGAAATAATGGGACATGCAGTTGTCTATGGGCATGCTAAAATTAGTGGAAATGCAGAAATTCAAAATTATGCCTGTATTTATGGATATAGTCAAATTCTAGATAATGCGGTTGTAAAAGATAAAGGATTAGTTCACGGTCATGTCATTGTAGATAAACGTACTATTGTTGAAGGTAATGAAGAGCTCTTCGATGGGCAATATACGTGGGATGATATAGATTCATTCTCTAAGTTAAGACTTTATATTCTAGGAGGAATAGGGGGGGAATTCGCTAAACTTTATGCTAATGGTAGACATCAAGTAGAAGTAGAGGTACTGCTCGAAGCGAAAGATAAACATGGACAGTATATTTCTATTCCTACCACTGAAATTTTCCAAAATATAGTGTTCGTTAATTATAGGAATGATCCTTTTGATAATCGATTTGAATATAGTGATTCACCTGGTGATTATTGTGCTAGTCGAGTACTACAGGACGAATCGAGTTCACGTATTGTAGAAAGCTCTTCTACATTCGTTTATTTATCCACAGTAGAGCCAATGGGAGAAACTGTAGTTTGTGTTAGTTGTTTGATTACTAGAGTTAAAAATGGGGTAGTTACAGTAGAAGAATATTCTACGGCATTAGAAAATAATAGTAGAAGACCTATGCCCGATTTCGTGACTTTAGAAATTGTTCCACAATACATCTTTGCAGATGGGGATATCGAAGTCGTTGAAAGTAAGAAGGAAGAGTCTACTTATACCTTGAGAGCTAACTATGTGCGATTCCAAGCATGGGGTATACATCGACTGCGTCATGGAGAATGCACAGATAATACAAGTTTTTATTATAGTAAAGTCCAAAAGTTTGATAGCGCATCATATTATACTGCTAGCTCTACAGACAGCTTGGTTGAAGTGAATGATGATCTGTTTACTACTACATTTAATATGGGTGTTGAGGAAAAGTTTACTGTTACTAGTAAAAATCATGAATATGTAGGATTATGTTTTTGGGTTTTTCAATCGAAGGTAAAATCTGACCCCACTGTTTTTTATGATTATCCAATGTCTTGTTCTCTTTTTGATATCTATGGAAATCAAGCAAAATTAGGTATTAAAATTTCACGGGAAGACAGAACAACATTAGAGGCTTACGTGATATAAGTAGTATCACATTTAATAATTGTTACATAATAGAAGAATAAAGAAAAATGAAAAAGTACATCATAACAGAAGAGTCAATGACGCATAAAGGCTGCGTTTTGTGGCGTATACAATATATAGCAACACAAGAAAAAGGAGGATGGATTCAAGGTGAACAAAATTTGAGTCAAGAAGGAGGAGCTTGGATTACTGAAGAGGCAAAAGTATATGGGGAAGCTTGTGTATCAGATGATGCTTGTGTTAGTGGAAATGCAGAAGTATTTGGAAGCGCACAAATTAGAGAAACAGGCCAAGTCTATGGAGAGGCTAAGGTTTATGATGAAGCTATTGTAGAGGGCGTAGCGCTTGTATATGATCGAGCAGAAGTTTGTGGTAAAGCAATTATTCAAGAGACTGCAGCAATTTATGGAGATGCTTGTATTAAAGGAGAACGAATTATAACTGGGAATCAACGTGTAGTTGAAAGAGAATATACCTGGGAAGATGTCAATTCTATTCAATCTTTAAAGATTGTGTTTAGTGGAGGACAACGAGAAAATAGGCTCTATGCGAATGGAAGACACCAAGTAGGGGTGCATGTTAATCTAGTAGCAAAAGATAAAGCTAATAATATTATTATACTTCCTGAAGATGAGGTTTTTAAACATATGGAATTTGTCAATATGCTGAATAGACCGTATGGAAATGATCTCAAAGTAAGTGCTAATCCAGGCGAATATGTCCTTCCTATTGAAAAAATACAAGAGAAAGCACCTACTGCTAGTCTCGGTGTTTTTTATTTTTCAACAGATAAAGATTTAGGGTCTGAAAAGGTCTGCGTGAGATGTGTAGTAAATCAAAAAATAGACCCTTTCGGAAATCCTGTAGAGAAAAAGGTTGAATATACGACGGCAAACGAAAATAACAATGGAAACGTCACACCCAATAATATTATTTTAACGGTGTTACTTCCACGTGCTTTTGATTTACATGAAATTGATATTCAGACATTTGTATTGAAAAAAGTAGATGGTTATGACTCAATTCTCACAAAGCATTATGTAAAATTTAAAGATACAGCGATGGCTACGATGCATCATGCGGAGTGTGAAGAAAGTTTGTGGTTTCATTATAAACAAAAAGGTAATTATAAGGCCTTTTCGACAACTACAGATAGTAAAATAAAAGCAGATCCTAGCGCTATATATACTGCAGTTTTTGTTATTACAGATAAATGGACTATAGAAGTAACTTCAACAAATCACGATATGCCTGGTCTTTGTTTGTGGACCTATCGCGTATGGCATGGTGCGCTTTGGAAAAATACTGCATGGAATGAACTGATGCAATTTTCTCTTTTTGATCTCTATGGTAATGACGTTAAAATCAGGGTAGAAACATTAGATGACGCAGTTTTAAAGTTTACTATAGTAAAATAGTGTAAAGTAATAACAAATTAAAAAAAATATAATTATGGCAAGTAAATATCAACTTACAGAGGAATCTATGGATTACAAAGGGCATACCCTTTGGCGCATACAAAATATGATAACAGGTGAAATGGGAGGATGGGTTGAAGGTTACAACAACTTGAGCCAAGAAGAAGGTTGTATGGTTTGGGAGGAAGCTAAAGTATATGGCAATGCTTATATTGATAACGAAGCTACAATTAGTGGAAATGCAGAGATATCTGGTCATGCAAGGGTATATGGAAATGCAAAGGTATATGGAAATGCAACAGTAGGGGGTAATGCTTCTGTTTTAGGTTATGCAAGGGTATATGAGGATGCCATGATAACTGATTATGCTATGTTAGAAGGGGATAGTACAGTACAAGGATCTGCCAAAGTGTATGGTCATGCACTAGTTAAAAATTTCGCAAAAATAGATCGGAACGCAGAAGTATATGACGATGCAAGAGTTGAAAATACCGCACTAGTTACGGATAATGCTCAAGTATATGGAAATGCCAAAGTAAATGATATGGCATCAATAAGAGGGAATGCAAAAGTGTATGAAAATGCAAGGGTTAGAGAACGAGCATTTGTATTTGAAGATGCGCAAGTATATGGGGATGCTAAAGTAGGAGGAAGTGCTTTTATCATGGGGAATGCACAGATTCACGGTAATGCAGTGATTAAGGGAAGTGAAATAATTGGCGGTGATACAGATATTGATCACTACGATTATACTTGGCAAGATATCGTATCAATCGCATCTCTTAAAATCTACGCCAATAGTCAAACTCATGTTAAACAAGCGAGTATTTATGCCAACGGAAAACAACAAGCTGAAATTGAAGTTGTATTGGAAGCAATGGACGAAGATGGAGATAGTTTTCAACTGGATGGACAAGAAATTTATAAGCATATTCAGTTTGTTGATAGCGAAAATATTCCCTTTGGCAGTCAATTTGAATACAGTGATGAAGCAGGAAAATATGCTATTTCAGCTAGACAAGACAAGGTTGACTTTATAGCTGACGGAACGAGTTCAAGTAGTCTTTTTTATCTTTCGACAGAAGAAGAAATGGGGGAAATAAAACTATGTGTTAGTTGTGAGATATACCCTATTCTTCAAGGTGTTCCAACCAAAATGGAATATACAACGGCTGTGTTAAACAACAATGGAAATGTAGATCCCGATTATGTTGTGTTAAAAGTATTGAATAAACGTGTTTTTACTTTACAAGACATACGTATCAATACCATTGAATTGGTAAAACCAGATACATATAATTCACTCTTGATGAAATATTACATCGATTTTTCAGACGCTAGTGGTGCTACAATAAGTCAAGTAGAAAATTCGGATGATAACTGGTTTCATTATAAACAAAAAGGAAATTACAAGGCCTTTGCAACAACAACAGATAGTGCGGTAGAAGCAGATCCAAGAGCTCTATTTACTGCAGTATTTGGCATCACTAATAATTGGACTATTACGGTGACTTCAACAAATCACGATAGAGCAGGACTTTGTCTTTGGACTTATCGTGTGTGGCATGGAGCACTATGGAGCTTCTATGAATGGAATGAGCCTTTGTTCTTTAAATTATATGATCAATACGGTAATGATGTTAAAATAGAAGTAATAGCATTGAATGATGCGGTTTTGAAATTTGAAGTGGTATAAAGGACAAGTATAATAAGTAGAAAATAAAGTATGACAAGTAAATACAAGCTTACGGATGAATCAATGATTCACAATGGATATACCCTTTGGCGTATTGTTGAGAATAGTACAGGATTAAAAGGAGGATGGATTGAAAAGGAACTCAATTTAAGTCACTATGAAGGTTGTATGATCTGGGGAGAAGCAAAAGTATATGGCAATGCCATGGTTTCCGGTAATGCAATCGTTACAGATTATGCTGAAGTATATGACTCTGCAAAAGTATTCGGTAATGCTAAGGTTTCAGGTAATGCTGAGGTTGGCCTTAGAACTAAAATATTTGACCATGCACAAGTAGCTGGTTTTGCTCAGGTAGCTGGAGCTATTATAATATGTGATGAAGCTGAAATTAAAGAACATGCTGTTATTCAGGGGGATGTGACAATAAGTGGTGTGAGCAAAGTATATGGAGAAGCAAGGGTTTTTGATACGGCTATGATTAGGGACGCTAGTGAAGTATATGGTAAGGCTCAAATATATGGAGCTGCAGTTATTCAGGGAAATGCCAAAGTATATGATGAGGCTCATGTTTGTGAAAATGTTCTTGTAACTGGAAATACAGAAATATATGATTACGCTTTTGTTGCCGGTTACGGGATTATGAGTTTGAACTGTAAAATACATGGACATGCTCTACTTGAAGGAAGGGTTATTCTAGGAGACTTCGCTCAAGTATACGGTAATGCACAATTAAAGGGAAATATAACTCTACTGAATAATGCTGAGGTATATGATCATGCAGTACTTGAAGGAGTTGTTTTTGTGGTAGATAATGCTAAGGTTTTTGAAGAAGCTCAGGTAGATGGAGTATTTGCTGCTATCAGAAATAATGGGCGTCTGTATGGTCAAGCTAAAATCTATGATTTTGCAAGTGTATATGGTAATGGACAGGTATATGGTCAGGCTATTATTCAAAATTATGGACAAGTTTTTGAAGAGGCTATAGTACGTGATCAGGCACTTGTAAAAGATAATGCAAGAGTATACGGACATGCAGTCGTTGGCGGGAATACGGTAGTTGCTAATAGTGAAAATGTGTTCGAATAGTAGCTTGCCAATGTCACGATACAAGTAATACTAACAGTAAATAATAGGAATTTATCAAGTATAAAATGACCTAATCCAACAGTCTTATCGAGGGAAAAAGAAAATTAATAGTTTGCCTCTTATTGTTTGATTAATAGCATGCTAAAAACCAAATGCTTATGAAGGATTTTTTTACACAAAGTCAGAATTTCATTGGTTCTCAACAAACGGGAATCGATCCAAGAACGGGTGCTTTTACGCTAAATTTACCTTTAGCTAGTATTAATGCAAATTACGGTATGGGTCCTGAGGTCTCCTTATTGTTAACCAGTAGTTCATTAAATCAGGAGAATGAAGGTTTTGGTGTTGGCTTTGGCCTTCCTTTTACCACCTACGAC
>NZ_JBQZGD010000027.1:0-41660 GCF_052691955.1 Myroides sp. TSA_177.3
TAATGCGGATGCAAAAGTAGCACCTTTTTCCCCACTTCCAAACTTTGCGCAACCTTTTTTTAAAAGTATTTTCGATAATGGTCGCAACTCCCTATTATCATACACGTTACAACTCAAAGTTTTTTTTGACTTTTTAAAAGAATACGATGTTGCAAAAGTGTGATGTTGCTTTTTTTTGCTTTTTCGCCTTTTTGTAAGGGGCGTTTTTGGGGGAATGTATCAAGTAAAAGAAGGTTTTCTTTTGAAAAAACATTTCGGGCATAGGGGCACATTGCCATGTGCCCGTACGGGCGAGGAAAGATTTTGTGGTTTTGATGCTCTCCTTATATATATAGGTAGGGCACATAGAAATGTGCCCCCTTATAAAAACATAAAAACTTCTTTAAAAAAGAATCAAACAACTTCATGATTTTACAAAAGCGAAAAAAGCATCCCACAAAAAGTTTTACTTTTGCAACAAATACATATATAATGAAGAAGTTATTTTTTACACTTTCCGCGTTTTTACTTTATAGTACCTCTTCCCTATGGGCACAAAATTTAGAGATAATTCCACTAGGTGTTTATGGAGGTGGTGATGAAAGTAATTTATCTTGTTACTTACTAGGTGTAGAAAAAAGTAATAGTTATATCGCCCTGGATGCTGGTACAGTAAGAAGCGGGATAAACAAGGCAATTGAAAAAGGAACTTTTGATGTTTCCTTTGAAACGGTACTCCAACACTACATCAAAGGATACTTTATTTCACATGGACATTTAGATCATCTTTCTGGTTTAATTATCAATTCACCTGAGGATTCGGCGAAACCCATTTATTCTTTACCTTTTGTAGCAGATATTTTTAAACACAATTACTTCACTAATGCTTCGTGGGCTAATTTCGGAAATGAAGGAGAGTCTCCTATTTTAGGGAAGTATACGTATACAAAAGTTAAACCTTTACAATCTTTCTCGATTAGCAATACTACTTTTTCGGCAGAGGTATTTGAATTAAGTCATGTTAACCCTCAAAAGAGCTCAGCCATTTTATTGCGAAACAACAATGATTATGTGTTATACTTTGGTGATACAGGAGCAGATCGCATTGAAAAAACAAATCACTTAGACACAATTTGGGAATACATTGCTCCTTTAGTGCGAAACAAAAACCTAAAGACCATTTTATTAGAAGTCTCTTTTGCTAACAGTCAGCCGGAACATTTGTTATTCGGTCATTTAACTCCTAAGCTATTAACAGAGGAGTTAAGCAAATTAGCACGCTACACAGGACTTGAATCGCTGCAGGATCTAACTATCATTATTACACATTTAAAACCTTCAGGCAATCAAATTGAAACAATCAAACGAGAATTACTTGAAAACAATCCTTTACAAGTCCACTATATTTTCCCAATACAAGGAGAAAGAATCACACTAAACTAAAAAAATCCCATTCTATAACTAGAATGGGATTTTTTTTATTTTCGATTAAATAAGTATAATACAACGAATACAACAAAGGAAGGTAACAA
Organism: Myroides sp. TSA_177.3; assembly: GCF_052691955.1. Taxonomy (NCBI): domain Bacteria; kingdom Pseudomonadati; phylum Bacteroidota; class Flavobacteriia; order Flavobacteriales; family Flavobacteriaceae; genus Myroides; species Myroides sp. TSA_177.3. Next base: position 1,512 of record NZ_JBQZGD010000027.1, read on the forward strand.
CCAAGGTACATCATAGTTGTATAAGGGAATCTTTTTGATGCACTCGTTCATTTGAAAAACGAGGCTATCTTCTGTAGCTTGTCCGATTGCCATCGCAACATAAAATTGTACAATAGAAAAAATTGTTGTGGTAACGATTGCACCTACAAAAGGTATTTTTCGCTTGACAATTTTTCCAAAGACAACTACATATAATATTAAGGTAAGTGTAATCGGATAAATAATACCTAAAAACGGCCCTGCATAATCAATAATTTTATCTACACCGTTTACAGCAAGGATAGCAGAAAACACACAAGTAGCAATTACGACTGCTTTATAACTCAATTTTCCATTTGTCAATTGACTAAAAAACGTTCCCGTAGCACAAACTAAAGCAATCGCAGTAGTCAAACAAGCAAGGGCAATACATAAAGATAAGGCTATTGTTCCTTGTGACCCTAATACATTATTGGAAATATATAATAATAGTTCTGTACGTTTTAAATCTGCCGCAGATCCATATCCTGAAGTTGCTCCAAGGTAAACCAACCCTCCATAAATAAACAAAAGACAGATTGTCGCCACTGCACCGGAAAGAAAAGTCACTCTCGTTTTTGATTCAGGACTCATGTAACCTTTTGCTTTTACAGCAGAAATAATAATACCCGCATAAATAACCGAAGCTAGTACATCCATGGTTTGATATCCTTCAGAGAAACCTCTTCGGAATGATTCAACAGCTCCAACTCCCGTATCTATTGGTGTGTCTAAAGGATGTAGCACTCCCATGACAATCATAATTCCCAATAACACCAATAACAATGGAGTCAAATATTTTCCAATAATATCAACCACTTTTGAAGGTGATATCGACAAGGCTAATGTCACAGCGAAGAATAAAACAGAAGAAACGATGGGATTAAAATTAGGCCAAATGGGAATCAATCCTACTTCAAAGGTAGTCGCGGCAGTGCGGGGAATAGCAACAAGAGGGCCAATACTTAAGATAATCGCTGTTGCTAAAATGATTCCAATTGTTTTATTTATTCTCTTTCCTAAATCTGTAAACTCATCTCCAGAGAATAAGACGGCTAATATTCCTAAAAAGGGAGCGATGATTGCGGTAATTGTAAATCCAAAAACGGCTGAATCCCATTCTTCTCCTGTTATTAGTCCGATGATGGGCGGTAAAATAATATTTCCTGCTCCAAAAAACATAGCGAACAACGCAAAACCTATTGTTAATATATTGCTGATTGACTTCGTTTTCATTTGATAATTTTATATTTTATTCAACTCTATTTTATGTTCTTAAAAGATATCTCTACATTCTCTTACAAATACCGTGCTATTTTCAACCCAGCATCTATTTTTTTGCACAATATAAAATATTAACCCTAGATATTATCACATTTTCTCATTAATTAAAGGAAAAAGAAAGCTAAATTTAGTTCGTTTATTTTGAATACACTTAAACGTCTAATATTATGTCTATGATTCTTGAGACTTCACGCTTACTTGTTCAACCTATTCATCTGCCAGATGATTGTACTGCTTTGTTGGTTATTCACAATCACCTCAACACGATGCGTTGGATTCCAAACAACAAAACACTGTGGACACAGGAGGATTTGACCAAAAAATATCAGATTAACCAGCAATTATATCCACAGCAATTGGGATTGTATAAAATTGTACTCAAAAATCAAGAGCCCTCCTTATTAATTGGAGAGATAGGTTTGTTTCCCTGCTCAGATTCTTTGACACATGTTGAGATTGGTTATATTTTACATGAAAACTTTTGGAAACAAGGACTAGCTACAGAATTATTAGAAGCGATTGCTATTTTTATTCAACGCCATTTACACTATACTGTAATTCGCGCTCAACTTTTTGATTCTAATATTGCTTCTAAAAAACTACTTGAGCGCTGCTCCTATCAATATGAAGGATCTGTTTCACTTCAAGAACCCTTCAAAAAACTCATTTACCATAACTATATTATACGATAAACGCAATCAAAATTACCTTGCATGCAAATTCATCTTGTTTGATATGCAATACTTTATTTTTTAAACTCTCTTTATACATGATACCCTATCTAGTATCATTTTTTTTCATTCCTATCTACCCCTAGTTATTTTATCTTTTAAAAAAAATGAAATCCATTTACTTTTAAAAATAGGAATTGTGAAATAATGGATTACAAGGTATTGAATATCCTAAATCTGCGAGTAAACTATCTCTCTTTGCTTTTTAAAACTACAAATTTCCTACTGCATACTAGTAATAGGGTGTATCTGATTGTCCGAAAATAAGATTCTAAATTCAAATTAAGTAGTTATAATTTAAAAAGATGATCCTATCAAAAAGAACAGTCCTTTTTCTTTTTTAGAAGTAAAAGGTTTAATCTTCTCTCCTTTATTTTTAAGGCACCTTGATACATTATTATTAAAAAGTACTAGTAAAAAACTCCATTAAAAGCAAAACGATACCTGTTTTCGCTAAGTAGTTCAATTTCATTTCCAGCAATAACCACAAAAAACGTATTCAATACAACTAATTTTAGGAATAAACATTAAAACGTGAAATATTTTTAATAAAAAACATAAAAAACACAACAAATAATAGTTTTTTATCAAATTTACGATTGCAATTATATATATTTTTACAAATAACCATAAAACATAACCGCAAACACTCATTCCTTAAGCATTCAAAAAACTAGTATTAAGAAAAACGAAGCGAAAAAAATGACGTACTTAACTCCAACATTAGAACTAGATGTTATTGATAACGAACAAGCAACTATATGCGATATCAATTCAAATGATTTTGCTGTTTATTCACAAAAAGAAGGTAAGGAACATCTTATCCCTTATAATATAAAAACACATTATAAGGTTTCTTATCTAAATAGTAAGAGTAAATTATTTTGCGGTACAGAAACTCGAGAATTCACGGGGCCAACGCTTTTTTTCTCGAATCCTCTTTCGACGTATACCTTAGAACCAACTTCAGAATCTCCTGATGGTTTTTTCTGTCTATTTACCAATACCTTTCTCGGTTATCAAAGCAACGAAATTCGCTCAACTTTGAAAGCCTTGCAAACGACTCCTATTTATTCTTTAAATAAGGAGCAAAATAAAATGATCCGAAGTTTATTTGAGAACATTGTATTAGAGCAACAACAGGATTATCCATTAAAACATGAAATCTTGCGGAATTACATGGAGATTATCATTCATCAAGCCAATAAACTAACGAGTGAATTCACATTTTCAGAAAAGAGAAATGCCACCAATCGTTTGTGTTCACAATTTTTAGAACTTATAGAAAAGCAATTTCCTATTACGCATAAGGAACAAACTGTTCGTTTAAAAACAGCTGCAGATTATTCAGAAGTATTAGAAGTACACACGAATTATTTAAACTTTGTGGTGAAGCAAACCTTTGGTAAATCAACAACAGCTATTATTCAAGAACGAATACTAATCGAAGCACAACGATTATTAAAGAATTCAAATTTGACTGTATCTGAAATAGCTTTTACACTTGGATTTGAATATGCTACCTATTTTTCAAGCTTTGTTAAAAAGTATACTGGGCATTCTCCGAAACAATTACGAAGAAAATGATATCCAGGTCTTACTTGTGTGCATCGCTGTAATTCTTCATCAAATTTCAAAACATCCTTCTATAGTAAGAATGCACCAAGTCAACAAAGCTTTGAAGCAAAAGAGCCGTTCCTGGTGGAACGGCTCTTTTATTTTTTATCATCTTTTGGATTATCCAGACTAAACTGGACAAGCTTCTTATTCTATTCGATTTATTCTCTTGGAAAATCAGGTCTTCTCATTTTATATCTACTTCCTGATAAGGATTCTAAAAAGGCAACAATTGCTTGTACCTCTTCGCGGTTTAGTTTCAGTGGCTGCATTAATGAATCCGTAACAGGATATAATGGGTCTGCTATTTTTTGTTCAGGAGTTGGGTCAATCATATGCATTCCACTATTGTATATATTGACAATTCCTTCTAAATTATCAAAAAATCCATTGTGCATCCACGGGCGGGTTAAAAGTAAATCACGCAAAGAAGGTGTTTTAAATTGTCCGACATGATTGGGATCTTTTGTTATATTATAGCGTCCTAAATCCTGAAATTTTCTCTTGTAATAGGTCAAACCAATATTGTGAAATTGATCATCTGTTAGATCAGGTCCATGGTGGCAATTCATACATCTCCCTTTGGTTCTGAATAGATGCATACCATAAATTTCTTGATCTGTCATGGCATCAAATTTACCATCTACAAAAAGATCGACACGACTTGGTTGACTTTTTATTGTGCGCTGAAAAGTTGCCAAAGCTCCTACAATTCGTTCATAGGTGATAACCTCATCTCCATACGCAGCTTTGAACAAAGGTTTATATCCTTTTACTTCTTTCAATTTTGCTGGCAATAATTCCACATCCATGGCCATTTCATTATGTGCACTCAAAGGACCACTTGCTTGTTCTTCTAAACTCATAGCTCTTCCGTCCCAAAAGAAAATTTTACGATTAGCCATATTATATAAACTTGGCGTATTTCGCATACCTTCTAAATGATCATGCCCAAGTGCAACAGATCGGCGATCTGTCCATCCCATGGCAGGATCATGACAGGTACTACATGAAATTTGACTCGATTTTGATAATTTTGGATCAAAGAAAAGCATTTTCCCCAAGATTACTTCAGGTAAATCTTGCGTCGTAAAAAAGGCTGTATCCCGTTGAATACTTACAAATTCTTTCCAATCAACACCTTCGTCTATTGTTGGTTTAGGCCAAAGCGCTATTGATTGTTTATAGCTTTCAATGATTGCCTTGTATTCTGGGTCGCTTGAATTTAATATTTTAGGAGCATTCGTAAAACTCAAAAGTCCACCAATACTCAAAAAAAAGGCAATTATTAACTTTCTATTCATGTTTTGTGTTTCTCAATTAAAACGTTACCCCTAAGGTTACGCCCAAATAGTTGTTGTGTTTATTTTTTTTAAAATCTAACTGATTGTATGTAATTGCTACAAACATCGGCGCTTTTTTTACTTTTTCAATAGCATATTTGACTGTAGTTCCCCAATAAACATAATCAGAAGAGAGGTATTCAAAATCATTCAGTAACCAATCTTTCATCGACTCTTTCGTTGTAGCAAAATTCAATTGATTATTAGCTTGACTTGTTTTTCTATACGTGAATGTAGGTTCAACTGCTAATGTTGTCGTTGCAGTCAAAGTTTGTGTATAAGCTAAATTTACACCATAATAGGCATAGGTAAAATTTTGTTTTGAATTCACTTCACGAAGTAGTTCTGAAGTTTTTTGATACTTCCAAAAAGGTTGAACTATCAATTGACTTTGTGCAAAATTCACTTCATACATTCCTTCAATTAAATGGCTCGTATCCGTATACGAATACAGTTTCTTTTCTAATAGTTTTTCCAATCCCTTAGTATCATTATCTGTATAATATACTTCAATTCCAGTCTTTTCTCCTTTTGAAAACTTGTACTTGATTCCCAATTGATTTTCATCCAACGTAAAAAACTTCATAAAATAGAGGTTGTAATAGTCTTCTTCTAATCGGTTTGTTTCTGCATCGTTATCCGAATTTTTCAGAGATACACCTGTACTAAATCTTTTAAGCTTGGTACTCCCTTTCGTTGCTCCAATAATAAAATCGAACGCTTTATTCTCTACATCTATTCCATATTCGTACCCACTTCGTTCTATAATTGTTCCCGTACTTTTTCCACTGAAATATCTACTCCAAGTTCCAAGTCCATTCATTTGATACAAGGCTGCTTTCTGCGCTTGATTAGCAAATTTTATTTCTGTATTTTGTGTATAATTGGTAAACAATCCTAAGGCACTAACCGTCCAGTTATCAGTTATATCATATCCTATTCCCCCTTTTATTTTGATGTGAGAAGAAATACTCCTTGGGCGTGGATCTCTACTTTTATAGCCTAAATGTGCTTGATAATTAGCTTCTAAACCCAGCGAAAATCGCTGTATCTTTTTAGCATAGCCCCCAGCAAACTCATACGCTTCATATTTCATGCTGTTACTCGTAGAGTCAGCAAGGACATAAGGTCCAAGAAGTTCTACGTCGAGATTATTATTCCATTGCAATTCTTTCTGTGTATTTTTTTTATATACAACAGTTCCCCAGATACTGCGGTTATTGCTTAGTTTTTTATATGACGAAGCTGCAATTTGAATTCCCTCTACTCCAGATCCTTCTTGTAATTGATACAGGTCTTTTTGAGATTTTTGATATCCCACTAGAATATCAGAAAATGAAAAATTACTATAATCCAGCTGGTGTGCTGGATTATAGTAATAGTCTTTTTTAAATATTTGTTCGGCTTGTTGTTGTATTACGATGCGATCATAGGCAGACAATTGATCTTGTGCCTGTACTGTGTTTATCCCGCTAACGAAACACAACATCCAAAAAATAGCGTACTTATTCAAGATGATCTTTTATTAATGTACAATTCCGTTTTTAAAACTTGCCTCAGCATCACGTATAAAATCTATGGTAGAATTATTCGTGTCTTTGTACATATTCTTTCCATTCTCCATTTTTCCTACTACTTTACGACGAATTGTTTTTCCAAAACGACTAGGATCAGACTCAATCTTACCACAACCTGTCCAACCACTATCGATAGAAGCATCTAAAGTATTGTGTATCCATTTTTCAGTAATAGCTGAATTTACTCCATCTAAGATCCACGTATTTGGTATTTTTAAAGTTTTCTTTTTAGTAATATTTCCGGCTTTATTTAAATACTCATACTCATACATATAATCTGCAATCCAATTGTCTACTGTTACCCCTTCAGGGAAACGAGCAATTGCATAACTTTCTGCTCCTTGGCTATGTAAGAAAAACATATTGAAATTCATTTTCGTATAGATAACTACAGCATTGGGAACTGCAGGATTATCTACTTGTCCTAAATGTGGATTATCTAAATTTGGAAATTCATAATCCGCTCCAGTCAAATCAAAAGCAGGGATGTTCGGTTGTTTGTGATTTTGAGCAATATCAGCAATCACAATAAAATCTCCTGGTTGTACCTCTTTCGAGTATTCTTCAGGAATCATCAATACCGCTTGTACGGCAAATGCTTCACTCTTAATATCCGGTGTAACATTGTGATTCAATGTGGTATTAAATTCTGATTGACAAATTAATAATCCACCTGTTTTTAAAACTTTATCTGTATTGTTGGTCAATTTAAAATAACGTCCATTATTGTATGGTTTTCCTTCTACTGTTTTTACTCCAGTAAAAAATACTTCTTCAATAATAAAGTCTTCACTAAACGCTTTAATTGTTAAATTAATAGCAAGTGTTTGCTCATTTTGCACCAAGTCAACAGCTGTATTTCCTCCAACCTCAACTTCTTCTCCATTTTTCAATACAACTTTTCCATTCACTGAAATTTTGTATGATCCTCTATCTAAAACAATAGAAGTTGTTGGTGCTGTGATTATTTTATCTCCTTTTGTTCCAGAATTCGTTTCTAAAAATTCGATGGTTAATCCTGGTACTGATTCAATATCCACTCCCTGAAATGAGATATTCAACGTACTTTTTTGCTGCTGTGTATTTTCACTGCTACTATCATCACTACTACATGCTGTTGTAACAAATGTCAAGCTCAACATAGCTAAACACAGGGTAAGTAAACTTTTCTTCATTTTGATGTATGTATTAAAAATTATATGTAAGTTCCATTCCGAAATACGGGTTTGTCGTATTTTTTCGATATATTTTGGTTTTATTAAAGGTATAAGGACTCATATAGGCATAAAGCTTATTGACAAATAAAGAGGCTTTGATTTCTTTATAAATTCGCTTGGATACTTTTAAATTCACTTGAAGGTCAAAAGTGTAATGTCTATTCAAATTATCCGTAGAAGATACATTGCGTACCAACCATTGTAAATAAGCATCCTTTCGATCTGCGTCTGTAAATTCATGAATAACCCCATCGACTCCAAAATAGCTTATAGGTTGATCTTGCTTCCATTCTCTCGTATCATCCTTAAACAATACCCCTTGAAAAGAAGCAGAAATATTCATATCTAGCGCTGGAAGATACGTATCGACAACTAGATTGTAATTCATCCCACTTATCTTATTCCCATCTGCATTTTTATAAATACCGATAAGCGCATAGTCTTTTCCAGCCAATGAAGTACTTGGTTTTTCTTGAACTGGAATTGTATTAGTATATAGTGTCTCAAACCAAGCACCGCTAAGTGTAAATCGAGTATTAATACCCTCAAATCTAGGAGAAGCATAACCAAACTCGATTCCTCTTTTATAGGTACTACTTCCATTTTCTCTTCGCCCATTCCCTTGAAGTACTTTTCGTTCCTCATAAGGAAGATTTTCAATCTGTGGTTTCTCAGTCAAATGTTCTAAATCAATCCCGGAAGTATCATAGCGCTTATAACTATAGGCTTTGTATTCACTTACACTTCTAAACCCATTGGGCATTTTTTCGTCAAAATAGTTGATGAAAAATTCGTGCTTCGCATAACTAAGATCTAATCGAATTTCTTTTTTGGTATTTTTTGCTGCCACCAATTGATAGTTAGTCAAATCTTCCACATAGGTCATATAATTGACCGCTTGATACGCTGTATTCTCAGGTTTAAAATTCAATTGCGTAAAATCATTATATGTTTTATCTGGGTATAGCATTAAACCTGTAGGCAATTTATACAACTCTCCATATCCTAAGGTTACATCTGCTTTCAATACATGCTCCCCTAGTGCAACTTTAGGTAATCCCCATTGTAGCATAAAACGAGGTTCGAAATAAACTTTCTTACTCAAATCAAAGTTGTGATTTAGTCCCAACATTTTTGAAACACGAAGCCCACCATACAATCCAAAATTGTTTTCTCCTAAAGACCAACTCAGTCTATCCCCAGCAAAAAAAGCGATATTTTGATAGGCTGGGATATCCTTATAAGCACGAGGTCTTGTAGACGATTTCGTTGAAGGAGGAGTCAATAAATCATACATCTCCCCTCGTCCATAATTATGAGAATATTTATAATCTACTCCCAGTTCAAGGTTATGCTTCAAGATACCTGATTGGAATTCCAAAGCAGTTTCTAGTTTTCCGTTTATATTCAGCGGCCGTCCTTCTGTTTTGGTATGCGATACAAAACTCAAGTCGGGAAAAAATCCATCATTTACTCCTTCTTCTGTGGCAATCGATACAGCAGTAGGACCATTATATTGTACAAAAACACTTTGTTTGATATCTTCAATTCCTTGATTAACATTCGTAGTTAGCTTAATGTTCTTAAACAACCCACCTGGTTGGAATTTATAATCGAAATTATTGGAAAAGCTAATTTTTTGACGGCGATTTTGATACGAGTCTGTTGCTAAATAATCTGTATCTGGGTCTACTTTTACATCATCTATATTGATGCTGTAATCTAAATTAGAACGCCATTCTACTGTATTTCCAAACCATTCGAACGTTTTCTTTGAGCGAATAGATCCATTAACACGTTTGTATGTTTCATAAACATCTCTTGGATCGGATAAGGCATCCAAATAATCTAAACTCGCATTTAAGCTCCAGCTTGGTGTGACTGTAAATCCTTTGGCTATATAGTAGGATTTACTGAACTCATCTGCCTTAACTCGAGCTTGCCATTTTGTATAACCACTTTTTCGGTGAATCAAAACTAAACCAGACGTTAAATCTCCATAACTTACTGTTGGAATACCACGTATAATTTCTACGCTTTCAATATCATTGGTTGATAGCATACGCATATCCATCCCATATCCATTCGTACTTCTTGAACTAGCCCCACTCTGGTTATCTTTCACCGCTTGTAGCATATCCATATTGGAGTTAAGTACGTTGCCATCCATGACAAACTGTACACCTAAAGCACTTGTAGCATACCCTGAAATACTTGGACCAAATTCACGAATACGGATAACATTCGTTTTGGTTAAATTCGGTGTCTTAGCCAATCCTCCAGGTAATAACTCCATTAAATCAGCAAAGCTAGAAGGCTGTAAATGCTCCATGGCCTTTCGGTTAATCACCGATGTAGAAGAAAGTCCTTTGCCTTCTTCTGCAGTTATAATTACTTCTTGCAATTCCTTGACTAGAGGAGTAAGAACTACGCCAATCATCTGTTTTGCTCGTAAGTCTTTCGTGTATTGATGACTTTGGTAGCCAATATGAAAATACTGGATTTGATACTGATCCGGCACAACCTGAAAGTAGGCAATCCCCTTTTCATCCGTTAAACCAATATAATTGTGTAGATTATTTTTGATGGAAACTGTTACTTCAGCAATTCCTTGTTGTTGTTCATCTGTAACAGTAACTTGAACCTCAACTGAATTTTGTGCTAAAACAATCGTTGTAAAACAAAAAAAGAAAATAATTAAGTTTGCTTTCATGAATGTAAAGCGCTTATTCATACTATGCATCACCAAGTGATTTAAACTTTTGTTATGCAAATGTATTTTGTATTCATCTCTCAACCAACTTATTTAGACTAAATCGAAACAACAAAATGTTAATTTCTAAAATCCTACTAAATTCCAAAAAATCAAGCTCATTTTCACAACAACTTTATTAAAATAATAGCGTACTATTTTTTATATCTAAAAACAGTAAAATAGAAAAAAAGTACAAAATGTATATTTCTTAAATTTCACCCTCCTTTTTTTCACTTTTATAAAAAAAGGACCTCTATTTCATCAAAAACCAATCATTTTTCGTCTTTTTTACGTCCTTTTGCAATCTATTTTTGTCGCTTATTTTATCCTTTTCAGCAAATTGGCAGAAAAAGCATGTTTACTGTCCTTTATACATCAATTGCTCTTTTTATCTTTGTATCAGCAATTTAAAATAAGATGGACGCAATGCTACACCATATTGGCTTTTTACTTCTACCGCAAACCCAGCTAATGGATTTTGCTGGTCCAAGTGATGTATTTCACACGGCCAATCAAGTAGCCACAGCTCATTTAAATTCAACTGGAAAAGAGTATCAAATTCATTTGATTTCGAGTACAAGGGAGCTAAAAATAAAAACTAGTGCAGGTATTGAAGTACAGTGTGATTATACGATTTATGACCTAAATATCCCCTTAGATACCTTATTACTTACAGGGTCTAAATCGGATCTTTCACAAACGTATGATCCTGCTTTATTACATTGGATTAAAGGGATTTATCCAACCTTACAAAAAATAGGATCGATTTGTATTGGCGCTTTTTTACTCGCTCAAACAGGGCTACTGAATAATAGAAAAGCAACCACTCATTGGCAATTTGCTTCTGCATTCCGACAGCTATATCCCACAGTGAAACTCGATTATCATCAAATTTATACCAAGGATGGCAATAGGTACACTTCAGGAGGAATTACCTCTGGGATTGACTTAGCCTTGGCTTTAGTAGAAGAAGATCACGGTCAGCTCGTTGCTGCTGATATATCTCGCTATTTAGTTGTTCAATTAAAGCGCACTAATCCGCAAACCACATACAGTACACTTCTTCCGCTGGATAGTGAACTAACACCTTTGGTTCTAAAAGTAAAACAGTATCTCACAGCGCATTTCAAAACGCAAGTCATACGCCAAGTAGAAATAGCTGAGTTTGTTTGCATGAGTGAACGAAACTTTGCTCGGGTTTTTAAAAAGGAAGCAGGGATGACAGCTGGTATGTTTTATGATCGTTTGCGCATTGAATACGCAAAAAGGCTTCTTGAATCTAGTGATTTATCTATTGCTACAATAGCCGATATCTCTGGATTTTCTTCTGATACTATTTTCCGCAAAGCGTTCATCAAATTAGTACAAGCAACCCCAACCCAATACAGAACTAGTTTCCAATCAACGGGAATTAACAACGCATAAAAACAATTTAATTCATTCTATAACGCGCAATACAGCTATCGAAAAAATTTCGATTACACCTTTATTGCCTAAAATTAACAGCCTATGACACCTCAAAACCAGCCTTTACATGTTGCTTTTCTTATTTATGATCAAGTCGAAGTATTAGATCTTAATGGTCCATTAGATGTATTTGTTAAAGCCAATGTATTAAAACCAAACACCTATGTTCCATATTTAGTTTCAGCTAGTAAAACCCCTGTAAACACGGAGAGCAACATCATGCAAATTATGCCACAATACAGTTTTGCTGATTGCCCAAAACCAGACATTTTGGTGGTACCTGGTGCCAATCCTGATATTGTTCTCGCTTATTTACAAGAAGAACAATTTCAGCAAACGTATACTGCATGGATTACAGCACAGCATCAGCAAGGAGCGCTATTATTTACAGTTTGTACAGGTAGTTTACTCTTAAGTAATACTCCTCTTTTTGATGGCTTATCCATCACGACACACTTTTTGGGATTAGATATGTTACAAGAACGCTGCCCAAAAGCGCAAATCAAACGAGGGGTTCGTTTTGTAGATCAAGATCAAGTACTGACCACCGCAGGAATTACCGCAGGAATTGATGGAGCCTTACATCTTGTAAGCAAACACCTTGATACAGAAATTAGTCAAACCATTCAACAACTTTTTGAATATCCTAAAGCTTAACAATAAATAGCAAACGGCTGTAACAGTCATTTGCTATTTTTTTTCAAAAAATGAATCGACTAACCTGTTCTATTTCCATTAATATTTGATATTTGTCTTTTACTCGTATTCAACTAAATGTACACCTATGTCCGTTCATGCTATCTTAAACAACAAAGCTTATAAAGCCAAAGAAAAAACACAACGCTTGTCTGATGGCCTTTTAGATAATACGCTACACTTGTCCGATTTTATCGCGGAAATACAGCTTGTCAAAGACCCTGCAAAAGCCACCTGCATTGAAGCTTTAGCTCATGTAGCTGAAAAAAATCCTCAGCTTATAACCGAAGAAACTTTGGTGCTACTCATTGACTGCTTATCGAGTAAAGCGGCACGCGTAAAATGGGAATCAGCCCGAGCGATTGGTTATACCATTTCCAGCTATCCTAATCAGGTAGATTATGCCCTACAACAGTTGATAGCAAATATGAATGATGAAGGTACGGTTGTCCGATGGAGCATTGCTTTTGCTTTGGGGGAAATTCTAAAAATGAATCCTCCATCCACTATTTCTTTGGTATCTTTACTCCAACAACAAATTGAAAAAGAAGAAAAGAAAAGTATTCAAAAAATATATCAGCAAGCACTCAAACAAGTAGAGTCAAGCTTTTAATAAAACAACGATGAAAACAGTACCCACACCAGAATGGCTCGCAATCTATGAGCAAAAGAAAGGTTTATTAGTCTCTCCCACGAATTTCAATCACTACTTTAGTGCTTCAGAGATATGCAACAGAAAACTTTTTCACCTTTCACTTGGAGCTATTAACTTTCCAACAGGTCATATTCTTGTCCGCGATCCCTTGGTTTATTTGAAAGGTGATGAACAACCTTATTTTATTCCAGTAGCTGCGGGAAAACATCCGCTTACAATTTTAGTAATGGAAGTAGATGAAGATCATTATCGCTATGTTGCTTTTCGAGTAAAGCTAACAGATCGACCAGCAGTTCAACATTTAGAAGCTTTATTGGGTCATGAAAATATTGACAATTTAAATGAAGGTGAATATTTTGGATTTAATGTAGATGCAGGATTGGCAACTATTGTAGATGAAAAAACGAAAGATGCTTATTGCGCTTTTGAACAGCAATGGTTAGCAGCCAATCCAGGAGGTAATATATACGATGATTATCTGGCTGCCGAATTTAAAAAGAGCTATGAGAATCATCCCCAATACCAAAGACCAGGAGGAGATTGGATCAACTTTGAAATTCCTGGAACAGACTTAACGATTCCGATGATTCAAAGTGGTTACGGTGATGGGGCTTATCCTGTTTACTATGGTTATGATGAGAACAATGACGTTTGCGAAATCATCGTTCAATTTATCGATATTGAATTGACGTTTGAAGACGAAGAAGCATAAAAAAAGTCGCCTAATGGCGACTTTTTTAATCATATCGAATAGCCTTTACGGGCGATATTTTTGTAATTAAATACGAAGGAATCAACAACACTAGCATAGCGATGACAATGACTCCTACATTCAGTAATAATACATCAGTCAAGCGAATCAACACGGGGGCTTCTCGAACATAATAAGACGTTGGATCCAGCTTGATAATTCCAGTATATTTTTGAAGGAAAAGCAATCCTAAACCGATGCCATTACCATATAGCAATCCTTTTCCAATAAGGTAAAAAGCATTGTATAAAAATATTTTTCTCACACTCCAATTTGTTGCTCCTAATGCTTTCAACATACCAATCATTTGGGTGCGTTCTAAAATCAATACTAATAATGCTACAATCATATTAATTGACGCCACGGCAATCATAATAATGATGATGACTTTAATGTTAAAATCAAACATATCCAACCATCCAAAAATATTCTCATACTTTTCTACGATCGTTTTACTATCAACAGTTGAAGGTAAATTCAGGTAAATCTCACTTCCTTTTTCTTCAATCTCATCAAAATTCTTCAACAGCACTTCAAAACCTCCTACCTCATTTTCAGTCCAACGATTTAAACGCTGTACATGGCGTAAATCACCTAAAATGATATTCTCATCAAACTGCTGTAATCCGGAATTATACAATCCTACAATCTCAAATTGGCGAATATTAGGTACTTTATTTCCCCAATCTTTCATAAAGTAGGTATTAACCTTATCTCCTAATTTGAATCCTAATCGATTGGCAACATAAGTAGACATTAAGATTTCATTGCTCATACCTTCTTTGTCAAAAACAGGCAAACGACCTTGTTCGATGTACTCTGCGATTTCATCAAATTGATACTCTGACGTTACTCCTTTATATACAATTCCTTCAAAGGCATTTTCTGTGCGAATAATTCCTGCTTTAGAAGCGAAAGGCTGTACTTTACTAACGCCATCAATATTGTCAAATTGAGGATAAAACTTTTGATTTAATTCAATGGGTTTAAGTGTAATATCCGTTATATTAGAATCATATTTAGTAATTACAATATGACTGCTGAAAGCTGAAATTTTATCTCTAATTTTGTGTTTTAAACCTAAACCCGTAGCCACAGACACCAACATCATTATAATCCCTAACGCAATTGCTGTGATAGCGATTTTAATAATTGGAGCAGATACACTACTTTTATGGTTCTTTGTAGTTACTAACCGTTTAGCTATAAAATATTCTAATTTCAACTTTGTTATGATATCAAATTCAACAGTCAAAAATACATTATTATTCTTAGTAACGCTATTGATTTATAGTGTAAATTCTTATTCTTTTTCCGTTGAGAAAAAAGCAATTGGTGAAGGTTCCGTTTCTACAATTATCGTGGGAGCAGAGAATACGGTTGCTTATTTTAATTTGCTACAAAATAAGAAAGTAGGAGTTCTCACCAACCAAACAGGAGTTGTCCGTTCCAATGTTTCAGTTAACACCTATACGTCAACTGTTGATTTTTTAATACAAAACAAAATCAAAGTAACAAAGATCTATGCCCCTGAACATGGTTTTAGAGGTACAGCAGATGCTGGGGAATTAATCAAGGATGGAAAAGATATCCAAACGGGACTTCCTATTATTTCTCTTTATGGCAACAGTAAAAAGCCTTCCAAAGAGCAGCTGGCTGGTATTGATGTTTTAGTATTTGACTTACAAGATGTGGGAGCTAGATTTTACACCTATATTTCTTCCTTGCATTACGTCATGGAAGCTTGTGCTGAAAATAATATTCCTATTGTTGTATTGGATCGTCCAAATCCGAATATTTCTATTGTTGATGGGCCGATATTGGAGATGCAAAACAAAAGTTTTGTGGGTATGCACCCAATCCCTACCCTACATGGAATGACAATAGGAGAATACGCCTTGATGATTAACGGTGAAAAATGGTTAAACAATGGAATCCAAGCAGACTTAACAGTTATTCCCAACTTGAACTACAACAGACAAATGAGTTATAGTCTTCCTGTATCTCCTTCTCCTAATTTACCAAATGATCAAGCGATTAACTTATATGCTAGCTTGTGCTTTTTTGAAGGGACAAATGTTAGTTCCGGACGTGGAACGAATTTGCAATTTCAGATTTACGGTTCTCCATTTTTACAGCAAATGCCTTATAGCTTCACTCCAAAACCCAATGCTGGCGCAAAAGATCCAATGAACAATGGCAAGTTGTGCTATGGAGAAAACTTATCGCAAATCAATCCAGTAACTCGATTGGAGTTAACTTGGCTTTTAAAAGCTTATCATCAATCGAAAAATAAGGACAAATTCTTTACTAATTTCTTTATTAAATTAGCCGGAACGGATGCATTAAAACAGCAAATCATCGCAGGAAAAACAGAAGATGAAATACGTCAAACTTGGCAATCGGGATTACGTGCTTTCGAGCATACGCGAGCACCTTACCTTTTATATTCAAATTAATCTCCTCTTCTTATGAAACAACTGCTGTTTTCTCGTAGAACCCTCCTTAGTATAGCTATCGCCATTGTAAGTATTACTTCAATCGCTATGTTATTTCTAAGTATTTCCATCAACAGCAGCTATGAAGAAACGTATCAAGATATCATCAAAAAAAGCTTCAATCATCGTAAAAATGCCTTAGAAGAGGAATTTAAAATGATTGATACCCAGCTGACCATGCTAACAGATGTTGTACAACAAACTCCTTTTGATCAACTCGACTCCAAATACAAGGTCATCAACGAATTACAGCATTACCACAACATCCCCAGTTATAATTGGTATATTGTTGTAGATTCTACTCAACATATCGAAGAACACAACCTCACCTCTACTACCTTATTACCTGTTGACAATCTTCTTGTACAACAATTGATTCAAAATAAAAACGAAACGAAAGTCAATCATTTCGTTCGTATCAATGGCAATTTATATTGGATTTGTTGGAATAGTATACAACGAGAAAATAAGCGAATCTTAACGGGGTTTATTTTTGATTTAAAGGAATTGCACAAACACTTGACTACAATAGATATTACAACGCCTAACTACGCTTATATTTTTGCTACAGACGGCACTTGTATTTATCACCCTGAATTGGATTTAGTTGGAAAAAACATCTTTGAAGTTTCTTCTACGACGAGTCAAGACACCACGGCAAATAAGGATAATAAATCTACACCGAAAGTCGTTCAATCTGAGTTTTTACAACTCGAAGTTTATCGCTTTTTCACTGCTTTTAATTCGGAAACATTTAAAGGGTACATCAGCATTAACTTTCCAAAAGTCAATGTCGATGAAAATGTAATTCCTTTGAAGCGCAATACCTATTTAATTTTTATCAGTTCGATTTCTATCATTTTACTCTTGCTTTATTTTTTTAATGAAGAGAGCAAACGTGCCTATAGAGAAAAAGAAAAACTAGCAGTAGAACAAGAGAAGTTGAATAAAGAAAAGGCCTTGATGCAGTTAAAGCAATTGAAAAATCAAATCAACCCTCATTTCCTTTTCAATTCGCTTAATTCACTCTATATGCTCATTATGCTTGATAGTGAACTTGCACAAAAATTCACTTTAAATTTGAGTAATACATATCGTTACCTCATTCAATCTCCTGCAAGTAATTTAGTTGAATTGGATCAAGAGCTAAAATTCATTGAACAATATATTGCCTTACAAAGTATTCGTTTTCCCAAAGAACTTCACTTTGAAGTACTCGATGAACGACAAGCACCGACAAAGACGAAACTTCCTTATCTCGCGCTACAAATTGCAGTAGAAAATGCAATGAAGCACAATATTGCGACTTTGGACGCTCCTCTATCTATTCAAATTATATTGACCAACGAATCGGCAACTGTTTTGAACAATATTCAACTCAAAGAGCAAAAAGAAGAAAGTGAAGGATTTGGATTATTTTATATTGCTTCGATTTACCAATATTATCAAGTAGATACGCATCAAGCCTATTCACAAAATGAGACTTTTATTTGTGTATTTCCTTTGCTCAATTGTTAAAATATCCATTCACTCCCGAAATAAATCCACTCACTCCTGAAAATTTTAAGTTTAACGAGAACTGCTTTAGCTTTATCCCTTACTTAACTTAAACTTAACATTGTAATGAATCGAAACACGGTTAAACTAAGTATCAGTACTTTAGCATTACTGGGTTGTTTGACACAAACGCCAACAGGCTTGTTATATGCCAAAGACAAGAAGACTGAAAAGAAAGCAGAGAAGGGAAAAGACAAAGAAAAAGACTCTACTGATACGAAAGAGAACAATTACGCTGATTTAATAAAAAAGGGAACTTACACCAAAGGGCTATTTAATGTTATTCAAGTCAAAACGGATGTTTATTTTGAAATACCGGATAGTTTATTAAACCGTCAGTTTTTGTTGGTAAACAAACTTTCACAAGTACCATTAGAGATTAATGATGCTGGGGCGAATAAGGGGATGAACTATGAGAACAAATTAATTACGTTTCACAAAGACACATTAGCTAATAAAATTTGGGTAAAGACAGAAACACCTCGTGTATCTTCTCCAAAAGAAGATGCTATCACGCGCTCTGTTACAGATAACTTTATTGAATCTGTTTTAGAGGTTTTTGATATCGAAACACAAAGTCCTGATTCTACTGCTACCGTAATTAAGGTAAACAAAGTTTTTGATGGAAATCAAAAGAGTTTCAATGATGTTTTATCTGGATTAAGCTTACCAACTTCTATCAAAACGAATTTATCGTATATAGAAGGAATCAAAACATTTCCGGAGAATATTGTGGTGAAGTCAATGATGACAACGACTGTCAATGAAGGTTCGGGTGATGTACCTGTTTCTATGGGAGTTACGACGAATATCGTACTTTTGTCTAAAGAACCGATGCAACCGAGAATTGCAGATAAACGCGTGGGATTCTTTACAGAAAAACATTGGTATTTCAGCGATGCTCAACATAAAATGGACGAAAAGGAATTCATTACCAAATGGAGAATGGAGCCTAAAGAAGAAGATATAGAGCGATACCTTCGTGGAGAATTAGTAGAGCCTAAAAAACCAATTGTATATTATATCGATCCAGCAACTCCTCCTCAGTGGAGAGACAAAATTATTGCAGGTGTTCACGATTGGCAAGTTGCTTTTGAGCAAGCAGGATTCAAAAATGCAATTCTTGCAAAAGAGCCAACAGCAGAAGACAAGGATTTTGATGTAGATGATGTGCGTTACTCTGTAATTACTTATGCAGCATCTCCAAAATCAAATGCGATGGGACCATCAGTTATTGATCCACGTAGTGGAGAGATTATTGAATCGGATATTATTTGGTGGCACAACGTAATGACCTCGGTTCATAGCTGGATGCGTATTCAGACTGGGCCTATAGATGCAAAAGCAAGAGCAAATAAATTCAGTGATGACCATATGGGAGACGCAATTCGCTTTGTTTCTTCGCACGAAGTGGGACATACTTTTGGATTGAAACACAATATGGGGGCTTCATTTGCTTTCCCTGTGGATTCACTACGTTCTAAGACATTTACGGATCAAATGGGTGGAACTGCTCCTTCTATTATGGATTATGCTCGTTATAATTATGTAGCACAACCCGAAGATAAAGTAACAGCAATTACTCCTCAAATTGGATTATACGATAAATATGCTATTGAATGGGGATACCGTTGGTACCCAACACAAGAAGAAGAGAAAAAATCGTTGCGTAAAATGATTGAAGATCATCAAGATGATCCAATGTATTTTTACGGAGAACAACAAAGTTACTTGAACATTGTAGACCCAAGATCTCAATCAGAAGATTTAGGAAACGATGCAATGAAAGCAAGTGAATATGGTTTAAAGAATTTAAAAATAGTAGTAGATAATATTATTCCATGGACCTACGACCAAGGAGAAGATTATTATGAAGCTGGAAAATTATACATGGGCGCTATTGGACAATGGCAAATGTATAATCAACATGTTTTGTCGAACATTGGTGGTGTTTATTTAGATCATGCTGTATACGGAAACAACAAAAAAGCATATCAACCCGTGCCTTACGAAACACAGAAAAGAGCCGTTGAATATTTGAGCAAACATGTTCTTACCATTCCAAACTGGTTATTTTTCAATGACATCAATGAAAAAACGTACAGCTTAAAAGATTCTCCGGTTGGTCCATACGAATATTCACCATACTCTTTGGCAAGAGAATTACAGTATACGGCGATTTACCATATGTTAATGGATGAACGTCTACTTCGTTTGTTAGAAGGAGAAGCCTTACAAACGCAAACGCAAGGGGAAAAAGTATATACTGTTCAAGAGCTATTCAATCAATTGAGAAGTGAGATCTTTGCTCCTACTAAAAAAGGGAAATCACTGTCAATTTTAGAACGAATGACACAGAAGAATTACGTAGATGCGTTGATTATTGATGTGAACAAACTATTTGAAAAAACAAACAAAAAAGGATTAATCCTTGAGCAATCTTTACAAATGCCAACATTGTGTAGAGTTTCGTTGAACGATGACCAGTTGCGCAACATCAACTATACTGTAATGAAACGCGTTTCAGAGGTTACAAGTTACAAGAAAGGTGAATTATTCGCTATTCAAAAACTTGTTAGCAAAAAAGCAAAATCAGGTGATGCAGCGACAAGAGCACACTATGCTGATTTAGCAAACAGAATTAATCAAGCATTAGGTATTTAAACTAACAGCCTTACATATTCAAGAAAATGAAAAAACTATTTCTTTTATTTTCGTTCTTTACCCTAACTCTTGCTCTAGCACAAGAGAAAAGAACGATTACAGGTTTTGTTCAAGATGCAAGCGACAAATCGGGATTACCAGGAGCATCTGTTATTGTTGAAACACAAAGTGTATCAACAGAAACGGGTCAGAAGGGAATCATTGAAAGTACAAGTATTGGAACAATGACCGATTTCGATGGTAATTTTACCCTTGATATTCCAAAAGAAACAAAAGCCATTCGCGTAAGCTTTATTGGCTATGCTTCTAAATTAATCAATTTAACTACTAAGACACATTATAATGTTGCTTTAGGAACAGATGAAAACATCTTAAATGAAGTTGTCATCACAGGTTATCAAACGATTGAAAAACGAAAATTAACTTCTTCTGTTGCTCAAATTAGCATGGCTGATATTGAACAAACAGGGGTTGCCAGTGTGGATCAAATGTTAGCAGGTCAAATTGCAGGGGTTGCTGTTACTACACCAACAGGAGCACCAGGTGGGCCAGCTAAAATTAGAATTCGTGGTACGGCTTCTTTAAACGGACCTCAAGATCCATTATGGGTGATTGATGGAATGCCGTTAGAAGGAAACAATGTGCCTAACTTTAACGATAAAGATAATATCGATCAATTACAAAACTTTTCTATCGCTGGTTTAAACCCAGATGATATCTTAGATATTACCATCCTTAAAGATGCGTCTGCTACTGCTATTTATGGAGCAAGAGCAGCGAATGGAGTAATTGTAATTACAACGAAAAAAGGGAAGAAAGGAGCCATGAAAGTAAACTTTACAGCAAATACTTTCGTGAATGAGCGCCCTCAATTCTCTAAATTAAACTTGATGAATGCTTCTGAAAAAGTAGATTTAGAATTGATGCTTGCAGGACGTTCAGATATTGATAATGCTCGTTCACGCCAAGGTGAAGTTGCGAGAATTTTAAATCGAAACAACGAATTAGATGCTTATAGAAATGGTGGATTCGGTTCCTTATCTCAAGAAAGTCAAAACGCTATTAATCGCTTGAGATTAGTAGATACTGATTGGGGTAAAGAATTATACCGTCCTACCTTCAACAAACAATATGGTTTGAGTTTATCTGGTGGAGGTGATCTTTCAGATTACTACTTCTCCCTAGGATACTATGATGAAGAAGGATCAACGATTGGAACTGGTTTTGAACGTTATAATATTACGTTGAAAAACAACTTTCACTTGACAGACAAATTAACCGCTGGTATAGCGTTATTTGGAACACAATCCAATAAAACCAATTTCATTGCTGATGCTGACGCAAGTGTGAATCCAGCAAACTACTCAAGAAATGCCAATCCTTATTTAAAGCCTTACAATGAGGATGGAAGCTTTCAATATGATCCAGATATCAATGGTTTTGGAGATGCTTATATTCCATTCAACTTCATAGAAGAAAGACAAAATACAAGCTACGAATTGAAAAACCAGTCATTGAAAGCTATTTTTGATATTAACTATCAAATCTTAGATGACTTGAAATTCACTTCTCAATTGGGGTTACAAATTGACAATAGTGATACGGAAAAATACTTAGGTCAAGAAACGTACAACACGCGTAAATTTAGAGAAGGTACGAGATACTATGACAGTTCTGCAAAAGAATTCAAATACTTCTTACCAGAAGGAGGAATTATTGAAAACTTTTCGGATAAATACTTCCAATACAATTGGAAAACCCAAGCAATGTACAACACCATCATCAATGATCTACACGAAATTGATGTAATGGCAGGGATGGAAATCAGAAAAGAAGAAAGAAAACAAATCAAATCAAAAGGTTTTGGTTATGATCCTTTGACCTTAACAACAAAACCGATCTTATTCCCTCAAGGAAACTCTGAAGCAACACAAAAAAAATACGAGACATATAGAAGAACAAAAGGAGAAGATGCCTATGCCTCTTTCTTCGCAACAGCTTCTTATACGTATGACAGAAAATATACCATATTTGGAAGTGTACGTTACGATGGTTCCAACCTATTTGGTGTAGATCCAAAATATAGATATTTACCTTTATGGGCTATTTCAGGATCATGGTTAGCATCCAATGAGAAGTTCATGGAAAATGTTGATTTCATCAGCAATTTACGTCTACGTGCTTCTTATGGTTTACAAGGAAATGTGGACCGTACAACTTCTCCTTTCGTAATTGGAGAATACAGTACTTCTTCTATCCTACCAGGTTATCCAGAAAGTACAATTCAGGTGAATAACTTGCCAAATGGTACATTGAGATGGGAGAAAACAACGAATACAAACGTTGGTTTTGACTTAGGTTTATTCAACAATAGAATTGCCGTTGAATTTGATGCTTATAACAGAAAAAGTACAGATTTAATTGGTTTACGTGCTTTGCCTTTTGAAACAGGTTTTGAGTTTACCAATATGAACTGGGCACAAGTATCTAACAAAGGGTATGAAATTTCATTAACAACAAGAAATATCGTACGTCCTAATTTCTCTTGGAGCACAACATTCAACTTTGCACATAATAAGAGTAGAGTAGATCGTATTCAAGTAAATGATGGTGAATATTTACCATCAAGAGAAGGACATGCTGTAAATTCTGCTTTTGTCTTGAAAACAGCAGGGTTAGATGACAAAGGAAATATCTTATTCTGGCAAGGTGGAGAAAAAGTATCTGCTAAAGAATTTTTCCAATTATACGATTCTTGGGAAGAAATCATGCCAGGTTATATGGTTGACTCTAAATTGACACCTGAACAATCAAGAGAATTGTTTACATATGCTGGAGATAGAGATCCTAAATTTACTGGAGGTATCATCAATACATTCAAAATCAACAATTTTGACTTCACTATTTCTGCTGCGTTCAACTTAAAACAGATGGTGACACGTACACCTTCTTATAATTCAGCCTTAGTTGACCCAGGAAGAAACTATACGAAAGAAGTGTTAGACATGTGGACTCCAATCAATACTGGCGGAACTTTACCAGGATTAACTGGAAATGACGCATATGATGGAACAGATAACTGGATGTTAACAAAATGGTTTGATTACGGTGGAGCACCTATTAACTATTACAACTATCTAGATATTTGGACAAAAGAAACTAGCTATATTCGTATTAGTAGCTTGCGTTTAGGCTATACTTTACCAAGAGCAGTACTAGATAAATTGCGTTTAGAAAATGTGCGTTTTACTGTTGAGGGAAGAAACTTATTTGTATTTGGAACTGATTACAAAGGGTACTTTGATCCAGAAACGTATGGAAATATTTACGCACAACCAATCCAAAGATCATTCTCTTTAGGATTAAACATAACCTTCTAACCCTTTGTATATTATGAAAAGACTATTTTTATTTATCGGATGTCTAAGCTTAGGTTTATACACTGCAAGTTGTGATAAGTACTTAGATATTGAGCCAGAAGGAAAAATTATTCCAAAATCAACGGATGATTATAGAAAATTAATCACAACTGCTTACTTTGCGTACCCTCGTCACAAGGCGCTAACGACTATACGTACAGATGAAGTTCAGGTTCCAGTAATGGACAACAGTGACTTCGCTGAAATTCGTGATGTATTTGTATACAACGATCAAAGCCCAAGTGATGGAACAAGAGAGTATGG
Source organism: Myroides sp. TSA_177.3 (assembly GCF_052691955.1). Lineage (NCBI taxonomy): Bacteria > Pseudomonadati > Bacteroidota > Flavobacteriia > Flavobacteriales > Flavobacteriaceae > Myroides > Myroides sp. TSA_177.3. Next base: position 26,025 of record NZ_JBQZGD010000027.1, read on the forward strand.
ATACCAAGACTTATACAAAGTTATTTTCTATGCTAATCAAACCATTAACGATGGTACTGGAACAATGCAAACGGGAGATACAAAAGAGCAACTTTTAGGTGAAGCACATGCGCTACGTGCTATGGCTTATTTCGACTTAGTAAACTTCTTTGCTAAGCCATATGATCCAGCTACTGCTGTGACAGAACCAGGTATTGTCATCTTAAACGAAGTAGATTTAGATAATAAAAGACCTAAATCAACCGTAGCAGAAGTATACAACCAAATTCATGCTGATATTGACGCAGCGAAAAGCAAGTTGAAAGTAACTACTTATGACGCGGGAATGAATTACCGTTTTTCTAAGTTGGCTCTTTTTGCTTTAGAAGCGCGTGTAAATCTATACCAAAAGAAATTTGAAGCGGCAATTGTGAGTGCTGAAAGTGCATTAGCAATCAAAAATACACTACAAAACTTAAATGCAGATACAAAAGAATCTGTGGCCCACTTCAAATCGGTAGAATCAATTATGAATTTAGAAGATGTATTTAAAACATCATATAAATCTTTTGTTTTTGCTTCTGAAGAATTAAAAACCAGTTATGATCAAACAAACGATCTTCGTTATACATCTTCTTTTGATGATTTAGACGGAAATCTAGTTTTGGTTAAAACAGGAAATGGGGATACTAAGATTTCCTTCCGAACAGCTGAATTATACTTCATCAAAGCGGAAGCTTATATCTTCTTAAATCAATTAGATCAAGCAACAGCAACCCTTGAGCCGATTATCGAAAATCGCTATAAAGCGGAAGCTGTAACTGCTAGGGTAGAACAACTAAAATCGTTCGACCAAACAGCATACAAAAAATATATCCTAGAAGAGCGTTTCAGAGAGTTTGCATTTGAAGGTCAACGCTGGTTTGACTTGAGAAGGTTAGATCAAAAGAAAATTGTTCACAAGCTAGGTAACGAAGAATTTACACTACAACAAAACGATCCGCGTTATACCTTGCCTTTCCCAAGAAAAGCAAGAGAAAACAACCCAAATTTATAGCCGGTGACACTGCAAAAAGCTACCAGAAATGGTAGCTTTTTTTATGGCTTATCATCACGGAAAAAAATCTCATTTTTAGAACGGCTAACTTTTTAGTACTTTTACCAAAAAAAAGGTGCGTATAGCCATAGTTGAAGATGAAGCTCTAGCAGCAAATTATCTAAAGAAATTATTACTTACCCAAGAAATCCTTCCCGTTGCGGTTAGTGATATTGTCATGCTTTCTTCTATCAAAGAAGCTACGACTTTCTTTTTTCAACATACCGTTGACCTCATCTTCATGGACATTCACTTAGGCGATGGAAAAAGTTTAGAAATCTTCGACAAAATTGCAGTTAAAAGTCCGGTTGTTTTTATTACAGCTTACGATAACTATGCGATTGAAGCCTTCAAACAATTTGCCATAGGGTATATTCTCAAGCCTTTTGACAAATATGCATTAGACGAGGTACTCCTTAAATATGTGACTATTACCAAGCGCTTACAAGAGGAACAACTTCCGAAACAGGAAAACGAAGATGCATCAAATAACAAGCTTAAAGATCGTTTTCTACTTCACGATGGTCACCGCTTAAAATCAATAGAAACCCCAGAAATAGCTTATTTATTTGCTTCAGGAAAGCATTTATTCTTGCATACTTTTCAAGACGAACGCTTCATTTATGATGATACCATCAAGGATGTGATTGACAAACTAGATGCCAAAACGTTTTTTAAAATTAACCGCAGTTTTATTGTCAATATCCATGCAATTAAAGAAGTTATTCGCCATACAAGTCAGAAAATAGAACTGGTTTTAAACGTTCAAAGCGACGACCAATACCCTATTTTCGTTAGCAAAGCACACATACCTTTATTGAAAGATTGGTTGAGTTAAATTGCAATTCATCGCACTTCACCTTGTTTTTTTTACTTACATTTGAGTAAAACTAAAACAAACTGCGTTATGAATCTAGGAGAATATATAGTGAATTTAATCGATGGAATTCTTGACTTCTTTCAATTAATCAAAGATTATTTAGAGGATGCCTTGAGTATTTTTGAAAAAATAAAAGAAGTCGTTTTAGATATTCTCGACTATTTCTCAGCTAAAATTGAAGATCTTACAGAAGAAGCTTCTGCTCTTTTTGAAGATACAGACGAAGAGTATTTCTTTATTTAGTCATTCTTTATTTGACCACAATTTTCTTTTTCATTTGTTCCACTACTTCATAAGCAGCTGGACAGATTGCTACATTCTGTAACGTAAGATTGGCAATTTGTTGAAATTTCTTGCGATCGGTATGAGGATACTCTCTGCAAGCTTTAGGGCGTACATCGTAGATCATACAGTAGTTTTCTGCATCCAAAAAGGTACAAGGTACTTGTTGTAAAACATAGTCGTTATCTTCATCAATTCTCAAATATTGATCGATAAATTGTTGGGGTTTTAGACGCAGATGCTTGCTGATTCGCTCAATATCTGCACTAGTAAATAAAGGGCCCGTTGTTTTACAACAATTGGCACAAGATAAGCAGTCTGTCTTTTTAAATACTGCATTGTGGATTTCTTGCATTTGATAATCCAGATCTTTGGGTGCTTTCTTTTGTAGCTTTGCCAAATATTTTTTATTCTCATTATGCTTATCTTTGGCTAACTTTGGAAGCTGTTGCAGTATTTTATTCATTCCTTTATATTTTGAAGGACAAAATTACAACAACTCCCTTTTTTATAGATCAAAAATCATCAAAAAAATGAAAGACCTTATTGGCCAAGCAATATTAGAATATCAAGTCACTAAAAAACCAGCGATAATTCTCACTGAAACAGACATATCTGAAGCAGAGGAAATGGAAGTCTCTTACTGGTTTCGCTCCTATAAAGACATGCCAGAATTGGAGCAAATTGCCTTGAAAAAAAGTAAGGGAAAAATTCTAGATGTAGGTTGTGGAGCAGGTTCTCATGCGCTTTATCTACAAGAAAAAAATCTCGATGTTACGGCTATTGATATTTCTCCAAAAGCCATTGAAGCTTGTCAATTGAGAGGTGTAAAAAACACGAAAACCGCCAATATCCTTGACATTAAAAATGAGCAATACGATACAATTCTACTCTTGATGAATGGAACGGGAATTTTTGGAAGATTGATTCACATTACTACCTATTTAGAACATCTAAAAAGCTTACTAGCCTCTGGTGGGCAAATCTTAATCGATAGTTCGGATTTAATCTATATGTTTGACGAGGATGAAGATGGTGGAAAATGGATTCCGATGGACAACAAAGACTACTATGGAGAATTAGTTTTTAGCGTGGAATACAAAGGAGAAACAGAAGATGCCTTTCCATGGCTCTATTTAGACTACAACACGCTTCAAAACGCAGCACATGGCTGTGGCTTACATTGCGAAATACTATACGAGGGGGAAAATTTTGATTACCTCGCTCGATTAACGATTAATCGTTAATAATAAAAAAAGCCTAAGCATATTGCTTAGGCTTTTTTTATATCTTGATTTACATTTGCACGTATTTCATCATGATTGATTGAATGCTAGCTCCCCATTCCATTCCAACTTGTTGTCCTTTATCATACAAAACTTTATTTTTTTCGTATAATTTTTTTCCAACTGGCGTTTCATATAATTTAATCAATTCTTTGATTTCATTATGTGTAAACTCTTCAATGTAAATATTAGCCATGTTCGATTTGAACTCTTTTAAGCTTACATCGAATTCTTTTTTAAATTCTGCTCTTTTTTCTTCTGGAATGTTTTGGATGATATCTTCTGTCATATAGTCAAAAGCTTTCATTTGCCCACTAACTTCCATGTATTTCTCAGCATCCGCTTTGTAAGCAGCATCCTGCGCAAAACCGAAATGCCCCGCTAACATAAATGCAGCTACGATTACAATTTTTTTCATAATTATTATTCTTTTGTAGGAGTAAATATAAAGCTATGTTAAGGAATATCCAAGTATTTATGCGTTTGTAATGAAATTTTCCACTGTGGATTTTTCTTCACATACTCAATAATCAAAGGCATCATTACGGCGCGTTTACTCCATTCCGTTTGCAACAATAATAACGCATCTTTATTGACTTTAGCGGCTTGCTCTTCTGCAAAAATAAAATCGTGTTTGTTGTAAATCACTACTTTTAATTCATTAGCGGCAGCATAAGCGCTAGCTGTGGGAAGTTTTGCTTTCTTTGGCGACAAGCAAACCCAGTCAAAATCACCTGACATTTCATAAGCACCTGAAGTTTCTATATTGGTTTTTAAACCTGCTTCTTTTAATTTTTTCGTTAGATAATCCAAGTTATACATCAAAGGCTCACCTCCTGTAATAACAGCCAAATTAGCTACGGCTGATGCATCAGAAACTATTTTTTCAACTGCTGTTAATGGATGTAATTCAGCATCCCAACTTTCTTTTACATCACACCAATGGCAACCAACATCACATCCTCCTAAACGAATAAAATAAGCCGCATGACCCGAATAAAAACCTTCTCCTTGAATAGTGTAAAACTGTTCCATCAAAGGTAATACGCGTCCTTCTGTTAATGCTTTATTTTCTAGGTTTTCCTGTATCATATTAAACTAATTATTTTACTAGTAACCTTTACTTTTTGAAAGTAAAATTACGCTGCAAAGATACGGCAAAAACATGAATCTCCCTTTTTCTAAGCACTTATTCCATAAGTCTTCTTCTAAGATTTACCTTTCATCCGTCAATAATTCTTGGTCGAGCCAGGTTAGAATTTGCCCATCACGTTGAGGATTGAACTTTCTAGCATATAAATAACCTTTAGATGCGGCTTGTTTTAAAAGTTCACCATCCTCCATAGAAAAAGTAACAGGTAAAGGCACTCCCTTTCTATCCCAATCAACAAAAGTCAAAACACCTTCAACCTGAACACTAAGGTCCTTTTTCATTACCTCGGTTAATAGTGTTTGAAAAAAATATTCATCTGCACAAAAACTCGTCTGAAAAAAATAATAGTATTCCGCGTAATTTTCTTGATACAAGCTCATGATTTTATCTAGTGTATCATACCGCAAAGCCCACCAAGAAGATCCTTTATAAAAAACAATTGCGGGATCTAATTCCTTTTGCGTAAATAAATACTTCAAATACGAAAACTTAAAACACCCTTTAAAAATGGATTTATACAATCCGGATATTTTATTCTTTTTGAAGATGACATAATCTCCTCTTTTATCACTCTTATTCACCTTAAATCCTCTAAAATTGAGATATGGACGAGGGTGTACATCTTGTGCCACAAACTTTTCCATAAAATCGACAGCGCGATTTTTTTCATAAAAGGCTTGAATAGTAGCGGCTGGTTGAAGTGGATAATCTTGCCCACTAATAAGGACCACACGATCAAAAGGCGAAGGTTGGTACTCAGCCACCCCGTGAATAAGATTTAAAGTAGCTTGTACTTGTGAAAAATCGCCCCATATACAATTCACTCGATTTTCAATAAATCGAATATGCTCTCCCTCACAGATTGATTGAAAAGGAGTAAGATCACTTTTCAAATCAATGTGAATAAGAAAATGAACATTAGGCGCATATAAACGGTCTATTAACCGTTTAAGTTGCTCAGGATTGGTATGGGCTTGAACAATATAAAATACATTCAAATCCCCCGTTTGATTTACTAGATTATTCAAGAAACTAAAATTTACATTTTCTAAATAACGCTTTTTAACGTTACCTCAATATTTCTTAAATATTAATTTTTTACTAATTAACACATTAGTTCCCAATCTAAAAGGCAAGTACTCATCACATATACATACAATAAAACATTCATTTACTTAAAAAAAGATTTCATTGGAACTGTTACTTTATTATGAGGCAAAAAAAAAATCCAGAGGAACAATTCCTCTGGATTCTAGTATCAAAAACGATTAAACGCTTAGATTTTATTTCTCTTACGATCCGTTTCTTTCAAGAAGATTTTTCTCAAACGAAGTGATTTTGGTGTTACCTCAACGTACTCGTCTTTTTGGATGTACTCTAAAGCTTCCTCTAATGAGAATTTAATTGCCGGAACAATTTTTGCTTTATCATCTGATCCAGATGCACGAACGTTTGTTAACTTTTTCGTTTTCGTAACGTTTACTGTCATATCATCTCCACGAGAGTTTTCACCGATAACTTGTCCTTCGTAGATATCCTCGTTTGGATCAACGAAAAACTTACCACGATCTTGTAATTTATCAATAGAATAAGGAATAGCTTTTCCATTTTCCATAGAGATTAAAGAACCATTGATACGTCCAGCGATTTCTCCTTTGTATGGTTGATATTCTAAGAAACGGTGCGACATAATTGCCTCACCCGCAGTTGCTGTTAATAATTGATTTCTCAAACCGATAATACCTCTAGAAGGTACTAAGAATTTAATAATCATACGGTCCCCTTTTGGTTCCATACTTAACATTTCTCCTTTTTTCAACGTCACGTATTCTACTCCACGACCTGATAAGTTCTCTGGAATATCAATCGTCAACTCCTCTACTGGCTCACATTTCACACCATCAATTTCTTTGATGATTACTTGTGGTTGACCAATTTGAAGTTCATATCCTTCACGACGCATTGTTTCAATCAAAACAGATAAGTGTAATACACCACGTCCGAATACCATAAATTTATCCGCACTATCCGTTTCGTTCACACGCAACGCTAAGTTTTTCTCTAATTCTTTATTTAAACGATCTTTAATGTGACGAGAAGTAACGTATTTACCTTCCTTACCAAAGAATGGTGAGTCATTAATTGTAAATAACATACTCATTGTTGGCTCATCAATTGTGATTGTTGGCAATGCTTCTGGATTTTCGAAATCAGCGATAACATCTCCAATCTCAAATCCTTCGATTCCTACAACCGCACAAATATCACCAGCATATACTTCCGCAACTTTTTTACGACCTAAACCTTCGAATGTATGTAATTCTTTAATTTTAGATTTCACGATTTTACCATCTCTCTTAATCAAAGAAATATTCATTCCTTCTTTTAAGATTCCACGGTGTAAACGACCGATAGCGATACGTCCTGTAAACGTTGAGTAATCTAATGATGTAATCAACATTTGAGCAGTACCTTCTCTAACTTCAGCAGCAGGGATATGCTCTAAAACCATGTCTAATAATGGCTCTAAAGAGTCTGTTTGTTGTTTCCAATCTGTAGACATCCAGTTGTTTTTAGCAGAACCATAAACTGCTGGGAAATCCATTTGCCATTCTTCAGCACCCAATTCGAACATTAAGTCGAATACTTTTTCGTGTACTTCTTCTGGTGTACAGTTTTCTTTATCTACTTTATTGATAACTACACATGGTTTTAACCCTAAGCTAATTGCTTTTTGTAGTACAAATCGAGTTTGTGGCATTGGTCCTTCAAAAGCATCTACAATTAAAAGAACACCATCAGCCATATTCAATACACGCTCTACTTCTCCACCAAAATCCGCGTGTCCTGGAGTATCGATAATATTAATTTTAGTTCCTTTATAACTTACAGATACGTTTTTTGAAACGATTGTAATTCCTCTTTCTCTTTCGATATCCTCGTTATCTAAAATCAACTCTCCAGAAGTTTCATTTTCACGAAATAACTGACAGTGGTGTAATATTTTGTCTACCATTGTAGTCTTACCATGGTCAACGTGTGCGATAATTGCAATATTCCTAATTTGTGTCATAAAAGGATTTTAAAATTATATTAGTATTCATTGAAATGTATAGTATAAACAAAAAAAGCCCTCATGGAATTGAGAGCTTAGTGTATGTCTTCTATAAACACAACCTATTGCTTCTTATAAAGCAGCAACGTGTTTTGTTAATTTAGATTTTAAATTAGAAGCTTTGTTTGCATGAATGATATTTTTCTTTGCTAATTTATCAATCATTGCAACAACTACAGGTAATTTATCAGCAGCATCTTTTTGATCTTCAATCAAACGTAAAGCTTTGATCGCGTTACGTGTAGTTTTATGCTGATATCTGTTTAATACTCTCTTTTTTTCGTTACTTCTAATTCTTTTTAAAGCTGACTTATGATTTGCCATTTTTTAAATATTTTATTAAGTCTATACTATTTTTTTCTGTAGTCCGTAGGGGAATCGAACCCCTGTTACCAGGATGAAAACCTGGCGTCCTAACCCCTAGACGAACGGACCAAAAAATCCATTGCGATTCTCGAAAGAATCTTGTAGTCCGTAGGGGAATCGAACCCCTGTTACCAGGATGAAAACCTGGCGTCCTAACCCCTAGACGAACGGACCAAAAATTATATTGTGATTCTCGAAAGAATCTTGTAGTCCGTAGGGGAATCGAACCCCTGTTACCAGGATGAAAACCTGGCGTCCTAACCCCTAGACGAACGGACCAAAATGCATATTGTAATTCTAAAAGAATCTGTAGTCCGTAGGGGAATCGAACCCCTGTTACCAGGATGAAAACCTGGCGTCCTAACCCCTAGACGAACGGACCAAAATGCGGTATAATTTCTATAAAAGAACGTGTAGTCCGTAGGGGAATCGAACCCCTGTTACCAGGATGAAAACCTGGCGTCCTAACCCCTAGACGAACGGACCAAAATGCGTTAGTTTCAAAAGAATTGTAGTCCGTAGGGGAATCGAACCCCTGTTACCAGGATGAAAACCTGGCGTCCTAACCCCTAGACGAACGGACCATTTTGTTTATCTAACGCGGATGCAAAAGTACAATATATTTTTAAACCCGCAAGAGAAAAAACAAAAATTTTTATTTCTAATACGCTTTTGCAAACAACACTCTTCCTTTAGAAGGCGCTCCTGTTAGGATGCAAATTCCATCTTCTTCTTTTCTATCAATTGGAATACAGCGAATTGTAGCCTTTGTAAGGTCTTTTATCTTTTCTTCTGTCTCAATTGTACCATCCCAATGCGCAGAAATAAATCCTCCTTTATTTTCTAATAAATCTTTGAACTCCTCAAAAGAATTCGCTTCTGTGATATGCGAATCTCTATAAGTCTTTGCTTTATTAAATAAATTCGATTGGATTTCTTCCAACATATCCTGTACATACGTAACGATATCGTCTTTGGCTACAATCTCTTTTGTGAATGTATCGCGACGCGCTACCTCAAATGTACCGTTTTCTAAGTCTTTCGGCCCAATAGCGACACGCAATGGCACACCTTTCAACTCATATTCATTAAACTTCCATCCTGGTTTGAATGTCGTACGATCATCAAACTTAAATGAAATATTCAGCTTTTTAAATTGATCCGTTACTTTCTTCACTTCTTCGCGAATCTCTTCTAATTGCTCATCAGTTCTGTGAATCGGAACAATTACAACTTGAATCGGCGCTAAGTTTGGAGGTAAAACTAATCCATTATCATCGGAATGCGTCATGACTAATGCTCCCATTAATCTTGTACTTACCCCCCATGAAGTTGCCCATACATATTCCTGTTTTCCTTCTTGGCTTGTAAATTTCACATCAAACGCTTTGGCAAAGTTTTGCCCTAAAAAGTGTGACGTTCCTGCTTGTAGTGCTTTACCATCTTGCATTAATGCTTCAATACAATACGTTTCAATTGCACCAGCAAAACGCTCATTTTCTGTTTTAAATCCTTTTACAACTGGAATAGCCATAAAATTCTCAGCAAAATCAGCATATACATCTAGCATTTGTTCTGCTTCTGCTACTGCTTCTTTTTCTGTTGCATGAGCGGTATGTCCTTCTTGCCATAAAAACTCAGCCGTTCTCAAGAACAAACGCGTTCTCATCTCCCAACGTACAACGTTAGCCCATTGATTCACTAAAATAGGTAAGTCACGGTATGATTCAATCCACTTTCTATACGTATCCCAAATAATGGTTTCTGACGTAGGACGAACGATTAACTCTTCCTCTAACTTTGCTTCTGGATCTACTTCAATTGTTTTTCCGTCTTCTCCTGTCTTTAAGCGATAATGTGTAACTACTGCACATTCCTTTGCAAATCCATCTACGTGGCTAGCTTCCTTACTAAAATAAGATTTGGGGATGAATAAGGGGAAATACGCATTTTGATGTCCAGTCTCTTTGAACTTCTTGTCTAACTCTGCTTGCATTTTCTCCCAAATAGCATAGCCATATGGCTTAATAACCATACATCCTCGAACTCCCGAATTTTCGGCCAAATCAGCTTTTACTACAAGCTCATTGTACCACTTCGAATAGTCCTCACTTCTCTTAGTAATATTCTTGCTCATTTTTAATATATTAGCAGTTAAGTTGTTTAACTCTTAATTAACTATAATAATTCCACAAAAGTAACTAAATTTGTTTTTAACAACAATTAAATTCCCATCGAAAATGACTACAATTCTTCAAAAAACAATAAGCATGAGAAGAATCAGCCTTTTCTTACTTCTAGGAGGATTCGCTATTTCTTGTGGCTCATACCATAATGCTTCTTACAATCAAGATGGTATTTATGGACAGAGCACACAAGCCGATCCCTATGCAGGTAATGATTCGGGTAATTACTATGAGAACTATTTTGCATCTCTTAACCAAGATATGGAATATTTCACGGATGTCAATGCCTATAATTCACCTGTAAATGACAGTATATTGAATAATATACCGAATAAGGCAGTTAGTTATGGTTCATGGGGAACAGAACCTTCTAGCATTCAAGTAAACTATTATAACAATAACTACAGACCGTATTGGGGCTATGGTTATTATGATCCGTTCTACGATCCATATTACTATGGCGGTGGATGGGGATTAAGTATTGGATTTGGATGGGGTTGGAACAGCTATTATAGACCTTGGTACAATAACTATTATTGGGGTTCACCGTACTATGGCGGATATTATTCTCCATACTACTCTCATGGATATTACACCAACAACTATTATCCAAGAGGTTCTAGATCTTCGTATTCGAATTCTAGATCCTATCCGAATGGAAATAGCGGAAGAAACAATAGCTACTATAGTCGATCAAACAATTTAAATAGCAGTGGTAACTCAAGAAGTTATTACAGCCGATCTACTTATCAGGGCACTAGACCAACGTCTACCTCAACAAACAGTAGAAGTCGTTCTAGTTATAGCAATACAAACTACAACAATAGTTACTATTCAAGAGGGAATTCAAACAGCAATTATAACAACAGATCATACAACACTAATTCATCGAATAGCAACTACAGCCGTTCTAATTCTTCTAGCAGTTCTAGAAGTTATAACAACAATAGTAGCTCAAGAAGTAATTACAACAGCGGTAGTTCTCGAAGCAATTATAACAGCGGTAGTAGTTCAAGAAGCAGCTATAGCAGCGGTAGTAGTGGTGCTTCAAGAAGCAGTTACAGCGGCGGCGGAAGTAGCAGAAGCAGTAGTAGTTCTCGCAGATAATTACATTAACCTATTTGATCATACCTATGTATATAAATAAATTTATTTTTGGATTAAGCGCTTCACTTTTGACAATTGGAGCGATACAGGCACAAGAAATAAACCCGTTAGATATTTCGAGATATTCAGAATCGGATATGAACGGTACAGCTCGTTTCAAAGGAATGAGTGGAGCATTTGGTGCAGTTGGAGGAGACTTATCTGCCCTTAAGATTAACCCTGCAGGAAGTGCTATATTCAACTATAACCAAGCTTCTTTCAGTCTATCATTAGCTAATAAGAGTAATAAAACAAATTACCTAAACAACAGCGAGTCGAAAAACTATACAGGACTTGATGTAGGTCAGTTGGGCGCTGTTTTCGTTTTTAATTCCAATGATGCTCAAGCAACAATGAGAAAATTTGCTGTTGGAGTAAACTATGAAAGTACTAAAAACCTGAACAACGATTACCGCATCATGGGAACAGGGCAAACAAACTCTTTAGGCGAGTACTTTTATCAATTAGCCAATGGATATCAGGTTCCGCATCGTGTATTAGTACCTGGAAACAACCAAAATCAGGATTATATTAATGCGGGGTATATTGCCAACTATCCTGGACAACAAACCTATTTAGCTCATGAAACATTCATCTTGAATAAAGGAAGTAAAGATGGTGAGTATGAGGCTAATTTCGGAACAAACCAAGATACCTATACTCAAGGAAAATATGTAAGTACTGACGGATACAACAGTAAGTTCTCAGGTAACTTTTCAGCACAATTAGGGGATCGTATCTTTGTGGGAGCCAATTTAAATTTGCACCTATTTGATTACAAACAAACCTCAGATGCTGTGGAAATCAACCGCAGTGACTTACCTGCTGGAATGGTAAAATCTATTACGTATACCAATCAACTTTACACCTATGGTACTGGATTCTCTTTTAATTTAGGGGTAATTGGTCAGATTACGGATGAATTAAGAGCGGGGGTTGCTTATGAATCTCCTACTTGGTATAGCCTACGTGATGAAATTACACAGGGAGTTGCTACAAATGTAGTTGGGGATGCTAAAGCCTATGCTGTTTATCCTGCAGTGACTAATATTTTTGAACGCTATAATTTAAAAACTCCAGCAAAATACACTGGAAGTTTGGCTTATGTCTTCAATAAAAGAGGGTTAATTAGTGTGGACTATAGTATTAAAGATTATAGCAACAATCAATTCAGACCTAAAAATGACGGTGGTTATAGCATCATGAATGATTTCTATAGCACTGAAATGAAAACAGCGAGTGAATTCCGCATTGGTGGAGAATACAGAATCAAACAAGTAAGTCTTCGTGGAGGATATCGATTTGAGGAAAGTCCATATAAAAACATCAAATATATGGGAGACTTAAACAGTTTTTCAGCAGGTATTGGTTATGAATTTGGAGATTCAAGATTAGACTTAGCGTACTCACACACTGCTCGTTCATATACTACCAATGTACTAGATATGACAGTAAATAACTTATACGATAATGCGACTTGGAAAATGAAAGAAAATTGGGTAACCTTATCTTATGTCATCAATTTCTAATTGTATTTAGAATTTTTAATACTATGAATCTCTTTAAGGATAAACTCTTAAAGAGATTTTTTTATTGTATTTTTGCATCAAAATTTTAAGGAATTAAAAAAAATCAAACTAATGAAAGCCTTTTTTAAACTTTTTGCAAGTGTATGCTTGTTGGCAACTACAGTGGGATTTGCACAAGAAACAGCAACTACGCCTTTGCGTTATACAGCCTCAAATAAAGGTAAATTTTACATATACTGGGGAGGAAACAGAGGATATTATACCAATTCAGACATCCGTTTTAGAGGGGAAAACTATGATTTCACCATCAAAGATGTAAAAGCAGATGATAAACCGAAAGGATGGCACGTTGATTATATCAATCCAGGACGTATGACCATTCCTCAAACGAACTTGAGAATTGGATACTTTATTACAGATAAGTACAATATCTCTATTGGTGTTGACCACATGAAATATGTGATGCGCCAAAATCAAACTGTAAATTATTCAGGAGAATATTATGGTGCAGGTTCATACGGAGAACAAGTACCTGATCATCCAGATCAAGTAAAATTAACAGAAGAATTTTTGAAATTCGAACATACAGATGGATTAAACTATTTGAATGTTGAAGTAAACCGCGTAGATGATATCTCGAAATTATTCCGCATTTACAATACAGATAAAATCCAGGTGAATGTTACAGAAGGTCTTGGATTTGGTATCATCTATCCTAAAACAAATACAACCTTGTTAGGTAAAGATCGATATGATGAATTTCACGTTTCTGGTTTAGGTTTTTCTGCAAAAGCAGGTTTAAACGTAACGTTCTTTAAACACTTCTTCGTTCAAGCAGAGTTAAAAGGAGGATATATCGATATGTATGATGTACGTACAACAGCTAGCAAAAAAGACAAAGCTTTCCACAACTTCTGGTTTGGTGAGACAATTATAGCATTTGGAGGAATTTTCAAACTGTAAATTCACTTCTTTATACCACAATAAAGTGGCTGCTCTTTGGAGTTAGCCACTTTTTTTATTTCCTTAAGTCTCACGCATCCACATCCTTTCTAAAACGGAATCATTTTAGATAACCTCAACACTTCTTATAATTCTCACAAAGCTTCTTCGCTATATAGAAAAAAAATGTACTTTTGCAGTCCAATTTTTTTCAAACAAATGAGAACTAAATCTTTAAAAAAGAACAAGATAAACGTTGTAACCCTAGGTTGCTCTAAAAACCTTTACGACAGTGAAGTGTTAATGGGACAATTAAAAGCTAGTGGTAAAGACGTTACACACGAAGCGACAAACGAGGAAGCGAATATCATTGTAATCAACACTTGTGGTTTTATCAACAATGCAAAAGCAGAATCAGTTAATACTATTTTAGAATACGTAGATAAAAAAGAACAAGGGGTTGTTGATAAAGTTTTTGTAACAGGATGTTTATCTGAGCGATACAGACCTGATTTAGAAGCTGAAATTCCAAATGTGGATCAATACTTCGGAACTACAGATTTACCTCTTCTTTTGAAAGCTTTAGGTGCTGATTACCGTCATGAGCTTTTAGGTGAACGTTTAACAACAACACCTAAAAACTATGCCTATTTAAAAATTGCAGAAGGATGTGACCGCCCTTGTAGTTTCTGTGCGATTCCTATTATGCGTGGAAAACACATTTCTCAGCCTATTGAAAAATTGGTAAAAGAAGCGGAAGGACTAGCTAAAAATGGCGTAAAAGAATTAATTCTTATTGCCCAAGATTTAACGTATTACGGACTAGATTTATATAAAAAGAGAAACTTAGCAGAGTTACTTGAAAACTTAACAAAAGTAGAAGGTATCGAATGGATTCGCCTACACTATGCTTTCCCTACAGGTTTCCCTATGGATGTATTGGAATTAATGAAGCGCGAGCCTAAAATTTGTAATTACATTGATATTCCGTTACAACATATTTCAGATAATATTTTGAAATCGATGCGCCGTGGAACAACACAAGCAAAGACAACAAAATTATTAAATGAGTTTAGAGCTGCTGTACCAGGAATGGCTATTCGTACAACTTTAATTGTTGGATACCCTGGAGAAACAGAAGAAGATTTCCAAATCTTGAAAGATTGGGTACAAGAAATGCGTTTTGAGCGTTTAGGTTGTTTTGCCTATTCTCATGAAGAAAACACCCATGCTTACTCTTTAGAAGATGACGTTCCTCAGGAAGTAAAACAAGAAAGAGCAAACGAAATCATGGAGATTCAAGCTCAAATTTCGTGGGAATTAAACCAGGAAAAAATTGGACAAACTTACCGTTGTATCATCGACAGAAAAGAAGGAAATCACTTCATTGGTCGTACGGAATTTGACAGCCCAGATGTTGATAACGAAGTTTTAATTGACGCAACTAAGCACTACCTAAAAATTGGAGAATTTGCTACCATCACTATTGATGAAGCAACAGAATTCGATTTATACGGAAGCCCTGCAAACTAATATAAAAAATCGCCATCTCAAGAGATGGCGATTTTTTTTTGGGCCCTATGGTTATGAGGTTATAGGTTAGAAGTTATGCGTTATGGGTTGGAAGTTATGGGGTATGGGTTGGAAGTTATGGGGTATGGGTTGGAAGTTATGGG
>NZ_JBQZGD010000028.1:0-32968 GCF_052691955.1 Myroides sp. TSA_177.3
AGCGTAAAACGCCTTTACAAAAGACAATTTAACCCCAACGTAAGTCAAATAAAGAGCGTCAAATGTTTGAAAAGGCTGTAAAAATAAAAGGTGTTTGAGCGTAGCGAGTTCTTTTATTTTCAGCCTTAAAAACTAATTTGACCTTTATTTGGGTTAGTTGAAGGGGTTTTTGTTTCTTTTTTACCCTTTAAAAAAGAAAGGGATTCTCTTTGTGAGATTTATCGATTAAAGAAGGGTTTTTACTCCTCAGAACTTTGCAAAAAAGCGAAAAAGCCATTTCACAACCTAACTCTCCTCTCGAAACTGGTCTAGTTCTTTTTTAAAAACCGGATGCCCTCTAGCAGTCTTATCCATACTATTTTTGGCGCTTAACTAATAAAACAAATAAGAAGATGAAAGAAAGTAAAGCACCAATCCGAAATAATTGGACGGCTGAAGAAATACAAGAAATCTATGATTTACCGATTATGGAGTTGGTGTATCAAGCTGCAACTGTACACAGGCAATATCACAATCCATTAGAAGTTCAGGTTAGTACTTTGCTTTCCATAAAAACAGGAGGGTGCCCAGAAGATTGTTCCTATTGTGGGCAAGCGGCTCGTTATCATACCGATATTAAAGTACAGCGATTACTGCCTTTAGAAACCGTTTTAACCCATGCTAAAAAAGCCAAAGCCAATGGATCCTCTCGTTTTTGTATGGCTGCAGCATGGCGTGAGGTTCGCGATAACCGAGACTTTGATAAAGTCATTGACATGGTAAAAGGAGTGAATGCTTTAGATATGGAGGTTTGTTGTACGCTGGGTATGTTAACAGATGATCAGGCAAAGCGTTTACAAGAAGCGGGTTTATATGCCTATAACCACAATATAGATACGTCTGAAAATCATTATAAGGATATAATCTCTACCCGAACGTTTGATCAACGCTTAAATACAATTAACTCCGTGCGTAAAGCGGGAATTACCGTATGTTCTGGAGGGATTATAGGCCTTGGAGAAACAAATGAAGATCGTATTTCGATGCTATTAACTTTAGCAACGATGGACAAACATCCAGAATCTGTTCCTATTAATGCATTAGCTCGTGTAAAAGGAACCCCTATGGAAGATATGCCGAAAACGGATATCTGGGAAATGGTGCGCATGATTGCTACCACGCGTATTGTTATACCCACCACTATGGTTCGCTTAAGTGCGGGGCGTTTAGAGATGAATGAAGCAGAACAGGGTTGGTGTTTTTTAGCTGGTGCAAACTCTATTTTTGCGGGAGAAGAAGAAACTTTACTCGTTACACCGAATCCGTCGTTGAGTGAAGACCAACAATTATTTCAAAAATTAGGACTAAAACCGATGGTTTTAGCAGGAAAAAAGTAGTAGAAAAAAGTATAAGCACATAATTGTAAAAAAAGTTCCTATTTTTTTTAAAAAATAGGAACTTTTTTGTTTCCCAGGAAATTGGTAATTTTTAGTAAAATATTCTAAACATTATTTAGATTGATTTAAAGGAATTAAGGTAAGATTAGCCTAAGATTATGAAATATTTATCCTGAAGCTACTGAAAAAATAAATGAACTAAAAAAGATACAGTATGTTAATATAATGATAATATTTGGCTTTTTCTTAGATAAACAATAGGTAAATATTTGATTTTAAGTCTGCTGAGATTTTGAGAAATTGCTTCACTCTAAATATCGGCAAAGTATTGTAAATACTGATGATATTTGTCATTTTTGCCCCTTGATTTATCCGATACTTTTGTGACTAGTTAATAAGTAATAAAGACGTCTTTTTAAAATTTAATTTATTGTTTTAACTATTATTCTTAAACATACTTGCTTAATTAGGTTAAAGTGTGAGTATGCATGTAAATATTAATAAAAAAATCTTTTTTTAGATTTTTTTTAGTAAATTAGATACGATGTAAAAAAGTAGTTTAAAACAAAAAATTAAAAGTAACTGTTGTTTAACCCCTTAATAGACTATGTTATGAAAAAAGTTTTAAAATGGACAATGGCTGTCATGATTGCAGCTAGTCTTGGATCGCTATTAATTAGTTGTAGCAAAGAAGATGGTAGCAATGAAATCGAAACAAAGTCGATTAAATTGGTGAAGGAGGATAATTTGGAAAAGAATTGGATTGCCGCTCATTTTGTTTTTGATGAGTCGTGTAAAGGAGCAAAAAAGTTGGCCTATCAACTTTCATCTGTGCACATTACACTCAAAGACAATAAGTTTACAGCTGTAGATAAGTACAGCTTGGGTGAAGATCAAGGTTCTTGGGTATTAGAAGGTAATTTAATTAAAATGTCTAGTACAAGTTTGGGTGAAAATTTTCAATTTAGAATCAAAGAATTGAAAAATAACGAATTGATTGTTGAGGTGCTAAACCATGACGATTTAAAAGAAATTGAATTGGTCTCTTTTGACAAATAAAATTGTAAAAAAGTGTTGTGAGGATATCGAATGCTTTTGTATGTTTACATAAAGAAATAATGCTATGGATACAAAATATTTTATCGTTCGCAACAGTGAAAAACAAGGACCTTATGCAAAGAGTGAATTGGTCAATATTGGTATTACTGCTCAAACCTTAGTATGGTATGAAGGTTTAGCCAATTGGACAGAAGCACGCTATATAGAAGATTTGCAAGATATCTTTCAGTATAAACCGATGCACGTACAAGGAGAGAATAATGCCCAAGTATATGAAGAAAGAATTGGTAACGTTGTTTATCATGCAGATAAAATGCGCGTTACGCTCTTTACACCTCAAGGTGAAATTTATTATGAGTATGCTAATTTTGGTGATCGATTTGTTGCTTTGATATTGGATCGATTGATTTGTTTAGTTGCTAGTATCATTCCCCTTGTAGGCCCTTGGTTGTATTATGCTATTCTGCATTCAAGTGAAGGACAAGCAACGGTGGGACAACGAGCAATGAATATCCGCTGCTTGAGCATGGAAGGGAATTCAATAGATTTCGGACAAGCAACAGGGCGTTTCTTTATGTCGATTGTTTCGAGTATGATATTCTGTATTGGTTATCTCTTGTTCTTTGGAAATGACAAAAAACAAACCTTGCACGATAGCGTTGCTAAAACAATAGTTGTAAAGGAGATAGGAAGAAAAAAATACAATTTCTAAAAAAGAATAAAAACAAAAGCTAGTGAGATCCGCTAGCTTTTTTTATACCTTTTGTGTACTTTGGTAAGGAATGTCAAGATACAGTAGTACATTTGTACGATTCAACGTATAATTATTCCTGTTGAGTTATTTATCTCAACGATTCGGTAAAAAGTCACTTACTTTTGATAACAAATATGGAAAGAAAGGTAGAAAAAAATAATATAGATCAATCGCTATTTACAAAGCATTATCGGCTAGTTGTTATTCCTGCCGTTTTTGTATTGTATCTATTTTCTCATTTTTTATTGAATCCATACGACCCTGAATGGTATACTAGCATAGATACAGATAGTTTTTGGCAATCGGGAATTATGATTTTGGTGTATTGTACACTGATTAGTGAAATCAGTTTGCGATTGAGCCATGCTTTGAATAAAGTATTGCCCTGGACGAAGTATGCTTCCTGGCGTGTTGTTGTTCAGCTCTTGTTGTTGATTATCTTTATTTTCCTTGTTTATTGTATACTCAATATCGCTTATTTGGTATGGATACCTTATGAACCAGGAGAGATTTTAGATTTAGAAGCTAAAATTGATATCTGGCAGTCTTTGTTGATTAGTATCAATACTGGAATTTTTATTAGTGTGATTCACACGGGCTATTTTTTAATTAAAAACTGGAAAAACTCAATGATGGATGCAGCTGAATTAAAGCTCAAAGCAGAACAGTTAGAACGCATTGCAAGTCAGGCTGAATTAGAAACGCTGAAAATGCAATTAGATCCTCATTTTTTATTTAATAATTTTAGCACACTGTCCGAATTAGTGATTGAAGATCAGCAGGTAGCGGTCAAGTTTATTGATCATTTGGCTTTGGTCTATCGCTATATGCTTTCAAATGTCAGAAAGAATAGCATCAGCCTAAAAGAGGAGATAAGCTTTGTAGAATCGTATTTTTACTTGATTAAAGAGCGAATGGGACGCAAGGTGGAGCTAATTATCGATATTCCAGAAAACGTTCAAAATACACAAGCTGTAGCGCCAATTGCCTTGCAACTTTTGGTTGAAAACGCAGTGAAACACAATACGGCATCCAAAGAACACCCCCTTGTTATTCACATCGAAGTAGTGAATCAATATGTGGTTGTCCGCAATAATTTACAAAAGCTAGTGGTCGAATTGCCTTCCTCAAAAGTAGGGTTGGATAATATCGTTGATCGCTATCGTTTGTTGAGTCAATTGGATGTTGAAATAACAAGTACAACGGAAGAGTTTATAGTGAAGTTACCCTTGTTAGCAGTTAGAGAAAGAAGTTACACCAATTAAAAAATAGGGATATGAAGGTATTGATTGTAGAAGATGAAGAAAGAAATGCAAATAAACTCATGCGTCTCTTGCATCAAATTGACCCCACAATCGAAGTATTGGCAGTAGTCGAAGGAATACAGTCGGCAGTGAGTTGGTTGCAATCGCATGCGGATCCAGATCTTATTTTTATGGATATTCGCCTAGAAGACGGTCTTTGTTTTGAAATATTCGAACAAATTCAAGTG
Organism: Myroides sp. TSA_177.3; assembly: GCF_052691955.1. NCBI lineage: Bacteria > Pseudomonadati > Bacteroidota > Flavobacteriia > Flavobacteriales > Flavobacteriaceae > Myroides > Myroides sp. TSA_177.3. Next base: position 4,682 of record NZ_JBQZGD010000028.1, read on the forward strand.
AATATTCCCGTTATTTTTACCACATCGTATGATGAGTACGCCCTAAAAGCATTTAAGGTTAATAGTATTGACTACTTAATGAAACCCGTGCAAGAAGAGGATTTGGTTCAAGCATTGGCAAAATACAAAAGTTTGAATCCCGCGGGATTGAATGATTCTATTCAACATATTTTGGGAAGTTTAAACAAAAAGGAAATTGTTTATCGTTCCCGTTTTTTAATTCCTTACAAAGATGGTTTTAAAACAGTCAAAGTAGAAGAAATTGACTATATCTATTCCGAGTTGAAAATTACGCATTTGGTATTGAAAGACAAAAGCGAAATCATCATCGGCCAAACGATGGAAGAAGTAGAAGAGGAACTAGACCCTCTTGTGTTTTTCAGAGCGAATAGACAACATATCTTACATATCGATAGTATCCACAATATTCAAAATTACTACAATGGGAAGCTTAAAGTTACCCTTGTTCAAGACCCTCAACGCGAAATAATAATCAGTCGAGAAAAGTCCCCCCTATTTAAAAATTGGTTGAATTCATAAGGCTACTTCGGTAGCTTTTTTTAGTTGCCCCCTACAGATTAGTCCGCGGTTTTTACGGTTCAGGAACCAATTTTTACACTTCAAAATAAAAAAAAAGTGTTGAAAATCTCTTTTTTTCATTTTTGTTGTGAAATATGAAAATTTATGAATAGAGTTTATAGAAACCTAAGCGTATTGGCTTATGTAGGGCTAACAGTAATTACCCTGCTCACGGCAGTAGGGTGTAAGCAGGCATCAAGTGATTCTGCACCAATGGGAGGACATCTTGAAGTAAAAACAGAGGTTGTAGAACGTGGAGACGCAGAAGTAGTACACAGTTATACCGCTTCTTTACAAGGAAAGGTTAACGTAGAAGTTCGAGCACAAGCTTCGGGCTATATCAATAAAATTGTTGTCAAAGAAGGGAGCTATGTCAAAAAAGGACAAGCGTTATTTTTGATTGATCCACAACCATACCAAATCAAGTTACAAAATGCAGAAGCGACGTTAAAAGCAGCAGCTGCAGAATTGGTGAATGCTCAATTGGAACAAGATAAAGTAAAATCACTAGTAGAAAACAAGTTTGTCTCTCCTATTCAATTACAAACTGCAAATGCAGCGCTAGATAGCGCAAAAGCGATGGTAGCACAAGCCAAAGCGGCTGTTGCAGAAGCCAAATTGAATTTGAGCTATTGTACAGTGGTCGCTCCAGTGGATGGATTCTTAGGACGAATTCCCAAGTTAGTTGGAAACTTAGTAACAGCAGGCGAGGCAGAACCTTTGACTACCATGTCTGATATTTCCCAGATTTACGCTTATTTTTCAGTAACAGAGGCAGATTACTTTGATTTGATTAAAGGAAGCAACGGAGAACAAGAGGTTTTACCGATGGATATTGAATTGAAATTGAGCAACGGTGATACGTATCCATTACATGGAAAAGTGGATATGATCAACGGTGAATTTGATAAGGCTACCAATGCATTAAGCGTACGTGCTGTATTTGAGAATCCAGACAAATTATTGCGAAATGGCGGAACGGGAATTGTCAATTTAGTAGCGAAGAAAAATGATGTCTTGCAAATTCCAATCGCAGCAACAATGGATTTACAAAATAAAGTGTTTGCGTATGTACTTGGAAAAGACAATCAAGTAGAGCAAAGACAGTTGAAAATTGTGGGTAAAAACTTGCATACTTATTTTGTTCAAGGCGGTATCGAAAGCGGAGAAGTAATCGTTACAACGGGATTAGATAAAATAGCCGATGGCGATAAAGTTCAGCCGTTAACTGCAACGTCCAATGAGCAAATTAGCGCAGTAAAAGAAGAAGAAACGGCGCGTGAAGCTTCGGTTTTATAACGTTCATCCTTCCCCAAAAAACAAACAACAAAGATTCAATTTAACAAGGTAATTTCATGCTAAAAAAAATAATTCACAGGCCTGTTTTGGCTACCGTGATTTCTGTTATATTGGTAATCTTAGGTCTTGTAGGACTGAAAGAATTACCTGTACAGCAGTTCCCCGATATTGCACCGCCTAGTGTAGCTGTGCATGCATCTTATCCAGGAGGGAATGCTGAAACTGTACTAAAATCAGTGGTTACTCCTTTAGAGGAAGTCATCAATGGAGTAGAGCGAATGACTCACATCGAATCTACAGCCAGTAATGATGGTACAGCGACTATTACAGTCTTTTTTGAATTGGGTACAGATCCCGATCAAGCTGCAGTAAACGTACAAAATAGAGTTGCACAAGTACAGGGAATCCTACCAGAAGAGGTAATCCGTGCAGGGGTGAATACCCAAAAGGAGCAACGCGGGATGATTATGGTGATTGACCTCATCAGTGATGATGCGGAGCTATATGATGAAACTTTCGTTCAAAACTACGCGAGAATTAACGTGGTACGTGCTTTGAAGCGTATCAAAGGAGTAGGAAACGTACAGCTTTTTGGAGAGAAAGACTACGCCATGCGTGTTTGGTTGGATCCTCATAAATTGGCAAATCGCGGGTTAACCCCTTCGGATGTAGAACGCGTGATTCAGAATCAAAGTTTGGAAGTTGCTGCAGGTAACTTAGGACAAAATGCCGGTGGTGCAGTTCAATATACATTAACATATCCTGGGAAATACAATACACCAGAACAGTTTGAACAAATTGTTGTTCAGGCAGATAGTAACGGAAATGTTTTATACCTGAAAGATATTGCTCGCATTGAATTTGGAGCAGTAGCGTATGATGAAGAAAATAAAGTAAATGGAAAAGAAGCGGTTTCTATGGCGGTTTTCCAAACGAATGGATCGAATGCCAATGAAATTCAAACGCAAATCTATGGCGTATTAGAGGAGTTAAAACCTCAATTGCCAAAAGGGTTGAATTACAACGTAACCTTTGCGAGTAAAACGCAATTAGATGAATCAATTAATCAGGTAAAAACCACGTTAATTGAAGCTTTCTTATTGGTGTTTTTAATTGTGTATTTGTTCTTACAAGATTTTAGATCGACGTTAATTCCTGCTATTGCAGTGCCAGTTTCCTTGATTGGAACCTTGTTCTTCCTTAATATGCTGGGATTCTCCATCAATATGTTGACGCTCTTTGCCTTAGTGCTCGCCATTGGAATTGTAGTGGATGATGCCATTGTCGTAGTGGAGGCAGTCCATGCCACCATGATGATTGATGGATTAAATGCTAAAGATGCAACTTCCAAAGCGATGAGTGAGATTACAGGGGCTATTATCTCAATTACCTTGGTAATGTCTGCGGTATTCTTACCAGTAGGATTCATGACAGGACCAGTTGGGGTTTTCTATCAACAGTTTGCCTTTACCCTCGCGATTGCTATTTTAATTTCGGCAGTAAATGCCTTGACTCTGAGTCCGGCTTTATGTGCGTTGTTATTAAAGAACCACTATACTGATGAGCACGGTGAAACAAGTAAAAAAGGATTTTTAGCTCGTTTCTTCTCTAGCTTCAACAACGGATTCAATGCGTTAACTGATCGCTATGTAGGAGGAATTCGCTTCTTATTAAAAAGAAAAGTACTAGGAGCTTCTTTGATCTTGGGATCAATTGTCGCTATGGTTTTATTGATGAATACAACGCCTAAGGGATTCATTCCAAATGAAGACCAAGGTTTTGCCATGTTTGCGTTGTCTTTGCCTCCGGGATCTTCTATTGATCGTACAACAAAAGTATTGAAAGAAGGAGATGATATTATGCGCAGTCACCCAGCAATTAAATCGGTAACGACAATTTCAGGATTTAATATTTTGGGTAATGCTGCCAGTCCAGCTTATGGAATGGGATTCATCGCTTTCAAAGACAGAGATGAACGCGGAGAAGTAACCGATATCAATGAAATCTTAGCCGATATCAATGGACAACTATCGACGATTAAAGAAGGTGATTTCTTTGTCTTTGCTAATCCGACAGTACCTGGATTTGGGGATTTCGATGGATTGGAATTAGTGGTTCAAGATAGAAAAGGAGGAACAATTAATGAATTTGCAGATGTTGTAACGCAGTTTAATGCAGATTTAAGTGCATCAGATGAGGTGGTACAAGCTTTTACCATGTTTAAGGCAGACTTTCCGATGTATAAGATTGTTGTTGACCCAGTGAAAGCGAAGATGCATGGCGTAGAAGTGAGCGATATGATGGCTGCGGTACAATTGTTTTACGGAAGTGCACAAGTAAATGACTTCAACCGCTTTGGAAAACAGTTTAAAGTGTTTGTACAAGGAGATGCGCCATTTAGAGCCAATGAAGATTCATTTAAGACCTTGTATGTCCATACACAATTGGGTGAAATGATTCCGATTAGCTCGTTAGCAAAACTAGAAAAAGTATATGGCCCACAAGCGATTAGTAGACATAACTTATTCAATGCGATTACAGTAAACGGTATTATTAGCCCAGGAGTTAGTACGGGAGATGCCATGGCTAAAGTAGAACAGATTGCCTCAGAGAAATTACCTACAGGGTATGGAATTGAATGGTTGGGATTGAGTAAAGAAGAAAAGCAATCCGGAAATCAGATGGTTTTCATCTTTGGATTGTCTATTTTATTCGTGTATTTCATTCTAGCTGCACAATACGAAAGTTACATCTTGCCATTGGTAGTCTTATTCTCTTTACCTGTTGGTATTATAGGTGTCTTTCTCGCCATTGGAGCCGTGGGGATTGCCAATAATATTTATGTACAAGTTGGACTCATCATGCTCGTCGGTTTATTGGCGAAGAATGCCATCTTGATTGTGGAATTTGCCGTACAGCGAAGAAATGCTGGATTATCCATTGTGGAGGCTGCATTAGAAGCTTCGCGCTTGCGTCTGCGTCCAATCTTGATGACCTCTTTTGCCTTTGTTGCCGGTTTAGTGCCTTTGATGTTCGTACAAGGATCATCTGCTCAAGGAAACCACTCCATTAGTATTGGTACAGCTGGAGGAATGTTCTTTGGTGTTGTACTAGGTGTATTTGTTATCCCAATTTTGTATGTATTCTTCCAATACATTCAAGAGAAAATTTCAGGCGCACCAACAGCAACAGAACAACCAACAGAAGTTTAAAAAGAAATTTGAAATGAAAAAATACGTATATATCATACCCCTTGCTTTGGTCTTTACTGCTTGTAAAGTTGGAAAAGATTATGAGCGACCTGCTTTGGATACTCCGGATCAATTTTATGTCAATCCGCAGGTTGATAGTTCAGCCAATACCATGGCTGAGTTATCTTGGCAAAACTTTTTTGGTCAGGAGGAGTTAGCGCATTATGTTCAATTGGCTTTGGATCAAAATACCGATTTACAATTAGCCATTAAAAATATAGACCAGGTAAATTTGCTATACAAACAGTCTAAAATGGCCTTGTTGCCTAGCTTAACCATGCAGGCAACCGGAAATCACACGGAGTGGTCTAAGAACAGCGAGATTGCACAAACAGGAGTTTCGCGTATTAGCAAGGATTATACTGCCCGTTTAGATTTGTCATGGGAATTGGATGTTTGGGGAAAGCTTAGACGAGAAAAAGAAGCAGCTTTGGCTTCTTATATGCAAACACAAGAAGTAAAAAGAGCCATTCAAAATAGATTAGTAGCTGAAGTAGCTACGGCTTATATCAATTTGTTGATGTTGGATGAGCAGTTGCGCATTGCAGAAGAAGGCTTGGTGCTACGCGAAAAAACATTCGCCTTGACGCAAAAAATGTATGAGATCGGAAACGAATCAAGTATAGCGGTTCAACAAGCAGAAGCCCAATGGTTAGAAGCGCAGGAATTACTTCCGCAAATCGAACAAGAAATTGCGTTGCAGGAAAGCGCCTTAGGCGTTTTACTCAATCATTTTCCACAAAAGATTCAACGTACAACTTCTATTAATGCATTGCAATTTTCAACGGATTTGAATACAGGTGTACCTGCGGAATTCCTAAGTCAACGCCCGGATATTCAAATTGCAGAATTAGAATTGAGAAAAGCGAACGCAAAAGCAGGAGCTGCACAAGGAGAGATGTATCCGAGCTTAACTATTTCAGCTCAAGGTGGATTGAATGCGATCGAAGCTTCTCAATGGTTTAATACCCCTGCTTCTTTATTTGGAACGGTAATCGGAGGATTGGTACAACCCATTTTTCAACAGAAAAAATTGAGAACGGCCTATGAAATTGCTGTAATTGAAAGAGAAAAAGCAGCCATTAGCTTTAAAAATGCGGTTGTAGTTGGTTATGCTGATGTGCATGATGCTTTGGTGAAAATGGATAAATTGCAAGAAAGAGAAAAAGTAGTACAACAACGCGTCCTACTTTTAAATACGTCCTTGGACAATATTCAAGTGATGTTTGGATTGGATAAAGCTTCTTATTTAGAAGTGGTGAATGCGCAAGCATTAGCCTTGCAAAGTAATTTAAACTATGCAGAATTAAAACGCGACTATTTAGCGTCAAAAATTGATTTATACCGTGCTTTAGGCGGACACTAATTACAAGTGTTGTTGTGAATAAAAAAAGACTGGCTTCTTCTCTTTTGAGGAAGTCAGTTTTTGTTTTTAGACGATTTGAAGGTGTGTAGAAGAAAATGAAAATCGAGCGTGAAAAGAACTTTAAAATCGGAGGATTGTTAGTTATATTTGTAACTCTTATTGAAACAAGTTATGAAGAATACAAAAGTTAGAGCGCAACAAATTATTATGACGGTGGGCTGTATTGTTTTTTTGGTTTGGGTGGGCATTCGCGGAATGAATGAACGCGCAGGTGAAACAAAAGAAACGAATACAACAGGAGAAGAACAGTTGCCTCTTGCTTCAGAAGGCGTACAGGTGCAACCTGTTTCAGAAGAGGTTATTGTTGTCAATCAAACCTATGCAACACAAATGGCTTCAGCGCCCTCTATTGCGATGCGTGCAGATAGAGGAGGAGAACTCGTACAGTTAAAAGTAGATGTCAATAGTCGCATTGAAGTAGGACAGGAAATTGCCTTGATGCGTGTAACGCAAGGAGATACGCTTGGTTTAGGCAAAGCGACGCGAAAAGCAAAAGAAGCGAAGCAAGTGGTCAAAGAGCAATTGGAACAACTATTGGCGATTGATCGAGGGGAAGATGGAACAGAAGCCAAAGATAAATATGAAAAGCAGTATGAGGCCTACAATACAGCTAAAAAAGAAGCTGCTGCGTATGAGGAACAAATCAATAAAATAACTTCATCGGCGAATGTTGTTGCAGTAGAAAAAGCAATCAAAGCCACTAGTGCAGGGGTTGTAAAACAGATTCTAGTAGGAGCAGGTAGAACCATTGAGGTGAATCAACCTTTATTAATGTTGCAACAAGGTCAAGCGAAATCAGTACAAATTGCAGTGACGAGTGAGAACTATTTACTCTTGCGCAATCATTTACAACAAACAAGAGCCAAAGTTGTTTTTCAAGATCAATCTGCTCTACAATTACCCGCTTCTGTTTTGGAATCTTTTACGCAACAATCCATTAATGAAGACGGAAAAATAATCATGACCTTGAATGTATCTTCTATTCCCAATATACAAGATATTCGAAAACTAGACCTGAGTATTTTAAATATACCAACGAAAGTATTGGATGAAAAAGCGCTGTTCACGCGTGATAATACAACGTATATCTGGACGGTAAATGATGCCAATTTAGTTGAGGCAACGCCTGTTGTGGTTGTGAAAAAAGAAGGTGGAAAAGCGTATGTACAAAAAGGAAATTCCACTTGGAATCGCATCTTAGTGGGCGATTTAAAAACCGTAAAAGAAGGCGATACGTTCGAAAAATAACCTTCCCTAAGTTGTAGGCTTCTTTGTGAAATTATACAACAGATTCCAAAAATTATGTAATACTCTTTTGTGTAGGAGTTGATATCTTCGCCCTATATATGAAGAGAATATTAGTCATACTATTTGGTATTATGTACTTCTTTTTAGCCTCTGGCTTTAGTACATATCAGCACATCTGTAAAGGATTGGTGCAGCAAACGAGTATGGCTTTTGCTCAAAACGCAGAAGAAAATTGTGCATTCTGTAGCAAAAAAGGAAAAACGGTTAACGAACCAAAGAAGAATTGCTGTCAAGACAAAGTTGAAGTTGTAAAAGTAAAGTCGGAAGTACAGAATTCAACATTTAAGGTGCTTAAAGTTTCGTTTTTTGTTGATGCTATCTTGCACCGTTATTTTGGTGCAGTGTACGAATTTATTGCTGCACCAAAAGAGGTATTAAATCCCTATATATATTACCTGTATGTAACAAAGGAAATTCCTTTGTATATCAAGCATTGCGTGTATCGAATTTGATTTATACAAGACACTTTGAAGGTATCTGTCCCTTAGGATAGATACGGCTGAGTTATTGTATAATTAAACGCGTGATTTGAAATGAAATTCAATACAATAGCGTGCGTTGTTTTATGGTGTGCAGCAAGTGCTGTATCTGCCCAAACACTTACTTTGGAACAGGCCATTGAGCAAGTTACCCAACGCTATCCCCTCATAAAAAGTAAAGAAGCCCAACTACAAGCTTCCATTTACAATACCCAAAACCAAAAGGGAAATTATTTTCCAGATTTAACGTTCGGTGCTCAACAAAGCTACGGAACAATTAATGCACAAAACGGACCTTTATACGCCTACGGCGGATTAGGCTCTGCAGCTACTTCTATGCCTTTGACAGAACAGAATTGGAATGCAGCCTTTGGATCGTTGTATTTTGCCAATGTCAATTGGAATTTATTTTCCTTTGGTAAAACACGCCAAGGCGTAGCCATGACAAAAGCCCAACAAGGCGTCGCTCAACAAGATCTAGCTCAAGAGATTTTCAAGCAGCAAGTGAAGGCGAGTGCCACTTATTTTAATTTACTAGCAGCACAACGCATTGTTGAGGTACAACAGCGAAATCTAGAGCGCGCAAAAGTGTTCTATACGGTTACGGCTGCAAAAGTAAAGAGTGGATTAATTGCTCAAGTTGATGAGCGCTTGGCGCAAGCTGAAGTAGCTTTTGCAGAAACAACCTACATTAAAGCGTATGACAAAGAATTAGAATGGGACAAACAACTTTCTGATTTATTGGATATCGAGCGTCAATCATATGAATTAGATTCACTTTTCTATACAGCGAAGCCGCTGGTATTTGAACAAGAATATACCTTAGAGCATCATCCCATTTTACAATGGCAAGAACAACGCGTGAAGCAAAGCCAAACGATGGAAAAACTCGTACATCGCGGCAGTTTACCTCAGTTGAACGCATTTGGAATTATTCAAGGTAGAGGCTCTGGTTTCGATTGGAACTACGTACAAGATAATACTGCATTTACTAAGAACTACAGCAATGGCGTAGGAATTGATCGCAGTAATTATTTGGTAGGATTGCAGTTGACGTGGAATATTTCGCATTTTTTCCGAACAACATCCAAAGTAAAAGAGCAAGAAAAAATTTCTCAAAGCTTGCAAGAGGAATATGCAAAAATGGATCGTGAATTAACAAACCAAGTGTTGTTAACGAAAGAGCAGTATGATAATGCGACGAGCATTTTGACACACAGTACAATTGAAGTACAGGCGGCTACTGTTGCTTTTAATCAGCAACAAGCCTTGTATGAAAATGGGTTGAGCGATTTAGTGGCTTTTACTCAAGCTTTGTACACGTTACAACGTGCTGAAATTGCATTTGAAGTGGCTCAAAATAACATTTGGCAAGCACTTTTAATGCAAGCTTCTGCTCAAGGAGATATTCAACTTTTAGTCAACGCTATTCCCCAAAAATAATAGAATATGAATTTAATTCGTTTTGCCTTGCGCAAACCGATATCTATTATGGTATTGGTTATAGGCTTGTTGTTCTTTGGATTTAAATCATCCAAAGAGATTCAGGTGGATATTTTACCTGAAATGAATTTACCTGTGGTGTATATTGCCCATTCATTTAATGGATATACGCCACAACAAATGGAAGGTTATTTTACTAAGATGTATGTAAATATGATGCTTTTTGCCAATGGGATTAAAAGTATCGATACTAAAAATACACAAGGATTAACCTTAATGAAAATTGAGTTTTACGAAGGAACAGATATGGGAGAGGCGATTGCTTCTATCTCAGCCCTGTCCAACCGTTCTGTGATTTTCTTACCTCCAGGCGCTCCACCGCCATTCATTATTCGTTTTGATGCCTCTTCTCAACCTGTGGGACAGTTGGTGTTTCGCTCTGAAACAAAAACGAATAACGAATTGCAAGATATCGCCAATTTCGTGGCACGTCCTTTCTTGATTAAAATTCCAGGAATGACAACGGCACCTCCTTTTGGTGGTTCCCCACGTACGATTGAGATTAATATTGATCCGAATAAACTGCGCACGCATCAGATGAGTCCTGAACAAATCGTGGAGGCGATAAGCAGACAAAACGTAACCATGCCATCAGGAAACGTATATGTAGGGGAAAAGAATTACTTGACTCCGACCAATAATACGCTTAAAACGGTGGAAGAATTTGGTGATATTCCGTTGTTTAAAGGACAAGTAGACAACGTTTATTTACGCGATGTAGCCACGGTAAAAGATGGAGCTGATATTACGACTGGATATGCACTTGTGGACGGAAAACGCTCGGTTTACATTAATATAGCCAAGTCAGGGAAAGCCTCTACGTATGATGTTGTACAACAGTTGAAAAAGTCAATTCCACATATTCAGAATAACCTACCGGATGATGTGAAAATTTCGTACGAATTTGACCAATCAGTCAATGTAATTAATGCGGTAAAAAGCTTAATTGTAGAAGGTGTTCTAGGGGCGTTATTAACAGGATTAATGGTCTTGTTGTTCTTGCGTGACCCAAGAGGAGCCTTGATTGTAATTATGACGATTCCAATTGCCATTATTTCCTCTGTTTTATTCTTGAAATTATTTGGACAAACCATCAATATCATGACGTTGTCTGGATTGGCTTTAGCTATTGGTATTTTGGTAGATGAGAGTACGGTAACCATTGAGAATATACACCAGCATTTTGCCCTCGGTAAGAGTAAGGTCCAAGCCATTTGGGATGCCTGTAAGGAGATTGCCTTTCCAAAGCTATTAATTCTATTCAGCATCTTAGCCGTGTTTGCCCCTGCATTCATGATGACGGGTATTCCAGGTGCCTTATTTATGCCTTTGGCCATGGCTATTGGATTTGCGATGACCGTTTCTTTCTTGCTTTCCCAGACGTTCGTGCCTATTATGGCGAATTGGATCATGAAATACAATCCAGAGAAACACGCAATTTCGGAAGAAGCTAAAGGATTTGATAAATTCAAGAATCGCATGGTGGCTCAAATTGAGAAACTGATGCCTTTGAAGAAAATTATTGCCGTGGGTTCTATTGTATTTGCTTTGTTAGCCGTGGCGTTTATGTATCAAAACATCGGTAAAGACGTTTTGCCAACGGTGAATTCAAGTCAGGTACAAATGCGTATTACTGCACCAGAAGGAACGCGTATTGAGCATACCGAAATGAAGGTGAAAAAGTTATTAGCTGAGTTAGAAGATTTATTTGGCAAGGATAAGATTGCTATTTCATCTGCCTTTGTGGGACAACATCCTTCTTCGTTTGCCGTGAGTCCAATCTACCTGTATAATGCAGGTCCACATGAAGCCTCTATGCAGATTGCCTTTAAAGACTTTAGCGGAAATACAGATGAATTAAAAGATCAAATCCGCGAGCGCATCCAAGCGACATTGCCTGAATTGAAATTGACGTTTGAACCGATCGAATTGACGGAGAAAATTTTAAGTCAAGGAACGAATACGCCAATCGAAATCCGCATTTCAGGGATGATGCGTAAAATGAATATGATGACTGCTAATAAGCTATTGACGAAGTTGAAGGACATCGATTATATGCGTGATCAGCAGATGCCAATTTCGATGAATTATCCCGCGTATGAAATTAATATTGACCGTGTTCGCGCCGCTCAATTGGGATTAGATGCAATGGATATTGCTAAATCATTGGTTGCTACAACGGCTTCTTCTCGCTATACAAACCGCAATATGTGGGTAGGGGGTATGATGGGAATTGCCTATGACGTACAAGTACAAATGCCCCAGAATCAATTGAATAGCAAAGAAGAGTTAGAGAATATTCCTTTGAGTAAAAATGCAGATCGTCCTGTATTGAGTGATGTAGCAACGATTACAGAGTCTAAAGTATTGGCAGAGAGTTATAACGAAGGAACGATGGGGTATGTAACTGTAATAGCGAACGTGCATAAAACCGACTTGAATCGCGCCAAAGAAGATGTAGAAAAAGCGATTGCTGAATTGGGAGAATTACCTAAAGGAGTAAACGTAGAATTGATGGGAATGGCACCTGTATTGGACGATACAATGAAAAGTTTAGCCGGTGGTTTATTGGTGGCTATTGTTGTGATTTTCTTGATGCTTACGGCTAATTTCCAATCGTTTAAAGTGTCGTTTGTAATCTTAACTACGGTGCCTTTCGTAATGTTGGGGTCTTTGTTACTGCTCAAAGCAACTGGATCCACAGTGAACTTACAGTCCTACATGGGAATTATCATGTCTGTCGGAGTATCCATTGCGAATGCTGTACTCTTGATTAACAACGCAGAAACGCTGCGCAAGATTGGATGGACCTCTACAGCCGCAGCCATTGAAGCAACTAAATTGCGTATTCGCCCAATTGCCATGACTACTTTAGCGATGATTGCAGGAATGCTACCGATGGCTATCGGACATGGAGAAGGAAGTGAGCAAGTAGCTCCATTAGGACGAGCTGTAATTGGTGGATTGTTAGCCTCAACCATTTCGGTATTGGTGATTTTACCCATGGTATTTGCTTGGGTAATGAATAAAGTAAACAGACAATCTCCTTCTTTAGATCCAGAAGATACCGAAAGCATTCACTATATACCGACTGAAAACAAATAAGAATCATGAAAAGAATATATATAACCCTAGTTAGTTTAGTAGTATTAACTGCGTGTGCAGATAAGAAAACGCCAGAAACGGAAGAGAAAAAAGGCGAAACAGGTATGATGATGCCTGGGATGAATAACAAAGAAACGGTGGCCATTGAGAAGAGTAATCCTGTGGTTCCTTTACAGTTACCTGGTGAATTGAGAGCCGATCAACGCACGGAACTATTTGCGAAAGTAAATAGTTATGTGACAGATTTGCGAGTAGATATTGGAGATCACGTAAAAAAGGGACAAGTATTAATGGTGTTGGAAGCACCTGAAATTCAGGCTCAAGTATCCAATGCTCAAGCGAAGTGGAAAGCCCAAGAAGCGATGTATATTTCGACCAAAGCCACGTACGATCGCACCCTAAAAGCGAATGAAACACCGGGTGCAATTGCTCCAGATTATTTAGAGCAGATTACAGCCAAAATGTTAGCAGATAAAGCACAGTTAGCGGCAACAAAATCGGCCTATGAAGAGATGCAGAACATTGATCAGTACCTGGTTATTCGAGCACCTTTTGATGGAGTCATTACGGATAGACAGGTCGATAAAGGCGCTTATGTAGGACCAATGAGTAAAACCCCCTTGCTTATTGTAGAAGATATTCATACGCTGCGCTTAAACTTATCTATTGCTGAGGCCAATACGCCTTATATCAAAGAAGGGGATACAGTTAAGTTTAAAGTGAGAACCTTGCCTCAAAAGGAATTTACAGGTGTGATAACTCGAAAAGCGGGAAGTTTAGATTTGAAACTGCGTGCAGAGCAAATCCAAGCAGACATCAACAACAAAGAACAGCTGTTGAAACCCAATATGATTGCGGATGTAACCCTACAATTAAAAAGAGAAGAACCGAGTTTCTTTGTGCCTAAATCGGCTTTAGTTGAGAGTAATTTAGGGGTATATGTTATTGAGGTACGAGATGGAGTTGCCTATCATATCAAAGTAGCCAAAGGAAGAGTAATGCCGATGATGGTTGAGGTTTTTGGCGAATTAACTGCAGGAACACAAATCCTGAAGATGGCAACAGAAGAAATTATGCATGAACAAAAAATTAAATAAGAAAATGAAAAGACAAGGAATTAAAATCGCAGTAGTATTAGCCGTAAGTGTAGTAGCTATTGCATGTGGAGAAAAAAAACAAGGAGATAACCAACAAGCAGAAGCCGCTTTAGAACAGGTGAAAGAAGAAATGAATCACAGCATGGGAGAGCCTGTTGCGTCTTCTGAGAAATACAAAAAAGGAGATGTGGTTCCCAAGGAATTAGTTTGTATGGTGAACGATGCTTTTATGGGGAAAAAACAATTAGAAGTAGAGCATGACGGCAAAATATATTACGGCTGTTGTGCGATGTGTCAATCTAGAATTCCAGAGGATGAAAGTGTGCGTTACGCCAAAGACCCTTTTACCTTAGAAACAGTAGATAAAGCCGAAGCTTACATTGTCATGATAGGAGACAACGGTGAAGTTGCTTATTTTAAAAATGAAGCGAATTACCAACAATTTGTAGCAGAGGCACAGGTTAATTAATTTGTTCCATAGGGGAGTAGTTCCTACTTCCCTATATTTTTAAAGTATGAAGCGCGATTTAATTTTATATGTAAAAAACATGGTTTGTCCAAGGTGTATTACCTTGGTACAGCAAGAGTTGTTGAAGTTAGAGGTAAAAGTGAAAGTTGTGCGTTTAGGCGAAGTGGAGTTGGAAAAACCCATAACACAACCCATGAATAATGAAATCAAGGAACGATTGTCTCAAGTGGGATTTGAAGTTTTGGATGATGCGAAACAGATTGTGGTAGAACAGGTGAAAACCAAGATCATTGCTTATGTTCAACAGAAGCATTTATCCCATTTGAATTTATCCGATTATTTGGCTTCTACTTCCTCCATGAGTTATGCGAGAATTGCCCGATTATTTGTAGCACATACGACCTTAACCATAGAGAAGTATTATATCCTACAACGCATTGAAAAGGTGAAGGAACTGATTTCATATTGTGAGTTATCACTGGAAGAAATTGCACAACAATTACATTATAAAGACGTCAGTCACATGAGTAAACAATTTAAAAAAACAGTCGGGATTCCGCCTTCTCTTTATCGAAAGAATCAAAGGTTTGAACGAAAGTTTTTAGATCATATTATTACTTAATTACTGAATGCTATGCGAATACTTTGTATCGTTTGCTAGTTTGTTGACGAAAAGAGGACCTTGGACAGTCCTCTTTTTTTATCTGTGATTTGTCCTGTTTTTACTCCAAATAGGATCTATACTAGACAGGGGGAAAGTCCTACTTTTGTATAGAATAAATAAACAGATTATGATGAATACGATACTACAACTTATAGGATATTCGATAGTTATCGGAGTAAGTGCAACTATTTTTATGGATTTATATGCCGTTGTATTGAAAAAGGCGTTTAATATTCCTTCCCTAAATTATGCATTTTTAGGGAGATGGATTGGTCATTTTAAGCACGGAGTATTTAGCCATGCGAACATCATGCAGGCGACGCCTATTGCAGGAGAAAGAGCAATTGGATGGGCTGCTCATTACTTAATAGGAATTACTTTTGCCTTTGTTTTATTGCTTATTTGGGGCGTAGCATGGGTTGGTCATCCAACGGTGATTCCTGCTTTATTAATTGGAATTCTTACTACAGTAGCGCCATTCTTTATGATGCAACCAGCTTTTGGCTTTGGTATTGCGGCTTCCAAAACTCCACAACCGCAAACAGCACGGTTCAGAAGTTTAATGGCACATACTATTTATGGTGTCGGACTTTACTTGGGTGGGCTTGTACTGCATGCGATACTGTTTAGTTAATCAGAAAAAGAACTACCATATCGTTAGTATCAAAAGTTGTTGCTATCTTTAATATAAATAAAGGGAAGGATGAAAAGCGAAGATAATATCAAAGAAATTCATACGCTAGAAGAATTTAAAGCGCTGTATTTTGCTGATCAAGAAGGCAATATTGTGTGTGAAGAATGTTGCACGATTGCATATCAAAGTGGCATCGGGTTTTTGGAGATTTTTACGTTGGAAAACTTATCCCAATTGCCCACTTTTGTGTCAGGTAGACAAACGAGAAAACAGTTCTATACCATGGTGCTTATTACAGCAGGGGAAGTGGAGGAGATTATTGGGTATACCAAACATACTTTTACCGCTGGGGATATGTATTTTATAGGGGAGAATCAACTGCATCATATCCAACAATGGAGTGATGACGTACAAGGATTTATGTGTCTTTTTGATTCAGATTATTTCTTACTTTGTTTGAAACATCAAATCAAGTTGAATAGCTTCCCGTTTTTTCAATTTGGTCAGCAGCCATTTGTGAATTTGGGAGAGCGAGAAGTGTCGATGATGGAGCATTTGTTTTGGAAGCTAAACAATGAGAAATGCCAAAAGCAAACCTTTAATGACGACTTGCTTGTACGTATGTTCTTGAATATTATTTTATTGGAAGCAGAACGTATTTACAACCATAAAAAAGTAGAAACGCCTTTTGTTTTATCACGTAAAGAACAACTGGTTGCTCGTTTTCAACTTTTAGTGAATCAGAAAATTATAGTACTCAAACAAGTCAATGAGTATGCTGCCTTGTTGCATGTACATCCCCATTATCTCAACGATGTTGTCAAAGAGATAACTGGTTTTCCTGCGAGTTATTTCATCCAAAAGCAACTAGTTGATGAAATCAAATCTAGGTTAATACAAACCAATGATACTGTGGCTATTATTGCTGGGGATCTCAATTTTACTGAAGAATCCTACCTCGGACGATTCTTTAAAAAACAGGTGGGAGTTACACCTATTCAGTATAGAAAAACACACAAGCAACATTAAAAGGCTTTCAGATATAGAGAGAGAGAAAACGTAGCGCGTTTTCTCTCTTTTTTTTATCCAAAAAGGACTGTTGCTTAATAAAATGAAAAATTGATTTTTGTAAATGTAAATATTGGATGACAATTGTTTGATTTTGTGTAAAATTTTAAATAATTAATGTTAATTTTGTCTTGTATTTTAAATATTTTGAAAGATGAAAAAAATTGCAATGGTATTGTCTTTAGGACTTTTATTGGCTTCTTGTTCTCAAGGGCCCAAAGATGTAGCGATTAAGTTTACAGAGAATGTAGCTAAGGGAAAAATAGATGAAGCGAAAAAATACGCAACAGAACCTACAGGGAAATTATTAGAAATGGCGGTATCTTTTGGTGGATTACCAGTTGAGCCTGAGACAAAAATAGAGTTTGTAAAAGATTCTATTGTGGATAGTAAAGCATGGGTAACAGTGAAAAATCAAAAAGGAAAAGAATCAGAAGTTACCTTAGTGAAAATGGATGGAAAATGGTTGGTCAATATGGAACCTCAAAAATAAACCGATGCTTACTTAGTCTTTTTTTACTTTTCGTCTCTTGTACCCAAGCTTCTAAAACAGAGGAATCTGAAATTGAAATTTTAGTTCCTTTAAAAAGTGGAGATTTAATTGTTCGACAAGGAACAGGGTATCTCTCAGATCTTTTTAGACAAATGGGATCTCGGGATAAGAAATACTCACATATCGGTATTATCAGTAAAGAACAAGATTCTATTTTTGTTTATCATATTGAAGCCGATGAATTTACAGGAGAGGGATTCGCTTTAAGGGAACAGGTGAGTAGCTTTATCAAAAATGCTAAAACCTATACTTTTTTTGAGAATCAAATGGATTCAATAGCTCGAAACACAATGTTGAATAAAGCGAAAGAATACGTTCAGTTACAAGTAAAATTTGACTTAAATTTTAATGCAGAGGATGATGATAAGTTGTATTGTACCGAATTAGTGGCAAAATCAATTAATTACGGATTAGATTCAGTATACATCACACCAACAGCAAGTCTAAAAGGGCGTCTTTTCTACGGATTAGATGATATTTATTCCAAAGACGTTTTTAAAGAAATAAAATAAGCAAGAGAGTATCCCACAAGGATACTCTCTTTTTTTGCTGTGATATGTAGGGTTTAACAAGCAAAAAGTGTAAGAATAAAAAGAGATATAGCTTGTATTTTTGAACGTATAAAAGCCAAGTAATAATTAGTAAAATTTTTGTTGAAACGTTTGTTTATTATTTTATATAACAATAAAAACGTTTGTTTTTTTACGTTAAGTTGTAGGCACAGCACGAGAGTGCTGTGCCTATTTTATATGATTTAAATATAAAGCAATATAAAATTTTGGTTAATATGTTCTTAATAGTACTTTTGCAGCAAATTATACTACATAATGAAAAAAGCATTTTATATCGTACTGTTTGTTGTTTTAGGAACAGTACAATCGTTTGCACAAACCATCAAAGATTTTAAGCTCTTGCAGGGGGAAAAAGAAGTTGAGGTTGTTTTTACCTATGATAATCTTCGTATGATGAAGGAAAACTTTACGGAAGAAGAGTATGTACAAAACCACATCAAAAACTTAGAAAAGAAAGATGAAGGATCAGGAGAATTTTGGGTGAAGAGTTGGGAGCGTAGTAAAGAAGAAATTTGGGATCCTAAATTTTTATTGTTAGCGAACAAGTATACCGATAGAAAAATAAAATTTACTAAAAATGCACCGAACTCAAAATACCTTTTATTGGTTGATGTGCTGTGGATTTACCCAGGGTGGGATGCTGGAATTATGAGACAAGGAGCTAAAGTTACTTCAACATTGAAATTAGTAAGTAGAGAGAACCCAACCGTGGTGTTAGCCTATCATAAATTTATAGATATGCCTGGAAATCAATTTGGTTCAAACTTTAATAATGAAACTCGAATTGGAGAAGGATTTGCAAAAACAGGAAAAGAATTCGCAAAAAAAATTGCGAAGAGTTTATAAAAATAGAATATAGAAAAGAGAGGCTTAGTGAAATACACTAAGCCTTTTTTTATGCGTTGACGGTATAGAAATTAAAAGGCTCATTCTTCCTTGGGTTCGTTTATTTGGCGTACTTTTAGGTATAGGTAAATTTGTCTATCATCCGATTGAAACACAATGGAAAACTTCATCAAACTAGATCAGCACAACATCGAACAAGAGCATATCTGTTGCGCTATAGCAGATAAAAAATCGCAGGAAGGATACCAATTAAAGAAAGATTGGTTGAGAAGAGAAATGGAGCATGGCTATGTCTTTCGTCGATTAGATGCGAGGGCTAAAGTGTTTATTGAATACGGACCCGCGGCAATAGGTTGGGCACCCGTGATAGCGCCGGATTATTTGTTGATTAATTGCTTTTGGGTTTCTGGACAATATAAAGGAAAAGGATATGCCAAACAGTTACTCCAACTGGCTATTGATGATGCTAAGCAAAACAATTATAAGGGATTGGTAACGGTAGTAGGAACGAAAAAGTTTCACTTCATGAGTGATACCAAATGGTTGTTGAAACAAGGGTTTAAAACCATGGAACAAACAAGTTCAGGTTTTAGTTTATTGGCTTTAAAATTAGAGGCAACTGCAGTAGATCCTACATTTAATGACAGTGTAAAGACTGGGCGATGTAAAGAAACAACAGAGCTTACGGTATACTATTCAAATCGTTGTCCATTTTCAGCTTTGCATGTGGAACATGCATTGGTGGCAACTGCAAAAAAACGCAATTTATCCCTAACTATGGTCAAATTGGAATCCAGTGAACAAGCCCAACAAGCACCAAGTCCTGCAACTATTTTTAGTTTATTCTATCAAGGGGAATTTTTGACAACGGATATCAGTGTATGCTTGGATAGTCGTTTTGATGCCTATTTAGAAAAACGCCTAAAATAGCACGAAGGATTAATAATTTTATTGCGATTTGAAATTTTGCCAAGCCATAAAACGCTGATTGAGGATGGGCTTTAACAGGTCATAATTGGCCCAAGAATTTTCAAGGCGGTATAAACTATCATGATCTAAATAATGATCTATGACTTTGATATTAAAGATTTGAGCATAATCAGAGAGATAGTCACTGTAGGCTTGTGCAAATAGCGTTTCATCATCATAGTAATCCTGAATAAAACCATTACCTACCTCATTCAAGTCAGCCGTTGTAAATTTACCATCGCAACAGTTAAATAAAAAATCAACACCCGTTTGTGTTCGATTTTTTACTTGGGTTATTTGCGTGCTATTATCTTCTACTTGCTCTTCAGCTATTAGTTCCATTTCAATACACCAAGATAAAAGCATACCAATATGCGTTGCACCGTTTTCTTTCGGTAAATCCTTTGGAAAGTCTCCATTATAATGCCAAGCTGCATCGTCATATTTTGCCATCGTATAGTTTCAATTGTAAGCGTAAAAGTACAGTAAAAAGACTCAAATAGAAACTCAAATACGCTTTTTATACACGTAAAAGAGAATGGAATAAAAGAACTAATATGATGAAACCAATGCTAAATTCACGTAAAAAGAGGAGGTGGTGTTTTCTAGGTGAATGTCTATATTTTTAGATATAGATTGGTTTTTAACTGTAATGTATCGTATTCTTGATCTGTAAAAAAAACCGCATAACAAGCCAACATGATAAAAGAGAAATTATCAATTCGCATGAATACTAAGATACCCAAGTGCAAGAGGATACCAATAAGTAAAATAATTTTTCTTGTGGAATTAAACCAGACGAAAATGGGAAATAGCAATTGAAAAACAATCGTAGACCAGGTTAATGCATAAACGAGAAGGGGAAATTGGGTGATGTAGTCATTCACGGCATACGCAGAGAAATCACTAGTGTTTAAAATGTAGTAAAGGGCAGTACCATCAAGCCAAACTTCTCCCTGTAGTTTATGTAAACCTGCAAAGACATAAACGATACAGATTTGAATCATAATACCAAAAGTAGCAACAGTAGTAAGTTTCTTGAGATAGTAATTTGATTCAATACCTATTTTTTCTACAATTTTAGTATAGGGTTTACACAAACTTTTAGAAGAAATAAAAAAGAAAAAAGGAAGTATTGCTGTAATGATATTATCTCCACCATCAAGGAGGTAGATATTTCTGAATTTGAATATAAAAAGCAAGAAAAAGAGCAATATAGCCGAAATTCGAGGAAGCATGCCCAAGGTAAAAGTCAAGCTGCATAGAAAGCCTAGAAGACAAAAGAGGAACACATGACTAGGCTGATTGAAATCAATATGTAAAAGTTCTAGGTTATAGTAATGCACAAGATCTTGATAAGTTTCGTATGAAACAATGCCGTTGTTATCGAAAATAAAATTTCGATGGGTATAATAGGTAATAAAATCCTTCATAAGGCTTAATCCTATTAAGATGCGAAGTAGTATAATACCAGTAGTTCGATGTTCCATTAGTGCTGTTGTATTAAAAAGAGTTTGTCTAATTCAGTATAAATAGTTGTATACGTTTTGGGGAGGTGGATATCCGTATTGAGTTGTTCATCAACCAAAAATAGTTTGATAAAAACAGAGTCTTGGGGCTGAATCAAGGATTGAAAATCAGCTTGATTTTGAAAAACAAATTTGGAATAGTTAACAATAGATTCTAATCCTTGACTAATATGGGGGTTATCTTGAATCTTAATGTTGTTACGCTGTAGTTTCACTATATCATTGAAACACCCTGAAAAATATTTTTTTAGTCGTTGATCGATAGAAAAAAAAGAGCTATAGCTCCTCATTCTGATGAGCTGTTGGATATCAATCAAATCACTTTTCTGTGTTGCCGTACAGAATTGAACTAGAAAATAGTGATTGCCCATTGGAGGATTGGGGGAGAACATGCTCCAGTTTTGTTCAAAAAATGGTAGTGCATAGTTTTCTTTAATCTGTTGGATGGTATCAGATTTAAAATAACCTTGATCATAAACCTGAATTAGGAAAATAAAAGAACAGTACAAGAGTAGTACTAGGTATACGAAGTAATGATATAATTTTTTCATAGTGACAAATAAAAAATGAATATATATAGCAATAGGGAGGTGATTAATACTCTGTCCTAGATAAGAAACATAGCATAGCTTAAAAAAGAAGAGTATGCATTTGATACATCCATTAGCGTCATCTTTGTTTTTTGTTTCTGTGATTCCACTAACGTTTTGTTTGTTGGGGCAACTTAAAAAAGAAGTAAGGTCTAATCATAGACCTTACCCTTTTTCTTTATCTTCTAGGGATAAAGGCCTCAAAAGTACTTGCACTAGATTGTGTTGAAGCAATAGAATTGGTTGAGTTTCGACTCTCGTTACTAATAGCATTGCTTTTTTCTCCAATTAATGTTGTTTTAGTACCTGTACCAATAGAATTAGCACTACTTAATCCGATAAGAGTAACAAATGCGAATGCTACTCCAAGAAAAATTGATTTTTTCATGGTTTAAAAAATTAAAATGTTAATAAATAATACTTGTATTGCTTTTGTTTATGAAAGCCTGTAGATGCTTGTTTATACGTCTCTTTGAACTACAAAGGGACGTTTTACAAACGGTATGATGTTGGGAATTGATCCTCATTCGAGAATGAAATGATACTGAATATTGAATAAATCACGAGTGGATGTATCTGATTTTTTTTCTACTCCTAATTGTACCCCCAATCGCAGTGTTTTTATCTTGTGTCCAAGATTGAAACAATTGCAGTTTAAGCAGGATAAAATGCAGCGCTTTTATTGTACTTTATTTAGTATTGTGATGATTGCACCAACGTTTTGTTTGTTGAGGTAACTTAAAAAAGAGGTAAGGTCTAGGACTAGACCTAGACCTTGCCTTTTTTCCTTTATCTTCTAGGGATAAAGGCATCAAAAGTAGTTACATTAGAGTGTGTCGTAGCACTAGAATTGGTTGAGTTTCGGCTCTCGCTAGTAATAACGTTGCTTTTTTCTCCAACTAATGTTGTTTTAGTACCTGTGCCAATAGAATTAGCACTACTTAATCCGATAAGAGTAACAAATGCGAATGCTACTCCAAGAAAAATTGATTTTTTCATGGTTTAAAAAATTAAAATGTTAATAAATAATACTTGTATTGCTTTTGTTTATGAAAGCCTGTAGATGTAGGTGCTTGCTTATACCTCTCTTTCGATTAGAAAAGTGATGTTTTGCAAATAGTATGATATTGGGTATTGATCATCATTTGAGAATGAAATGATGCTGTATATCGAATAAATCACGAGTTGATTTATCTGATTTTGTTTTTTAAAAGTAGTACAAAAAATAATCGCAAACAATAGGTTTTTGATTAAAAACTTCTATTTGTTTGAATAATTATTATAATAATTGATTTTTGTTTGAATATAATATCGTTTTGTGTAGGAAGAATTGAGTTGCAATTTAAAAATGAAGCTTAATTTATTGTGATAAGTCACTTAATCCGTTTAGTTTCGTATACTGTATAGTATAAATCTATGCTAAATGCGATACAATGAATGAATTAACAAAAAAGATACGCTTGATTTTCTTACCTATGGTAAAGCTTACTGTACTTGTTATTGTCGGGCTTTCTTTTCTGCATTGGCTGTTGTTTATAGTGGGAAATCTTCCTGTACGAGAAGATGTGTATTTGTTTTTTCTACCTATAGTGGTACCCCCAATAACAGTGTTTTTTATTTTGCGTCCAAGATTGAAACAGTTGCAGTTTAAACAGGATAAAATGTTGGATTTTTACTGTGCTCTATTTAGTATTGCGATGATTGCACCAACGATGATTGCACAAAATTATATTGATAAGGCCCTGGGGAAATTGACAACGTTGGAAGATATTACCCAAGTAGATAAGGAACCAAAATCCAAGTATTATACTGTTAATCGCTATCATCTTGATACCAAAATGGTAGGATGGTATACCGAAATAAAAGCATCGGGAAAGTCAAGTTATGATTTATATTTTCGGGCATACGCTGTATTTCCAATAGTTAAGCGTTATTCGGATCAACCAACCAAGGATCATACATATTGGTTGGGTGTTTCTTATCAAAGAAACACGGGGAACCCTAAGAATGACCTGCAATTGAATATGATTTACCAGCGGTTTATAAGAGAAGTTCAAAGTGAATTCAAGGGAACAAACTTTCGAAGTTTTACTTTTCTGGAAGGGTTAGATAAAGCAAAAGACAGAGGAAAATACGCAGCAGCTTTAGCTAATCTGGGACATACGAATGTTGATGAAGTACTTGTTTTTAAACCGCATTTTGAACAATTTGATTCCCGTATTCAAAATCATCAATTGCTTTGGTTTTTTGTTTCATTGGGAGTTGCGTTTGCGCTTTGTTTTGCACTTGTGTTTTTTGCTAAATGGAAAAAATAACATGCTGTTTTATAAGATACCTACTTCGATTTAGCGTTTTTCGCTCCGCTCTTTTAGACTTCTTAAAAAAAAACAAATAAAGCTTTATTTTGAATTCTGATGTCTTTCTCTTCTAATTCAAAGATTTCTGCACCTGTCAAATCAATAGATATAAGATGGTTTTGGTTATCAGGTAGAAGATTGAGCGGCTTCCCATTCTTTTCGCTTGTATTTTAATCGAATGAGTTTTCGTTCTATATCGTGTATCTCTTCATTGACTTTTTGAATGTGAGAATAGATCATAAAAGGAAGTGCTAGACTAAACACAATGGCTATAGCAGTAAAGGATTCCCAATAGCCCATCGTTTCAGCCATAGCATGACGATCTCTTTTTGAAGGAATTCCAGGTATTAGGAAAGCGCAAAGCACAAGAAATGGAATGGGAAATAGGGCATTCCATTTTGTACGAGGTAGTTTAGCTAATTGTTCTCGTAGTTGTTTCTCTTCTCGGTCAAATTTTAAAAGTGCATTCATCGTCTCTATAAGCGGTGTTACTGAAAGGAATAAAAAAAAAGGATAAGAAAAATCCAGTAGGAAAGGTATCATTAAAACACAATTTATCCAAAAGGATTATCCAAAGAAACTTCTTATCAGGATGGTATTAGGTGTTGGTCACTGTGCTAGTGTAGAAAAGAAAAGCAGATGTATACGAATTCGTAGAAGTTAAGTATCTTAGCCATAAACAATCCAAAAAATGAAACATTATCTTATTTGGATCTTCTTTTGTTGCGGTACTGTTGTTATGGCGCAAGAAAGATACACAAAATGGATCAAGCAAGCAGAAGATTTAGTAGAAAAAGAAGAGGAAACAAGCCGCAAGCAAGCTTTATTGTTGTATCAAAAAGCGTTTACACAATTTCCCGATAGTATTGCTGTAGATGATTTATATGAAGGAGCTGTTTTGGCTTCAACCCTACAAGAAAAAGACCTCGCATTTACTTACTTAGATCAACTCCTTGGAGAAAAAAAAGACGGCAATGGTTTTCCAGGATGGATGAATATTGTTCATGAAGATGCGATTGAAGAATGTAAAAACCTTCTAACAGATCCACGTTGGAAGGTAGTTGTAGCGGAAGCAACAAAGCGAAAAAAACAGCTCGATCTCATTCTTCAAAAAGAAGAAAAAGCATTTTTTAAAACGAAAAAGCAAGATTTTAACGGCGTAACGGACGGTAAAAAGCTATATGAATTGCTAAAGTATGATACCCCTTATTTACCTAAAGATCAACGTGATTATTCAATTGGTTTTCAGATAAACGACACAACCAAGACGTCCTATTATATTCACTTACCCAAAAACTATAACCCAGCGAAATCTTATCCGTTGTTGTTCTTTTTACACGGAGCCGTTCGATATAGTCCGTTGCTTGAATTTCAAACAGTAGAAATGACCTTGGGAGGTTGGAATCGCTTTTACACGAAATATGCCGATGAACACGAGGTGATTCTCGTATTTCCTCGCGCCAATAAACAGTTTAATTGGATGACTTCTGATGCGGGTTTCTTTATGATTCCAAGTATATTGAAGAACATCAAAGAAACAATTCATGTTGATGACAATAAGGTATTCCTAGCAGGGCATTCCAATGGAGCCACAGGAGTTTTCTCTTATTTAATGAAGCATGCAACACCTTTCGCCGGATTTTATGGGTTTAATACACATCCTAAAGTATATACAGGCGGTACATTTGTAGCGAATATAAAAAATAGAAATTTCATCAGTTTCTCAACGGATCAGGATTACTACTATCCTCCCAATGCCAATGACGATTTGACCGCTATGATGCAGGGCATAGGAGCAGATTATAAGGAATATCGCTATAAGGGATTTCCCCATTGGTTTCCTGAATTTGATGAATCAGAACCTGCGTATCAACTGCTGTTTGCCGATTTAATGCAGCGAAAAAGAGAACCTTTTCCTTCTTCTTTGACTTGGGAATTCGACGATGAAGCCAATGGCAGTATAGATTGGTTACAAGAGATGAAATTAGATACTTTAGCCTCCAAAGCGGATTGGCAATCTACCTTGAATTTTAAAATTACAAAATGGTTGGAATATGTCAGTGATGACGATGACACAATGGAAGAAGTTGCTGTCGATGAAGACGCGTTTGATTTTCCACGTGCATCAGGTAAAGTGATTGCACAGTATAAAGACAATGTCTTTCATCTGACGACATCTCGTATTCAGTCTTTGGCAATTGCCATTTCTCCTGAGATGGTCAATGTGAAGAAACGCATCAAGGTGTATGTCAATGGCCAGCTTTATTTCAATAAAAAAGTAGGGTATGATACACCGTTCATGCTACAGCATTTTGAAAAAAATAATGATAGACAACAGTTGTGGATGAATAGAATCACGCTTGATTTAACGGCTAAAGAATAAAAAATACACAGTATTTTATAAGAAAAGCAAGTGAATATTTTTTCGCTTTTGAAATAGTTTACCCCCTTTTTAAAGAATAATTATTATTGAATTTGAACCTCAAGTAATTAAAACAGGGAGTAGGATTACTGTAGTCAGCTTAGGGCTAATGGGTGTATTGCTTTTATTTAGGTTATTATGGCTTTATAAAAGAAAAAATAATCCTATTTAATCTCGTATATAATCAAAGAAATGAGGGTGGCCTTTTGGGCCACCCTCATTTCTTTTTCGGTGCTATATTGATGAATTTGAATTCTCTTCTTTAGATTTAGTTTGTTTTTATATTGTTGGTGTAAATCTTTCCGTGCTGTATTGTCTTGGATTTATTTTGAGGTTAGCTTTCGCGTACCTTGATTGTCGGTACATGTTGCACAGGAAAATTGACCGAATTGGCAATAAAGCAAAATTCACTTGCTTTTTGATGTAAGGACAGGGCTAGTTCAACCATGTCTTGCTGTTGAACCGTGACTACGGGATGTAAGGTCACTTCAGTGAATCGACCTTTTCCATCTTTTTCTTCGATCATAATTCCAGTAACTGTATCGGTATAGGCTTCCACAATAACTTGATGTACAGAACAAAAGTGTAGATACCACAACATATGGCAGGAGGAAAGAGTAGAGATAAACAAATCTTCGGGATTGTGTTTTGTTGGATCTCCGCGAAAAGCTGGGTCAGAAGAACCTGCTAGTAAAGGCTTACCTTCAACTTGGATTGTGTGATTGCGTTCGTATTTCGCATAGTGATTGGTTCCTGTACCTTGATTTCCTGTCCACTCGATTTGTGATTGGTAGTGATGCTCTTTCATAGGGTTTAGTGTTTTGTAGTTAATGGAGGAACTTGGTGTTAGATGTTGTGCTACCAAGGGGTGCCTAAGCTCAAAATTAACTATTAATAGAAGTAACGGTTTTTACTCATGCTAGAGAAATTACTAATCGTTTTAATTGATGCTTTTGAGTGTCGTAAAGGTATTGAAATAAGTTTTATTTCAGATTCGTTTTTTAATGTAAAGGGAAATAAGATGAGGTGATTCGTTGAGGGAAGTCAGAAGTGGTAAAGAATTTAAAATCACAACTAGAGGGTTGAAGAAGAAAATTCGGATTAATAGATGAAAAAAATCCCTCGCCTTGTTATTGATTCTCGTTTTGTGATTATTCCTTTGTTTAAAATATTTTGATGTGCGTATTTGTTGTATTTTATAGTTAAAATCGGTTGATTATTTATTTTATTAACATTTATTTAGGTAGTTTTAATAAAAAATATTGAAATAGTATGAAAAAGAAAATTACCACACTGGCTTTTTTTATTGCAATTTGGGGAGCTTATAGTCAAACGGGTATTGGCACGCGTGTACCTAATGTATCATCGGAACTAGATGTCGTTTCGAACGACAAAGGAATTTTAATTCCTCGAGTGGCTTTAACTTCTACGCAGGATATCAAAACGATTACGGGAAATGATGGGAATGGTTATGAAAATAGCCTTTTGGTATTTAATACGCTCACACAAAATGACATGACACCAGGATACTATTATTGGTATCAGGATAAATGGATGCGTATTTTAG